>CAKUJT010000009.1 GCA_934661765.1 uncultured Senegalimassilia sp.
GCGGTTACCGACCCGACTTGGGTGGAAACCTTTACCAAAACATCGCTGGCGGTGTCGTTTCGCCACACAAGGTCAAGTTCGGGGTACGAGACGGCCGCATCGCGTCCGGCCGGATAGCTGGCGATGTAGAGCGAATGGTTGTGGCGCTCGACGACAGGAAGGCCGGACTCGTAAACCGCATCGAACACCGTGGTGGCAACCTGGCAAATGCCGCCGCCCACCGAATCGGTGTACTCGCCGTCGATGATGGCGCCCGCTCCCAGGAACCCCTTCTCCTCGTTGCAATCTCCCGTGGTCCCGTTATATGACCACGTCTCGCCGGATTTGCAGATGGAGTTGTCGAGTATCTGGGAGACCAGCTCGATGTTGTGATTGCGGTTCTCGGTGCCTTGACCCGTGGTATAGGTGGTGGTGAAGGTACCGATGGGCCCGACCACGCCCTTGTCGACGGCCTCCTGGAAGGTGAGACGCTGGGGCATATCTTCTGCATCGACCGCGATCACGGGAGCTTGCTGCGCCGGAGTCACGCTATCCCCTTGCCCAAACAACGCAGACGACAACGCTTCGGCGGCATCCGACACATCGGGGAGCTTGCCTTGCCCGTCGGTGGTGACGCTGACCTGACCGGACCCGTCGGTCTCGAAACCGACGCCTGAGAGCGAATCGCCCTCAGCCTGGCGGATGCCCGATGCCATGGCCGACTTGGAAAGCTGTTGGTCGATATAGGGGCGCAAACGCCAGCCATCCCCTGCCTGCTCCACGCAGGTGGACACCCAGGCGCCCACCTCGGAAGCGGTTGCCTGCCATGTATGACCACCAAACTGGAAACGCGCGCCGCCGGCGAGCGCCGAGGTGACGTCCTGGGCTACCTGGGTCGCAACTTCGGATGATATGCGAACAGGGGTGTACTCAGCATGCGCGACGATACGCCCATCGGAGAAGCCGAGCATGGTATCACCGAGAAGGCCGGCCAGCGTTTGCCGGTTGACTTCCCAGCCGTCATTGCCCTGTACCACATAGGCAACGCCGCCGGAAACCTTCACATCGTAATCCACGCGCGCCTGCCCGATGGCCGCATCGATGCCCGAAGCAAAGTCTTCAAGCGCCCCTTCATCGAAGGAAGGCTCCACTTGGATGCGTTTACCGAACAAACCCGCGCCCATGCGCGCGAGCACGCCGCCGTCGGAGCGTCCCACGGCAAGCGCCTGCTGGGCAAGCTGACCGGAATCCAGCGACGCCCCCAACTCCGCGCCGGTGGTCTGCCACGCCTGCTTCGAAGCCATGGCCTCCTCCACCGCCATCTGCTCGGCAAGCGCCGCATCCTGCTGGTTTTGCGCCGCAGCGGCCTCATCGGTTTGCTGCGCCGCCTCATCGGAAGCGAACACCGTGGCGCTAGCCTGTTGAAGCGGCTGTGCGTACGCTTGGTCGAGCGCTTGCTCGATCTCGTCGGCGTTCAGCCCGGACACATCGATATCGCCGACCTTGACGCCGGAGTACGCGCGACCAGCATGGGAAACTCCATCGACGGTGCAAACGACGACGAGCGCGATAGCGCACACCGACACGATAAGCGCAGGTCTGCTCTTCCGCACAAGCTTAAACCAAGCGCGAAGCAAGGCACCGAGCACATGCCCGATGGCGCGGACAAGGGTGACAACAGCTCCGAAAAGCCAGGAAAGCACGCTTCCGGCGATTGATGCAAAGGCGGACCCGCCGCTAGAACGCACTTGCCCGCGATTGCGAGCACCGGACGGACGCGAAGAAGTGCGCTGCTGCTTGGTCCACAGATTTGGCTGCACGCCCGAACGTTCGGTCCCCGCAGAATGCATGCGACGACCCGACCGCTGAGCGGTTCGGGCCGTCGATGACGTTCTATTACCTTGTCTGGGCGCACGAGGCGAGCTTGCACCCGCGGAGGAGCGGCCGGATGCATGTTGAGAAGATCCGCCGGAGGATGGACGCGTGGCCGCATGTCGAGGCGATCCGTCGCTGCGCCTGGGCCTTCCAGCGTTTACGCGAGCATGATCACCTGAACGCGTTTGCGAGCCAGGGCGCGAAGCATCCCCTCGCGAAGACCTGCTATGCTGCGGAGCACTCACTTTACGCGCCCTTTCGCCTCGAGCCGACGAGCCTTCTGCATTTTTCGGTACCCGGCCAACACGTAGTACAGCGTGGTGAACAGGCCCAGCAGCAAGCCGGCATACACGAACCAAATGCCCCAAGAGCATGCCTCGGAACCGAAGCCCGGCAACCAGGACGCTTCAAACCAGCCAAGCCCGCCGATGAGCGGCATGTTCAGCAACAAGCCCGCGAACCCGACGAACAAAAACGTGGTGGCCACCTTGCCGGGATAGATGACGGCGACGCGCTCGTGATAACGCTTCAGCAGATACGCTCCCCCGACAAGGAGCATCAGATCGCGCCCTAAAACGACAACGACGATCCAGATAGGCAAACGACCCACGAGCATAAGCCCGATGACGCCGCAACTCATGAGGATTCTGTCTACCGCAGGGTCGAGCAGCTGCCCGAGCTTTGATACGCAGTTCGTACGCCGTGCAAGCTGGCCGTCGATCCAATCGGTGCCCGCCGCCAGCGCGAACATGAACGTGGCGAGCAGATCGTAGCCGTTGAGCAACAGCACCATGTACACCGGCACCATGCACAACCTGATGAAGGATATAACGTTGGGAATGGTGAAGATGCGGTTAGTGACTGCTTCGCTTTTCTGAGATGACATGTGTTCCCTACCCCGTGGCCTGCAACGCAAGACGGGGCGCCCGAAAGCGCCCCGCGCAAGTTTCGAATGCGATTATACTAACCTACCGCGCATCCAAAGGTTACGGTTGGTCTACCTATTCACCGGCATCTTCACGTTTAGGAGCGGCTTTAGGCTGCTCGGGGATGGTGAAGGTGTGCACCCGCTTTTGCCGCGAGACGGTCTCGTAGGTGGGCAGCATGGTCAGGCTGCCTTTGGGGCACTCGTAGGTGCAGCTGCCGCATTGGACGCAGCGGAAGTGGTCGATGGCCCAGGTACGGGCCTTCTTGTCCACCTCGATGGCGCCGCAGGGGCAACGCTTCACGCACAGGCTGCACAAGATACAGGTGGACTCGTCGACCACCACATGGCCTTTCAGGCCCGCAGGAGGCTCAGGTTTCACCACGGGGTACAGCACGGTCTCGGGCTTCTTGAACAGCGAGCCGAACGTCATTTTTCCAAGTTTGAATCCGCTCATCGCTCTACCTTTCCGTGCAGCTGATGCAAGGGTCGATGGTCAGGATGATGTTGTTCACATCAGCCAGATCGCAGCCCTTCAGGGCGATGGTCATGCCTGCGATGTTCTGGGAAGTTGGCGTGCGCATGCGCATGCGCTCCAAGAACTTCGTGCCGTTGCCGCGCGCATAGTAATAGCACTCGCCGCGAGGCTGCTCAAGCACGTTGCAGGCCTCGGCGCCATCGGCGGGATTGCCCTTGACCTTCACCTCGATATCGCCGGCGGGCATACGGGAGATGACCTCTTCGATGATGTCGATGGACTGCAGCACCTCAAGGCAGCGCACCTGCACGCGAGCGTAGCAATCGCCGTCGTTGGACAGGATGGGCTGGAACTCGGAGAGCTTCCCGTACCAGCCGTTGCCGAGCATGCGTACATCGTAGTTAACGCCCGAAGCGCGGCCGAACGGGCCGACCATGCTTTCCGCAACGGCGTCGTCATGGCTGACGTAGCCGACGCCCACGAGGCGGTTCTTCACCGAGGTATCGGTGAGCAGCGTGTTCATGATCTGGCGATACTCGTCCTTCAGGCCTTCGAGCACCTGCTTGATGTAGGCGAACATGGCATCGTCGACGTCTCGCACCACGCCACCGACCTTGACCACGGAGAAGATGACGCGGCCGCCGGTGGTCTTCTCGAAGATGTCGAGCACGCGCTCGCGCAGGCGCCAGCAATGCATAAACAGGCTCTCGAAGCCGAAGGCATCGGCAGCAAGGCCGAGCCACAGGACATGCGAGTGGATACGCGAGAGCTCATGCCACATGACGCGCAACGCCTGGGCCCTATCGGGCACTTCCACGCCCATAAGCTGCTCCACCGTTTCGGCATAGCCCATGGAATGACCGAAAGCGCAGATACCGCAGATTCGCTCGGCTACGTAGATGAACTGGTTGTAGTCGCGCGTTTCCACGAGCTTCTCAAGGCCGCGATGCACGAAGCCGATCTGGGGCATGGCCTCGATGACCTTCTCGTCCTCGACGACGAGGTCCAGATGAAGCGGCTCGGGGAGAACCGGATGCTGCGGTCCGAAGGGGATGACGGTTGCCTTTCCCATGCTATTCACCAGCCTTTCCGTTTTCCTGCGCTTGGCGCTGCTTCTCCTCGAACGCGGCGCGCACCTTGGCGGCCTTCTCGGGATCCATGTTCTTCAAACGCTCCTCGAGCACGGCGACCTTCTCATCGTGCTCAGCCTGAGCGGTTTCCTGGCGGGCGCGCGCATCGAGCGCGGCGCGCACCTTGGCGGCCTTCTCGGGATCGAGTTGGGCAAGCTTGGCGTCGAGCTCGGCCTGCTGCTCGGCCGTTGCCTGGCCGGTGGCGCGCTGGCTTTCCAGCTTCGCCTCGTTGGCGAGCGCACCGCGCACCGCCTCGGCCTTCTCGGGCTCCATGCCGGAAAGCTTGGCCTTCGCAGCCATTGCCGCGCGCACCTTGGCGGCCTTCTCCGGGTCCATGGCGGCAAGCTTGGCCTCGAGCGCCTCGTCGTAAACCTGCGGGCGAGCAGCCTGCACCTCGGCCTCGGCGCGCTTGGCCTTCGCGGCGAGCGCGGCCTTCACGCGGGCGATCTTCTCGGGGTCGGCGCCGGCCATCTTCAGCTCGATATCCTCGGCGTTAGCCGAAGGAGCCACGCCAGAGACCTTGCCCTTGGCATCGGGATGGGACGTGACGAAGCTTGCGTTGGCCGCCGCCGCCTGGCGGGCGCGCTCGGCCTTGGCTGCCGCCGCCTTCTTGGCCTTCTCGCGGGCGGCCTTCTGAGCCGGCGAGATGATGGTCATAGGGGTGGGCTGCGCCGTCACGTAGAAGTTGCCGCCGAAATCGATGGCGATGTCGCGGACGTTCACGCCGAACAGGTCGTGGATCTCGTTCTCGAACACGAACGCAGCGATGAAGCGATCGGTGATGCTGGGGATGGGGATCTCAGGCGTGACGCCCTTGATGGTGAAGACCTCGAGCACGCCGTCTTTCATGAACGTGTACTGCACGTCGATGCCGGCTTCGGTGTTGACGGCGAGCACCTGCACGAAACGGTGGCCCTCCGCCTGCATGCGCTCGGACAGGGCGGGCAGGCCCTCGACCGAGATTTCCTGATACTGTGCGGGTATTGCCATGGCGCTTACGCCTCCTTCCCGTTCTTCATTGCGGCGCGCTTCTCCTCCAAGATGCCCACGGCCTCGACGACCGCATCGATGATGGCCTCGGGCCGCACCGCGCAGCCCGGAGCGTACACGTCGACGGGGATGGCCTGGTCGACGCCGCCGATGACGTTGTAGCAATCATGGAAGATGCCACCGGAGCATGCGCAGATACCGCATGCCACGACCACCTTCGGCTCGAGCATCTGCTCGTAAATTTCCTTGACGACCGAGATGTTCTGCTCGTTGACGCTGCCCGTGACCAGGAAGATGTCAGCGTGCTTGGGGTTGCCTGTGTTGATCACGCCGAAGCGCTCGGCGTCGAAGCCAGGGCACAGGGCCGCCAGAACCTCGATGTCGCAGCCATTGCAGCTTGAGGCGTCGTAGTGGATGACCCACGGCGATTTCGCGAAATAAGCCATTGCGACCTCCTTACAGGTACATAAGGACGGCGATGTTGATGCCGCCGGCCACCAGGGCCACCGCCCACGCGCTCTTGAGCATGAGCTGCCACTTCACGCGGGCGAAGTTGTTGTCGATGAGGATTTCCAGGAAGAACGCTGCAAGAGCTGCCACCACGGCCACAACGAGGGAGACGGGGTTGCCCCACACGAAGAAGAGGCTGATCCAGCCGAGCGCCAAGACGTTCTCGCACCAGTGCATGACCTCCACCTTCGCGAGCGTGCGGCCGCTCATCTCAGTGGTGACGCCCTTGACGAGCTCCTGATGGGCGTGGTGCGAATAGCTCAGATCGAAGGGGCTTTTGCGCATCTTGATAGTAAGGATGAACAGGAAGCCCAGGAAGGCGATCCAAGTTACGGCGATGGCGGGAACCTCAAGGCCGAACACCGCGCTGGCATCGAACGATCCCGTGGCCAGGAAGAACACCACGGCGATGAACAGGCTCATAGGCTCTTCGGCCATGATCTGCAGCGCCTCACGGGCCGCGCCGACCTCGGAGTAGGGGCTGCGAGTGCAGTACGCCGCCAGGATGAAGAACAGGCTGGACAGCGTGAGCACGAACACGGATAGCAGCAGGTTGCCGCCGCCGAAGAAGATGCCGCCGGCCAGGATGGCGAACACAAGAGCGCAGGTGATGTAGGTGCCCTCGACGTTGTTCACCGCTGCGCGGTCCTTCTCAAGAAGCTTGCGTACATCGTAGTAAGGCTGCAGGATGGGCGGGCCGACGCGGCCTTGCATGCGGGCGGACAGCTTGCGGTCAAGGCCGGCGAGCAGGCAGCCGACCACAGGAGCGAGCACGGCGAAGGCGATGGTGCCCACGATGATGGGGATCAAATACATGAGACACTTCCCTTCCTAGAGCAGCCCGCACAGCGTGGCGATAGCTGCGCAGAACCCGACGACGATGATGATGCTGGTGGCCCAGACGCCCACCGGGGTGATCTTGGGCTCGCCGAAGACGCCCTCCATGTACCAGTTACGGGACGTGGCCATGGTTTCACCGGACAAGGAATTGCGGAACGTGCGGTTGGCGTTGTTCTCGCTGACGCCGGCAAGGTAGACGGGAACCTGCTTGACCTGTTTGGAGCCCA
Organism: uncultured Senegalimassilia sp.; assembly: GCA_934661765.1. The sequence continues at coordinate 6,955 of CAKUJT010000009.1, forward strand.
AGCCGCCGAACAGGACGACGAACACCACGGCCGAAAGCAGAGCGGCAATCCAGAGATTTGCCTGGCTGACGCCCTGGGAGCACACGCCGAACACGTCGAAGATGTAGGGTTCGACCAGGAACGTGGACAGGACGGGCAAACCCACGCAGCACAGCATGGAGAGCACGGCCATGACCATGAGCGCGATCCACTCGCTGCGATGCACGGTGGTCTCGACGTTCAGGGGATGGGCGGCGATGCCCGAAAGCTTGCCGAGCCACTTGGCCCAGAACAGGAACGTGGCGGCAGAGCCGAAGCCCAGGATGAGGATAAGGGCGACGTTGCCGGTGTCGGCGAAGCTGACGAGCGTGCCCCACTTCGCGATAAGCATGCCAAACGGGGCCACGAACATGATCATGATGCCGGCCATCATGAAGCGTGCCAGGCGCGGCATGCGCTCGAACATAAGGTCCATGTCCTCGATGTCGCGGCTGCCGATATGGTGCTCGGCGGTACCTACGCACAGGAACAGGAGGCTCTTGGCCACTGCATGGAACAGCACCAGGAACGTTGCCGCCCACACGGCCTCGGGGGTGCCCACGCCGGCGCATGCCACGATCAGACCCAGGTTGGCGATAGTGGAGTATGCCAGCACGCGCTTGGCGTTGGTCTGCGAGATGGCCATGAAGCTGCACAGCAGGAAGGTCAGGCCGCCCACGAGGATGGTCATGACAGCCGCCACCGGGCAGACGAGGAAAATCGGCGCGAGTTTGATAAGCAAGAACACGCCGGCCTTGACCATGGTGGACGAGTGGAGCAGCGCGGAGGTGGGAGTAGGTGCCACCATAGCGCCGAGCAGCCAGGTGTGGAACGGCATCTGAGCCGCCTTGGTGATGCCGGCGAACGCCAATGCCACCGCAGGCAGGGCCGCAAGCGCCGGAGCCATGACGCCGGCGGCGATGAACTCCACGAGCGAGAGCGTGTCCATGGTCAGCGCGATGGCGAACAGCGCCACCAGGAAGCCGATGCCGCCAGCCAGGTTCATGATGATCTGGCGAAACGCGTTGTTGATGGCCTCAGGCGTTTTGGTGTAACCGATGAGCAAAAACGAGCACACCGTGGAGATCTCCCAGCCGGTGAACATCCACAACAGGTTGTTGGAGAACACGATGACGTACATGGCGGACAGGAACAGGAACATGAGGGCGAAGAACCTCGGACGGCGATCCTTGGCATCAGCAGGCTCATGAGCCTGGAAATCCTCCATATAACCCAAAGCGTAGATGCAGATGCCGCTGCCGACGACGCCGATGATGAACGTGGTGACCAGCGTAAGGCTGTCCAGGTACAACCCATATTGCACTTCGATGCCATGGGCGACGAACACGTCGAACACCAAAGAGCCCACAACCTGCACCACGGCTAGCACGCATGCCAATACGTTCTTGTACTTCACGCCGAAGCACAAGATGACCGCGGCGATGACCAAGCCGATGAGCGTGCATACGATATCGATCGCACCTGAAGAGAACTCGATTCCGACCCACGGCGTGCCCAGGTTGGCCAAAACCAGCCAAACCGACCCGAATCCGATGATCACCGCTGAAGAGCACACGATGACGCGTCGCGCCGTCTCGTTGCCCACGAGCAACAGCACACCGGCCACGAGCAACGGGAACAGAATCAGAAACCCGATGAGAGCCACGCTGCCTCCCCCTTTCATTTTCCTTGCTAGCCGAATCCGACCCCGCGAACCTTGTAGCGCCGCATAAAGCCGAACGTGCCCGGGGTCGGGCACGGATAGCACTCTACCATCCCACCGGCCGTTTCCCCTGCAAGCATTGAGGACGGACGGTATGCTCGGTAAATGGGTCCGTTTTGACAACAAAATACCGGTAGACGGCATATCGTGGGCGCAAGGATTCCCCATTCCGAAGATATTGGGGTACAAACGGAACGTTTTTCGCAGCCACCCGAATCCTGCATGATGGGATACCGCCCCTACGCCCGAATCCGAGGGATGCGCGTACATGACGATTCCATGACAGGAAGGAAACGCCCGTTCGCACGCCAATGGATTTGCTAGGATAACCCACCGTCATGTTTCAATCGCTTGCCGACATATTCCACCGTATGCGCCGCACGGACTCCATGCTGTGCGCGCCATGCCCGCTGCGCGCCTTCGGCGCCTGCAGCCTCACCTCCATGCTCATATGATACGTGCGCGCAAACCGCGCTGATCGAACACGTTCCATATCGGCTTTTTGGAGGATCTTCTTTTGAACAATGCAAGCTCCGCCGCAGCACACCGTGTGCGCATCACGGGTGTTGTGGTCTTCGGCGCCTTCCTGGCGCTGCTCAATCAAACCGTCATGTCCCCCGCCCTGCCCGTCATCATGGCCGATTTCGCCATCGATGCCTCCACGGCGCAGTGGATCATGTCCATATATCCCCTGGTCAGCGGCATCATGGTGCCGGTTTCCGCCTTTTTGATCGACCGTTTCACCACCCGTCAGCTGTTCTTCGCGGCAACCGGGGCGTTCGCCGCGGGAACGGCGCTGTGCGCGGCCGCACCGACGTTTTTCCTGTTGATCTGCGGACGCGTGCTGCAAGCAGCCGCATCCGGCGTGCTGCTGCCGTTGGTCTCGGTTGTTCCGATGCTCGTGTTTCCCGTGGAGAAGCGCGGAACCGCCATGGGCATGGCGGGCATCGTGATGTCGGCAGGTCCCGCGATCGGGCCCGTCGTGGGCGGTGCCATCATCGACGCTTACGGATGGCGCTCATGCCTGGGCTGCATCGTGCCGTTGGCGCTGGCGGCGCTTGTGTGCGCGGTGTTCTTGCTCGATAACGTCGGGGAAGGAAAGCGACCGCATCTCGACGTGCCGTCCATCGCGCTTTCCACCGTGGCGTTTGGAGGCATGCTCTACGGCTTCTCCAGCGCATCCTCGATGGGATGGACGAGCCCGGTGGTGCTCGGATGCATCATCGCGGGCGTGGCCTGCCTGGTGCTGTTCGCTCGCCGTCAGCTACGCTTGGAAGACCCGCTGCTCGATCTGAGGTGCCTGAAATCGAGCGATTTCGCCGTTGCCGCCATCGTCGTCACCCTTATCAACGCAGCATGCCTGGTCACCAACACCATCCTTCCCATTCTGCTCCAGACCGCGATGGGCGCGACGGCGCTGCAAACGGGCATGGCGATGCTTCCCGCCGCCGCGGTCGGCATCCTTATCAGCCCCATCTCGGGCGTGGTGTTCGACAAGTTCGGCCCGCGAGCCATTTCCGTGGGCGGTTTAACGCTTATGACCGTGGCGTTGTTCGCTCTTTCGCGCATGGATGCAAACTGCTCGATCTTGATGGTGGCGGTGTTGTGCGCCGCCCAGGCAGCAGGTCAGTCCTTGGCGAACATGCCGGTGAACACCTGGGGCATCAACGCGCTTGAGAACAGCCAGATTGCTCACGGAAACGCCATCGCCAACACCGGGCGCCAGGTTGCGGGCGGCCTAGGGACCGCCATTATCGTCACGCTTATGACCACGGTCACCTCGAACGCTGCTCTGCAAGGCGTCGCAACCATCGAGGCGACGGTTGCCGGCACGAGCGCAGCTTATATGGCATGCGCCGCTATCGGCTTGGTTGCTTTGATATTCGGCGTGTTAAAGATCCGCGTTTCGAAGGAGACGCAACAGCAGCCTCATGTGATTCGCGACACGGCAGCCGAGCGTTCGAAGGCTGTAAGCAAGCTGCGCGCCGACGCCGAATAGCGCAACGCGTTCCCGCCCAGTTTACGCAATGGCCCGTATTACAGAACCGACGAACTGTAATACGGGCCGTCTTGTACAGAAGCTGAATCGATACCCCTGAAGGCGGATTGAATGCCGAGCAGCGCACAGGTCTAGGCGGCTTCAAGCTGATAACGTGCCGAGAACGACACCTATCGCGCTAGCTTACCTCCCCTTCGCCGCCAAGATCTTCGACAAGGCCTCGATGAGCTTCTGCGAATCGATAGGTTTGACAAGATGCTCGTCCATACCGGCTTCTCGGCAGCGGACCTTATCCTCGGTGAAGGCGTTGGCGCTCATGGCAACAATGGGAATGCTGCGCGCGTCGTCGCGCTCAAGCGAGCGAATGGCGCGCGTTGCCTCGCATCCGTCCATATTGGGCATCATGATGTCCATGAGAATCATATCGTACGTGCCCGCACCCGATTGCTCAAACGCGCTTACCGCCTCGACACCGTCATCTGCGCACGTCACCTTCGCTCCGGCATTGGAGAGCACGAATTCCGCGATTTCACGATTCAGATCGTTATCCTCGACCAACAGCACGCTCAAACCCTCTAGCGTGACCGTATCGGACACATGACGATCGCGCGGCCCTGATGGCGCATCAAGGTCAAGAATCAACGGCAAGGTGATGGTGCAGGTTGTGCCGACGCCCAAGCTGCTCTCATATGCAACGCCGCCGCCCATAAGCTCCGCAAGCTGCTTGGCGATCGCGGTTCCCAAACCCGTGCCCGTCGCGTGCTCAGCGCCCTTTTGCTGCTCACGTGCAAACGGTTCGAACATGCGCGCCTGGAAATCCGAGCTCATGCCGATGCCGGTATCGGCGATGACGATATCGTACACGGCGACTTCGCCTTCATTCGCATGCTGCGTGCAGGTGACACGTACCGCGCCGCCCGGCTTGTTGTATTTCACCGCATTGCTCGCGATGTTCATGATCAGCCGCTTCAGATGAAGCGGGCTTGCCACTATAGAAGGATGAACAACCCCGCTTAAATCGCAGCTGATGGTCACGCCGAGTTGCTGCGCCTGACGCTCCATGATCTGGCAAACCTCGTTGATAAGCTCTATAAGATTCACGGGGCGCAGATCAAGTTCCACTTCGCCGCTTTCGAGCTTGCTCATGTCGAGGACCTCATTGACCAAATCGGAAAGGATGCCCGATGCCGCCCAAATCTTCTGCCGGCAATCGCGCTGCTTGGCAAGATCATGGTCGTAAGCATTGGCGACTTCCACCATGCCCCGGATACCGTTGATAGGCGTACGGATATCGTGGCTCATGCGCTGCAGGAACTCGGTTTTGGCTCTGTTCGCGCTTTGCGCCTGATACGCCGACTTCGCAAGGCGTTCCGCATATTCGCGCTCCTGCACCACGAGCTCATGGAGGTGCTCGTGCTCGGATTTACGCCTCGAAAGAGCGAACACAGCGACCAAGACGCTGTACAGCGCAAGGGCAACGGCTACGAACCCGGCGACTTCGCCCAGACAAGACGAAACTGGCATGAATGTGCACACGTAGTAATCACGGGCCTTGTCAAGGGAGGCAACATAGGGCTTCGATCCCGAAAGCAACAGCGTGGTCTCGCCAAGCGCGCAGCGGCTTTTAATATCCTCGACGACCTTCGCATCAACAGGATCAAGCTGGATATCCCCGCTCACCTGATTCGGGAGCATGTTGGCAGCAGCCACCTTACCTTCGGATTCCACGACGATATCGCCGCTGCCCCGCACATCGTAGCCCGCCAGCATATTCTGCAACGACAGCAGATAACGATTCGAGAACGCCTCGCTTGTATAGTAACCCGCAACGACCATGCCCGGCTCATCGATGCGCGCCGCACAACCCACATCGATATACGATCCGTCATCTAAAACGATACGCGTAGCGTACATTTTCCTAGGATCATCGATCACCTCGAGGGCGACTTCGTCCGTCACCTCCCGTTGTACCATGTCGAAGGTGACGTCATTATTGGAGTATGACCGCACAAGCTGACCATCGGCGGACAACACGAAAGCGTTCGACAAGCCGAGCTGCCGCGCGGAACGCTCAAGACCACCTTGGTCGGCGCTGTCAACGCTATAGGAGATATTGCGAGCAAGTTGCGCCGCGTTTTCAAGCGCAAGCACCTGACTGGTCGTAGCAGCGGAATCATTGAATGAGTCATAGATCAGACTCTGCGACTTCGCGAAGGCGACCACGTTGTCGGAGCGCTCGGCGGCTTGCCGGAACATCGAGCCGAAGCTGATCAGGCCGCTCACGCACGCCACAGCAACCCCGACGGCGATGGCGATTGCCCAAAAGCGTCTGCCGGGATGATTGTTTCTAGCCACGCACATCGCCTACTCGCAGATACGGCGAGGGATCTTCGAAGTACTTCGAGAGGATCGTGCGCATGGTGCCGTCGTCTATCATCTCCTGAAACGCGCCCGCAAGCGCAACATCGATACCTCGATCATCGTTGAGGTCGAACGCGCACCCAAGGCCGACATCGAGCAGGGAATCATCCAGAATGCGCACATCGACCCCATAATCCTGCTCATATTGCAAGATGGAGGTCTCATGAGCTGCAATGGCGTCCACGTAACCCTTCAAAAGCGCAGGAACAAGGTACGAGCGATCGGAGAAGCTCAGCACGCTTGTCACTTCCGGCACGTCAGGGTTCGTGCGATTCAGCAGGATGCCTTCGGGCTTGGTGGTGGATTGCACGGCAATGGTTTTGCCCTCAAGGTCGGCGAACGTGGTAATGGAACTCGAAGGCTCCACGGCAACCACTTGACGGCTTTTCATATACGGACCAGCCCAACGATAGTCAGCCTCGCGGCCCGTCATCGAGAAGCAGCCTGCGATGCAATCAAGCTCGCCGCTGGAAAGCATCTCGTTTTTCTTCTCCCAAGCGATATATTTGAACTCGGGTTTATAGCCGATACGGCCGAACGCCTCGGTGAGGATATCGACATCGATGCCGCTTGCATTGCCCTCCGCATCGTCGGAGACGAACGGAGGATAGGGATCGGTGCCGATCACGAGGGTTTTCAACTCGTTTGAATCCGAAGATGCGCTTGGATTTGGAAACACGCAGGCAGCAAGCGCGCACCCCGATAACGCCAAAACGGCGATTAACGCAATAAGCGCGAACAGCTTCTTGCTACCCATGTGCATCCTTACCTCGCTGACACCCCCTACGCAGTATAACCGAATCATGGGTGTTACCTCGGAAAAACGGCGAATCGCATAACTCGCCGTAAGATCGAAATGTAGGGCCGCTCCCAGATACAAAGATGTAGCGTCATCGGTAGATAGCATGCGCCATGCGAAGCGCTCGAAATACAACAGCCGAGGCTGTCATATGCGATGTGCTCGCAAGGCAAAAGCCGAGGCTGCGATATGCGAGGTGCGCGAAAAGCAAACCTTACGGCCGCAACATGCGGATGGGGCCTATCGGGATGCAATACCGAATCTGTCGAAGGAAAAGAAAAGCGGGTCTCAAGAAATCTTGAGACCCGCTTGTGTAAGCTGGTCGGGTTGACAGGATTTGAACCTGCGGCCCCTTGACCCCCAGTCAAGTGCGCTACCAAACTGCGCCACAACCCGAACTTTCAAACTGCTGCTGTCCGAAGCAGCTCGTTTATAATACCAAAACCAGGAAAGCGCGCAAGGGGTAATTTCAAACTTTTTCGCGAATCATGAAAAAGTTCGCCCGCGCACAAAGCCTGCGCTCAGCGACCTAGTGCAGATAGTCCAACGCATGATCGAGGATCACGTCCGCCAGCTTGTCCTTAGGCATGCTGGGCGTCTCGTCGATCTCATCGGCGTCCACGAAGCACACGGCGTTGTCGTCGGTGCCGAATGCCAACCCCTCGCCCACTCGATTGGCGACGATGACATCGGCGTTCTTCTTCACGAGCTTCGCCTGGGCGTTGGCGATGACGTTGTCGGTTTCGGCAGCGAAACCGACAACAACCTGGTGCGGGCCCTTCTTCGCCCCGAGCGTTGCCAGGATATCCGGGTTCTCGACCAACGTGATGGTGCCAAGGTCGGCGTCGGCCGCGCCCTTCTTCAACTTGTGGTCCGCTGCATGAGCCGGGCGCATATCGGCGACGGCGGCGGAGAACAGCGCGATATCCGCTGAGGGAAACGCCTCTTCGCAGGCCTGCAGCATCTCGAGCGCGGTGTTCACGTGCACCACGTGGACGTCTGAGGGAGCGGGAATGGAAACCGGCCCGGTGATGAGCGTCACGTTGGCGCCACGGCGACGGGCCGCGCGCGCGATGGCGTATCCCGTCTTGCCGCTGGAACGGTTGGAGATATAACGCACCGGGTCGATGGGCTCGACGGTGGGCCCGGCGGTTATCATGATGTGCTTGCCCTCAAGATCTTGCTTCACGCCCAGAACCTCGAGCGTGCGCGCGACGATGGCGGCAGGGTCGGCCAGACGACCGCGCCCCACGTCGCCGCATGCCAGATATCCTTCGTCGGCCTCGACGAACACGGCGCCGCGAATGCCCAGCTTGCCGATGTTGTAGCGCGTTGCGGCCGCCTCGTACATGTGCACGTTCATAGCCGGCGCCAACACGAGCGGTGCGGTGCACGCAAGAGCCGTGGTGGTGAGCAGATCGTCGGCGATGCCGTTGGCAAGCTTGGCCAGGACGTTAGCCGTGCAAGGCGCGATGACGAAGGCATCAGCCTCCTCGGCAAGCGAGATGTGATGAATGGGATCGGTAGGGTCGTCGAACAGGTCGACCGCCACCTTCTCGTGGGTAAGCGATCGAAACGTGACGGGATCGACGAAATGCGTGGCATGCTCGGTCATGCACACCTTCACGCGGACCCCGGCCTTTTGAAGACCGCGGACGATTTCGCAGGCTTTGTATGCGGCAATGCCGCCGGTTACGCCCAGCAGCACTGTTTTCTGAGGTTTTTGAGCCTCGCTACTCATGGTGATCCTTCCCGGTAAGATACGGCGCGAGCACGTGGGCAAGCACCGAAGCATGCATCGGCGTGCCATTAAGGCACGGGACATATACGAACTCGCTACCTTCGTACGGTCGGCCAGCTTCCTCGACGGCCTGCCGGTACCAAGGCACTAATTCATAATCGATATCATAGAGGGTTTCAAGGCAATCTACCGCGAAATTCGGGCAAACCATGAAGACACGGCCCTCTCGCGCCTGCGCCCAACGCTTGAGAACGCCTCGGGTAAACGGTTGCAGCCATTCGCGGCTTTTATCGAACCGGCAATTGTAGCCGATGGTCCACTGCGTTCGATCAAGATGAAGGCGACCCGCCACCGCCAAAGCGGTCGCGCCGGTCTGGGGCTCGTACGTATCGCCCTGTTCGATATCTTTCATCGGTATGGAATGGTAATTGAACAGCAGCCTATCGCCCGCCTGCGCGTTGAAGCCCGCAGCCGAAACGGTTTGAGCGATCGCTTCGACATAGGCGCTATCCATACCGTACGAATCCACGAACGTCACCGGCGCCTGCCATGACAGCTCGGTCATAGCCGCCGCAACACCGTCCTTGACGCTCAACGTGGTGGAATGGGCGCTTTGCGGATACAGAGGAAGCGCCACCACCTGCGTACAGCCCTGCTCGCGGAGGGCAGCAAGGGCATGCTCGATGGAATCCTCGCCATAGCTCTGCCCTACCTGCACCCGGGCATCAATGCCGTCGTCTCGCAAGCGCTGCTCCAGCAGATTCCGAAGCTTGGCATGCTCCACGTCGAAGGGAGACCCCGATTCGGTCCAGATCTTCCCGTATTTCCTTCCGGACTTCACCGAACGCGTGGGAAGGATGAACAAGTGCAGGATCAACCACCATGGCGCCTTGGCCATAGGGCGTATGCGCTCGTCCATCAAAAACCTTCCGAGATATCTGCGCACATCGCGCGGTTCGGGGCTTTTCGGCGTGCCCGTATTCGCGAGCACAACGCCGATGCGCGGGGTCTCACATGATTTCATAGCAACCGTCTCCAAACTTGACCTGCGAAAATAAGAAGGCGGCCATTGAAGCCGCCTCAAATAACGCGCCTTGCGGAAAAGCACGTTACCAAATACTATAGAGCCCCGAAATCCTCCAGATGGTGTACCGGAGCCGTGGGATGCGGCGATTCCGCCAACAACTCGAACACTTCCCTGCCCGCCTCGGTGCGACCACAGCTGCGAGGCGCCAGCTGATCGAGTACGGCAGCAAGGTCGTCGGTAAGGTTGTCGGCGAAGAACAGGTCCTCACCTGTCATGGGCTGGGTGAACCCGACCTGGAAGGAATGCAGGAACTGTCGATCCAGCCCGAAGTTTGCATCGGCATCCTTAGGAGCACCGGAGTTGTACACCGGATCGCCCACCAACGGATGCTTCGCGTACTGCATATGAACGCGGATCTGATGGGTCCTTCCCGTGTACAGCTTGCAGTCGATGAGGGTATAGCCGTTGTCGCGCTGGCCGTGCTCGAAGCGCTCGAGCACGCGGAAGGTGGTGAGCGCATCTCGCGCCGAGGGGCATTCGCGAACCGCCATGCGCGTGCGTTCGTTGAGCGAACGGGCGATGGGCGCATCGATCATGCCGGTATCGTGCGGGATGACGCCGTGCACCAAGGCAAGGTAGCGACGATCGACCGCGCGATCGCGGATATCGGCCATAAGCGCCAAGCCGGCGGCATCGTTTTTTGCGGCCAGCATAAGGCCCGTGGTGTCGCGATCGAGGCGATGCACGATGCCGGGGCGATCGCTTTCGCCCTGGACGTTGCACAGGTGCTCGACGCCGCAATGGTAGACCAGGGCATTGACCAACGTGCCGTCGGCATGATCGACCGACGGATGGCACACAAGCCCCGCCTGCTTGGAGATGACGAGCACGTCGTCGTCCTCGTAGCGGATATCGAGCGGGATGGCCTGGCCTTGCACGGGACCCTGCTCAGGGGCGTCCGGCATCTCGTACACCACCGTATCGCCTGCGCATAGCGTATGTTTCTTGGCCACGGTAGCGCCGTTGACGTACACAGCGCCCTCTTCCACGGCCCGGGCCGCCGCGCTACGGCTAGGATACAACCCGCGCGCGGCCAGCACGGCGTCGATACGCGAACCGGCATCTTCGGCGCAGGCGGTATAGCTTTTCAACGCGCCCATCTAGCGCACCTCCTCATGATGTCGTTCACGGACGATCCATCCAATCAAAAACAAAACAAGCCCGCAGGTCACGCCGATATCGGCGATGTTGAACACAGGGAAATCCATGAAGCAGAGGTCGATGAAATCCACCACGTAGCCTAAGGCGAAACGATCGATGGCGTTACCTATACCCCCGCCGATGACAAGCCCTAGCCCGATGAGTTCGGGCCAGCTGATGCGGGCGCGCTCGTGCACCGCGAACGCCGCAAGCGCCGCGCACATGACGATGGAGAACACGCCCAAGGCAGCCGTGGCACCCGAGAACATGCTCCAAGCGCCCCCGGTGTTGTGCACAAGGTGCAGCCTGAACAAACCGGCAATGGGACCGGAAAGGACGCTGCCCGCCGCATGGGCGTTCATGCATAACTTGACCGCCTGGTCCAGGGCGATCCAGCAAAGGGCCAAAGCGCTCATAGCCCCCAAGCGAAGCGCCTGGGTTCGCACCGAAGGCGCGGGGCCGGCGCATACCGCGTCGGCCCCTTCGCTTCCAGCGATGTTCATAGGTTCATGCTGGGTCAAACCGTTTACTCCTCGGTGAAGCCGATGGCGTCGAGGGCGTCGCCGCAACGCTGGCACACATCCGCGTGGTTGGCGTTGCCGCCGAGCTCGCGATAGTTCCAGCAACGCGGGCACTTGTCGCCCTCGGCGGGCTTGACCTCGCATGCAAGCTCGTCGCCTGCGGCGAACGTCACGCCGGACACGATGAACAGCTCTTCGAACACGGAGGCGTCGAAGGCGGAAAGCGCATCGAGGGTTGCCTGCGGAGCGGTAACCGAAACGGTGGCTTCCTGGCTTTTATTGATGACCTTAGCGCCTCGAGCATCCTCAAGCGCCTTGGTGACCACGTCGCGCACCTCGAGGGCACCGCCGAATGCGGCGAGCACCTTCTCCTCTGCCTGCTTGCCCGGAAGCGCGGGCACGAAGTCAGCGCGATGCGGCCAGCCGGCCAGCTGCACGTTGCACACGCGGCCTTCGCGGTTGCGCATGGCCTCGGGATAGCACTCCCACACCTCATCGGCCGTGAACGACAGGATGGGCGAAAGCACGCGCACGAGCACTTCCAGGATGTTGAACAGCACCGTCTGCACGGCACGGCGGCGCGGGCTGTCGGGCGACTCGGAGTACAGGCGGTCCTTCGTGACGTCCATGTACACGCTGGACAGGTCGTTGACGAAGTCGTAGACGGCACGGTAGACGCCGTTGAACTTGAAGCTGTCGTAGGCCTGCTCGACGTCGGCGAGCAGCTGGGCGGTCTTGGCCATCATGTACTGGTCGATGGGCTCGAGGTCGTCCCAGTTGGAAACCGCGTTCGCCTGATCGTCGAAATCGGACAGGTTGCCCAGCAAGAAGCGGAACGTGTTGCGGAAACGACGGTACGCATCGGAGACCTGCTTCAAGATGTTGTCGGAGATGGACACGTCCTGCGCGTAATCGGCGGATGCGACCCACAGGCGCAAGACATCGGCGCCCCACTTATTGGTGACATCGGCCGGGTCGACGCCGTTGCCCAGGGACTTGGACATCTTGCGACCCTGCTCGTCGACGGTGAAGCCGCACGACAGGATGTTCTTATACGGTGCGCAGCCATAAGCGCCCACGCTGGTGAGCAGGCTGGACTGGAACCAACCGCGATGCTGGTCGGAGCCTTCCAGGTACATATCAGCCGGGAACGTCAGGCCCTCGTCTGCGCGGTGCTTGAGCACGCTGGTATGCGTCACGCCGGATTCCCACCACACGTCGAGGATATCCTTCTCAGGAACGAGCTCGGTGCAGCCGCACTTCTCGCAGTGCGTGCCGTGCGGCAGGTACTCGCTGGGCTTCTTGGTGAACCAGGCGTCGGCGCCCTCTTCGTAGAACAGCTTGATGACGGCGTCGAACGTTGCCTCGTTGGCCACGGTCTCGCCGCACTTGGCGCACTTGAACACGGGGATGGGCACGCCCCAGCTGCGCTGACGCGAGATGCACCAGTCGGGACGGTCCGACACCATGGAGCCGATGCGGTTGACGGCCCAGCTGGGATAGAAGGTCACATCGCGCTCGATGGCGTCCATAGCCTTGCCGCGCAGGCCGTTCTCCTCCATGGAGACGAACCACTGGTCGGTGGCGCGGAAGATGACGGGCTCATGGCAGCGCCAGCAATGCGGATAGCTGTGGTTGATCTTGCGTGCCGCCACGAGCACGCCCTGCTCGCGCAGCCAATCGATGATGACGGGGTTGGCATCGTCGGTATCAAGGCCGGCGAACGGGCCGGCATCCTCGGTGAGCACGCCGTTGTCGTCGACGGGCATGAGGATGGGGATATCGAACTGCAGGCCCACAAGGTAGTCGTCCTGGCCATGGCCCGGGGCGGTGTGGACGCAGCCGGTACCGGAATCGAGCGTGACATGGTCGCCGTAGATGATCTTGCCCTTGAGGTCCTGGCGGATGGGGCAGGTATAGGTAAGGCCGCACAGCTCCGTGCCCTTGAGCACGACGGGCTGACCGTCCTGGCCGCACACCAGCGCGTAATCCTGCCAGCCGGCGATCTCAGCGACTTCCTCGACGAGCTCCTTGGCGAAGATGACGTTGCTGCCGTCGACCTGGACCATGACGTAGTCGGCGTCGGGCATCAGGCACACGGCGCCGTTGGCCGGAAGGGTCCACGGCGTGGTGGTCCAGATGAGGACGTAGGCATCGCCGGTGGCGCCGGCGGCCTCGAAGATGCCGGGCATGGCGTCAAGCTTGAACTTCACGTAAACGGACGGGGAAACCTCGTCGGAATATTCGATTTCAGCCTCGGCCAGGGCCGTGTGGCACTTCTTGCACCAGTGGATGGGCTTGCGGCCGCGGTAGACCTGGCCCTTGAGGTACATATCGCGGAAGATCTCGACGTTGCCGGCCTCGAAGTTCGGGATATAGGTGAGGTACGGGTGATCCCAGTCGGCGTTGACGCCCAAGCGCTTGAAGCCGTCGCGCTGGATGCCGACGTACTTCGTTGCCCACTCGCGGCACAGGCGTCGCAGCTCGGGCTGCGGCGTTTCCTTCATCTTGTCGGGGCCCAGGGTAACCTCGACCATATGCTCGATAGGCTGGCCGTGGCAGTCCCAACCCGGCACGTACGGAGTGAAGTACCCGCGCTGAGCATGGCTTTTGTTCACGAAGTCCTTCAGCACCTTGTTGAAAGCGTGGCCGATGTGGATGGGGCCGTTGGCGTAAGGAGGGCCATCGTGCAGGACGAAGGGCTTGCCGTCCTTGTTCTTCTCGAGAACCTGTTCGTAGATGTGCTCCTGCTCCCACTTCTCAAGCCTTTTCGGCTCGGATGCCGGCAGGTTGCCTCGCATCGGGAAATCCGTCTGCGGGAGATTCATGGTGTTCTTGTACGTGTTCGCCACGAGATCGCGCCTTCCTTTGCCTAACTATGCCCAGACGGCGCATGCCGTCCTTGCTTATAAACTCGATTAGTATATAGGAAACCCACGGAAACGAAACGCGCGCACGCCACATTCCGAAAAAGCACTCAGAGAAAACGCGGCGCCGTTCGTTGCGGTAGCGCAGCGATAAGGTTTCGGAAGGTTATACTGTTATGGATATGAAAGCTGTATACGGGGCGTTACGCCATATACGCCGCATCGAATCCAAGGGTCTGCGACGTCTCACCCCGCAGACGGGCAACCTGCTAGGAAAGGCACGACCATGAACCGAAGCTTCGAGATAGTGACCGACTCTTGCTGCAACCTTACCGAGGAAACCATCGACCGCTACGAGTTGCACGTGCTGCCGCTCACATTCATGGCCGATGGCGACGACACGGTGTATCACAGCTATCTCAAAGGCGAGAAGACCGACCTTTCGCAGTTCTACGCCATGATGCGCGAGGGAAAGGTGTTCCGTACCTCGCTTCCCAACCTTGCCGATACCGAAACGCTGTTCCGCAGCTTGCTCGATCAAGGCAGGGACATCCTGTACCTGGGCTTTTCCAGCGGCCTGTCAGGCACCTATGAGGCCACCGAGCTTCTGGCGAAGCAATTGCGTGAGGAATACCCGCAGCGAAAGCTATTGACCGTCGACACCCTGGCCGCCTCGGGTGGCCAGGGCCTTTTGGTGTGGCATGCATGCCAACACGCCGAGCAGGGCGAGAGCATCGAGGAAGTACGTGATTGGACCGAAGCCAACAAGCTGCACCTGGCGCATTGGTTCACCGTAGACGACCTGATGTTCTTGTGGCGCGGAGGCCGCGTCTCGAAAACGAGCGCCTGGGCCGGCACCCTGCTCAACATCAAGCCGGTCATGCATGTTGACGACGAGGGGCATCTCGTCCCCCTGGAAAAGGTTCGCGGGCGCAAGAAGTCGCTGACCGCATTGCTCGACCACATGGAGCGCACCGGCACGGCACCGATCGCCGAGCAAACGGTCTTCATCACCCACGGCGATTGCATCGATGACGCCAAGTGGCTCGAGAACAAGATCCGCGAACGTTTCGACGTCCAAGACATCCGCATCAACTACGTCGATCCCGTCATCGGAGCGCATTCCGGCCCGGGCACCATGGCGCTGTTCTTCCTCGCCTCAAGCCGCAACTAGCATATTCAACGTATACGCAAACGTGAAGAAGGCTCCCCGCGGGGAGCCTTCTTCATAAGGAGTATGTTTGCGGCATTATGCGAGCATGACCTGCGCGCACAGGAGGATACCGCCGAACACCAACGTGAACACCACGATGGGCCACACGAACTTGAACCACTTGGAGTACTTCATATCCAACATGGTCAGGGTTGCCAAAACCAGGCCGGTAGGTGCGAGGTAGAGCATCGCGTACTGACCCCACTGATAAGCGCAAACGATGGAGTAGCGATCGATGCCGACCGTATCGGCCAGGGGGGCCATAATGGGCATTGCCAGAACGGCCAGACCGGAGGAAGACGGGACCACGAAGCCGAGCAGGAAGAACAGCAGCATCATGATCAGGATGAACGCCGGACCTGCCATGCCCTGAACCGCGTTGGAGGACCAGAACAGGAGCGTGTCGGAGATCAGGCCCTCTTCCATGATCAGATTGATGCCACGAGCCAGGCCGATGATCAGGGAAACGCCGACCAGCGAGGATGCGCCGTTGATGAACGCGTTCACCACGGTCTTCTCGTCGGTACCCGAGATGAACATGATGATGATCGAGATGGCCAGGAACATGGCAGCCATCTGCGGGAACCACCAGTGCAGGTTCATGACACCGTAGACCATGAGGACGAAGGCGGCGATGAACAGGACCAGGATGGCCTTCTTGCGCAGGCTGAAGCCCTCTGCGTGAGCAGCGGCGGTCTCGCCACGCTCGACGCTGAACAGCTGGGCGAAGTGCTCGCGATCCTCGTAGGTGTAGGAAGCCTCGGGGTTTGCCTTGATCTTCTTGCAGTACCAGTACAGATAGCTGATGACCACGATAGCGCCCACGATGCAGCCGCCGACGCGCCACTCGAAGCCCTCCATGAAGTTGATGCCCGCCGCGTTCGAGGCGATAACGACGCTGAACGGGTTGATCGTGGAGAACGTGGTGCCCATAGAACCGGCCAGGAAGATAGCGCCGACGCATACGATGGAGTCGTATCCAAGCGCTAGGAATACCGGTACCAGGATCGGGTAGAAGGCCACAGCCTCCTCTTCAAGGCCGCACGAGGTGCCACCGAGGACCATGAGCAGGGCGACCATGAACACTAGCAAGAACTCATGTCCCTTGGTCTTCTTCGTCAAGGCCATCAGACCGGATTCGAACGCGCCGGTCGCGTTGACCACGCCGATCAAACCGCCGAGCACCAGGATGAACACCATGATGTCGACGCCGTCGATCGTGCCGGATACCATTGCCTGCGTGACATCTGCGATGCCCTTGGGCTGAGCCTGAAGCTGCTCATAGGTACCGGGGATCGAAATCGCCTTCGTAATGGATCCGCCGGTGAACTGCTCGATGTCGATCTGCACGCCGAGCTGATCGAGTTCGTCTTGCGTAGCGGGAACCTCGCTCAGCTCGCCTTGCGGGCTCGTGACCGTAAGCACATTGGAATCGGCCACATACTGAAGCTTCGCGTACTGTCCTGCCGGCACGAACCACGTTGCGATAACCGCGATGATGGTCAAGACGAACAGGATGGTGAACGCTGTCGGGAAACTAAGCTTCTTCTTCCTCTTCTTCTTCTCCTTCACCACGGGCCCGCCTGCGGAGTCGACGGCAGCGGCCTCGGTAGACATATGCACCCCCCTTTCATGGAGTTCCGGATTCTCATCCGGTATAGCGTTGTCGCAACTTCCGCGCCCTGCTTGGCTCAGTTCGCTTGGCTGCGAGCGACTTGCGCCCGTCTTGTTCGGGCTGACCACATGATTGCCAGGTTTAGCCGTATACCGCCAGAGGAAAGCTGGGTATATACCCAGGTATAAACCGGGTATAGGTGCCATTCATCAGGCGTTTCTTTGTTTGGGAGATTTAGCGTATACTGGACCCGTTCTGACCGGGACCCATGACCAAACGAAAGCGATGTGCTGTGGATTCAAGCATGTTCCTGTTTTACTACTCGATCGCCATGCAGATATGCGCGATCCTGACCTCGGCATGCTGCCTGGCGTCTTACCTGGTTTCGCGCAACAAGGTGCAGCTGTACTGCTTCGTGGGTTTTCTCATGTACTACGCCGATTGCATGCTCGTGTTCCGCGACGATTACGTGATGGCATCGGAGTCGGCGGTGTCGCATGAGGCGTTCTTCATCGGGGATCCGGCGTTCTCCATCATCTTCGGTTGCGCTACGCTCATGTCGTTTTGGTTGATGGTGTGCGCCTACGTGGAAGAAGATTCGATCATCATCAAACTGGGCCCGGCGTATCTGTTCGTCGGCGCAAGCCTTGCCGTGACGTTGTTCCTTCCGCAAGGGTATGTGCACATGTTCGTGTTCTACTCGCTTCGCGAGGTCTTCATCGCCTGGATGTTGTTTTTCGCGGCATATAAGTACATCACCACTGAGGACGAGCGGCTACGGCTGCGACTCAGCCGCTTCCCGAAGTTCTATGTGCTGCTTTGGGTGCTGCTGCTTGCGGTGGTCGCCGAGAACGGCTTCGTCCTGCTGGTGATCGGGCCTGGGCACGTGGATATCCCCCTGGGCTTCTTCCCGGAACGCAACTTCGCCGAGAACCTGCTTGCTTTAGTCTGCGAGTTCGTGGCCCTGCGCTCTTCGTTGACGTACCTTTCCGTGCGTCACAGCGAGCCTCCCACGCAAGGAGGCGAGCAGGTGGAAACCTATATCGATCACAACCTGGTGCCGTACGCGGCATCCCACAAGCTCACGCCCCGCGAAACCGAGATCTTGCGACTGGTGCTGCTCGGCAAGGACAACCAGAACATCGCTGCCGAGCTATCGCTTGCGCCGGGAACCGTGAAGGTGCACGTGCACAATATCCTGAAGAAATCTCAGAAAGCGAACCGGCAGGAGCTGATCCAGGATTACTGGGATTACTAGCAGCTCATCCGCTTGCCCCCCAAGCATGCCTATCGGCCATGCGCGTAGGGGTTCCATCGGGCGGGCCATCAAGCTTGCACCCCCACGCGGCGAAGCGAGCCGTCTCCAAGGCCGCAAACCGGCCAAAAAGGAGAGCGCCTGCGTCGCCATTACGGACGCAGGCGCTCCATGTATCGTGCTACTTGTAATCAGCGGGATTCTTAGCGGCGGTGCCGGTGGTGTTGCCATCGTTGCGCAGCTCGTGGCCGAAACGCACCGCCCCTTCCCCGAAGCGATCTTTCACCAGGTCGGTCGCCGCAAGCAAGCCCCGTCGCTTCGACTCGTCTTGGATGCGCGGCTTCGCGTCGCCCTCAAGCGGGGCGACCTGCTTCACATCGAACAGGCTGCCCTGCTCGCCTTCCGACTCGGAAAACCCGGACACGGACACCCCGATAAGGCGCACCGCGATGCCGGGTTCCCATAGTTCATCGAGCATGCCGCAAAGCTCGGGAGCGAACAGCAGCTCGTCGTCGGTCGACCGGGCAAGCCTGCGCTGGACCGAGCGGCTCGACCTATCGGGATATCGAAGGCGCAGGCCGATGGTGGAGCCGCGCAAGCCCTTGCCGCGCAACCGCCGGCCCACTTTGGCCGCCTGGGTGTTGATTGCCGCCTCGATGTCCTCGCGCGTGCGAAGATCGTTCGCGAACGTGACCTCGTTCGACACCGATTTCACTGGCGCATGTTGCTGGATAGGCGAATCATCAAGGCCGCAGGCCCGCATATACATGACGCGCCCGTTCTTCCCGAACAGCCGCTCAAGGCGCGCCGGTCCCTCGCACACCAGCTGCCCGAGCGTTTCCACCCCATGGCTTTTCAGGCGTAGCTCGGCGGCCGCGCCGATGCCGCTCATGCTGCGCACGGGAAGCGGGTCGAGGAACGTGCGCTCGGTCCCGGGATAAACGACGGTAAGGCCGCGGGGCTTGTCCATATCAGAGGCGATCTTCGCAACTGTCTTAGAGGTTCCCACCCCTACCGAGCACGTGACGCCGAGCTCTTCCACTCGCTGCTGGATACGCCGCGCGACGGCAACGGGATGCTCCCTGTTGGTGCGCGTAGGGGTGACGTC
The DNA here is from genome assembly GCA_934661765.1 of uncultured Senegalimassilia sp. The sequence goes on from CAKUJT010000009.1 coordinate 26,462, forward strand.
GAGGAAGGCCTCGTCGATGCTGACCTGCTGCACAAGCGGCGTCTCATCGTTCAAGATAGACATGACCTGATTGCTGACCTGCTTATAACGATCGAACCTGCCAGCTGCCCAGATGGCCTGAGGGCAAAGCTTGCGAGCCGTTACCGCTGGCATGGCGGAGCGAACGCCGAACACGCGCGCTTCATAGGACGCCGTGGACACCACGCCATGCTTGTCGGCGCTTCCCCCGACGATGACAGGCTTGCCGCGCCAACCGGGATGGTCAAGCTGCTCGACGGAGGCGAAGAATGCGTCAAGGTCGACCAGCAGGATTGCCGGCCCATCCCAGGGTTCCAAAGGCAGCATGCCCTCATGTTCGCTCGAATCGATCATGCGTTCCAGTTTACCACGGGGCGCGGAGCGCGAAACGCTGTGCTACTATAAGCGTTCGGCTTTATCGCGATATCAGGCACTAACGGGAAGGAGGGCGCTATGGATGGATTGAACGGACGCCTTCACACCACCGGATGGGGCGCCCTCGCTCCCGCGCAGGCGGCTCCCGACATGTTGCCCGATTCCGAGATCTCCATCATCGATTGGCTCGACTTCTCGCAGACGCTCAACCCGCTCGGCATGCCCGATGCCTTCAGCCCGGCGCTGAACCTGTTGACGCAGAATCCCATCACGCCCGAGGAAGAACGCGCGGCGCAAACCCAAATTCCCGGGCTATTGGCGAAGCGTTACGGCGTACGCCCCGATTGCGTTGCCGTCGGCGCATCCGCCACCGACGTGCTGGCCGCCGTGGCAAACTCGTTCGAACCACGATCCGTGGCGGTGCCCGTGCCCTCGCGCGCTGCCTATGAGCGATGCCTGGGAACCGCCGGCCATCGCATCGTGGAGGTTCCCGGCCCCGATGGCTTCGTGGTCCCCGACCCGCAGGCCGTTCGGCGCATGGGGTTATCCTTCGATGCTGCCATGCTCGCCAACCCCGCCTTCCCCACCAGCCGGCTGCTGGCGCGGCAGACACTGCTCGATTACCTGCAAGCCTGCGCATGGGTGATCGTTGACGAGCGAGGGATCGACCTGACGCTCGGCGGCGAATCGACCGCAAGCATGATCAGCGAGCACTCGAACCTCATCGTCATCCGGTCGCTCACCGACACGTTCTCGCTGCCCGGCATGCCCTTGTCGTGCGCATTGGCGCACCCCGCCGTCGCCAGCCGCATCTCCCAGATAGCCAAACGCCCGGCATCCGCCGCGCTCAGCGCGCGCCTGCTGAAGCTGGCCACGCCCGATCATCACCTGGAACGGGCGCGCGAAGTGCTTGAAACGGAGATCCCCTGGATGCAGTGCATGCTCAGCTTGGTCCCCGGGATCAGTATCTACCCTGCTGAGGCGAATTACGTGATGTGCTCGTTCACCCCTGGACGCTCCATGCACTTGGGAGCCGCAGACGCGCCTGACCTTGTACGCAAGCTGCAGAAGCGAGGGTTCCCGGTTCGCACGCTCGATTGCACGCCCGGGGTCTCGCCCGGCAGCCATTTTTGCGTGAGCGTGCGCACAAGGTCGGACAACGAGCGGTTTATCGCCGCACTGAGGCAGATCGTCGCCGGACGCTGACCCGGTCAATGAAAACGGCGCCGTCATCGCACCGAGACCCCCAACGGTCCGATACGATGGCGACACCGCGATTTGGCGAATCCGGAAACGACCCGTCTACTCGATGCCCTTCACTTCGTAGCCGGCTTCGACGACGGCGTTGACGAGCACGGTATCGTCCACCGCATCGGAAAGCTTCGCAACGGCAGTGCCGGCGTCAAGATCCACAACGGCCTCCGACACGCCCTCGACGCCCTCGAGCGCCTTCTTCACATGGGCGACGCAATGCGGGCACATCATGCCCTCTACGGTAAGCTTCTTTTCCATGACGACCTCCTTATCCGCGGGCGCACCCGCATCGATTACCTGGATATCCTGCTCGGATGCGCTTGCATCCGCAGCTTCTTCATTGAGTTCGCCCTGCCCACTAGCCAGCTGCTGAGCCGCGGCCGACGCGAATCGCGGTTTCCATGTGCGCAGGCGAAGCGCATTCGACACGACGCAAACGCTTGAGCAGCTCATAGCCGCAGCGGCGATCATGGGGTTGAGCGTAAAGCCTGCGAACGAGAACACGCCGGCGGCCACCGGGATGCACACCGCATTGTATATCAACGCCCAGAACAGGTTCTGCTTGATGTTGCGCAGCGTGGAACGCGAAAGCTGTATGGCTGCAGGCACATCCAGGACATCGGAGCGCATAAGCACGACATCAGCGCTCTCGATGGCGATGTCGGTGCCAGCTCCGATGGCGATGCCCACGTCGGCACGGGCAAGCGCCGGAGCGTCGTTGATACCGTCGCCGACCATGGCTACGCGCCCCCGCTCGGCTAGGCGGCGAATCTCGCGTTCCTTGTCTTGGGGAAGCACGTCGGCTATCACCTCATCGGCGCCGACCTGGCGCTGGATAGCCTGCGCCGTGCGCTCGTTATCGCCCGTGAGCATCACAGTGCGCAAACCCATGGCGCGCAGCTCCTCGAGCGCGGCGGCGCTTGAGGGCTTAACGGTGTCGGCTACGGCGACAAGACCGCACATCTTACCGCCACAGGCGAAGAACAAGGGCGTTTTGCCTTCATCGGCAAGCTCGCGGGCGCGCGATTCGAACACGGAAGCGTCCACTCCGGCTTGCTGCATGAACCTGGCATTGCCCGCCAGCGCGCAAGCTCCCGCAACGCTTGCGCGCACGCCCCCGCCGGCGATCTGCTCAAAGGCCTCGACCGGTTGAACCTGTGCACCGGCGGCCTCGGCCCAAGCCGCAACCGCCTGCGCAAGCGGATGCTCGCTTCGCTGCTCGATGGAAAGCGCAAGGCTTGCAAAGTCCCGTTCGTCCACGCCGTTGACGCGCACGACGTCGGTGACCACGAGTTTGCCCGTGGTGATGGTACCCGTCTTGTCGAACACGACCGTTTTGACATCATGGGCAACCTCAAGCGCCTCAGCCGACTTCACCAAGATGCCGCTGGAAGCTCCGCGGCCCGTTCCCACCATAATGGCAGTTGGCGTGGCCAGGCCAAGCGCGCAGGGACAGCTGATCACGAGCACGGAGATGGCATGCGTGAGCGCCGTGGACACATCGGCGGATATGATCATCCACACGAGGAACGTCGCAACCGCGATGACGATGACGGCGGGAACGAACACGCCGGCGATCTTGTCCGCGATCTTCTCGATAGGGGCCTTGGTGGAGGTGGCCTCGTCGACAAGGCGGATGATACCCGCAAGCGTGGTGTCGGCACCGACGCGATCCGCCCTCATGACGAACCACCCGGACTTGTTCAGGGTAGCGCCCGTGACGGCATCGCCGGCATGCTTGCCGACCGGCACGCTCTCGCCGGTGATGACCGACTCGTCCACCACGCCGTCGCCTTCGATGACGATACCGTCGACGGGCACGCTCTGTCCGGCCTTGACCACGAGCATGTCGCCGACGCGCACCTGCTCGACCGGCACCTGCTCAACGCCGCCATCCGGTGTACGCCGCGCAGCCTCCTTCGGCGTCAGATCCATAAGCTTGGTGATGGCGTCGGTGGTCTTGCCCTTCGCCCGCGCCTCGAAGTACTTGCCGAGCGTGATGAGCGTCAAGATCATGGCAGCGGATTCGAAATACAGGTCCATAGCGGCCGCATGCGCGAAATCGATGTCCCCATGACCCATGCCCCAGCCGATGCGGTAGATGGCAGCAATGCCGTATATCGTGGATGCGGCGGAGCCGAGCGCGATGAGCGAATCCATGTTCGGGGCGCCATGGGCAAGCGTCTTGAAGCCCACGCGGAAGAACTTGAAGTTCACGAAGATGACGGGCAGCAACAGCAGGAACTGGGTGAATGCGAACGTGAGCATGTTCTCATGACCAAGGAACACCCCGGGCAGCGGCCAGCCGAACATGTGCCCCATCGACAGATAGAACAACGGGATGGTAAAGCAGAAGCTCACGATGAGGCGCATGCGCACTCGTTTTGCCTCGGCGGCGAAATCGCTCACCGGGCGCGCAGGCTGCTGCACGCTGTTTGCCGCGGACCCCGCCTCGGGCCGCGGAAATGCTCCATAGCCCGCCTTCTCGACCGCCGCCGAGATTGCGGCGAGGGTGGTGTCTTCGCCATCGAAATCCGCTTCCATGCTGTTCTTCAGCAGGTTGACCGACACCGCGGCGACGCCCGGCACGTTCGAAGCGGCCTTCTCGACACGCGCCGAGCATGCGGCGCACGTCATGCCCGTTACGTCGAATGTACGTTTCATGCCTATCCTTCTTCCATCGCTTACCGCGCGAATTTCTTGATGAGCTGCATGGCTTCATCGATGATCTGGGTGTTGCCTTGCTCGATCTGCTCGACCACGCAGGTTTCCAGGTGGTTTTGCAGCAAGATGGCGGAGATGCTGTGCACGGCGCTTTCAGCCGCGGAAAGCTGCACGAGCACATCGCCGCAATAGCGGTTGTCGTCGATCATCGTTTTCACGCCGTTGAGCTGGCCTATCACGCGATTCAATCGTTTTTGCAGGTCATCTTGCAACTGCTGGCTGCGTGGCGTGGCCTTGTGATGGCAGCAGCATTGCCTTTGCGCCCCCTGCCCGTCAGTCGAAGCTTCGTTCATAGCGAATCCTTTCGCTGCTTGGCCCCTCGTATAGGACCATCAAGCATTTCAGTATACCCCCAGGGGGCATGTTATTCTTCTTAAGTATATACCCCTTATGGGTATAGTCAAGATAGAGTTTCACATCGGAAACTTACGTTGATCGCTTCGCCCGCATCGATGCGCAACCGTGCGCCGGCTGTTCGCCCACCATACCGAATAGTGCTCAAGAGGTTGACAAGGGCACACGCCAGGCTATACTTATGAACGGTTGCTCATATGTTTAGTTCTTAGTTGAAAGGTTCAAACTATGGCAAGCGATACCCCGACCGTCCATCCGCACACCGGGCAATGCAATGCAGCCGCTATCGAACAGCCGGTAGCACCCAAAGCCTGCGCCGAACCATCCCCGGCAGCCGGCTCGATCGAAACCGCAAACGACGAAGATTGCCCTTGCGGATGCAATCGCCAGGAAACCCAACAACGCTTCGACACCATGCCCGACGAGGAACTGCTCTATGATTTGGCGGACCTGTTCAAAGTGTTCGCCGATACCACCCGCATCAAAATCCTGTTCGCGCTGATGGCTCGTCCCATGCCCGTGGGCGAGTTGGCCGAGACCATCGGCGCCACGCAGTCGGCGGTCTCTCACCAGCTGCGCCAACTCAAGCAAGCCCACTTGGTGAAATTTCAGCGCGACGGCAAATCCGTCATCTATTCCCTATCCGACGACCACGTGTACACCATGCTGGCGCAAGGCATGACCCATATCTGCGAATAGCCGGGCACGCACCCGAAACCATTCGAACCCATCCATCAAACGAAAGGAACAATCATGCGTAAGACGTTCAAACTCGACGAGCTCGACTGCGCCAACTGCGGAGCGAAGATCGAAGCGGGAATCAAGCAGATCGAAGGCGTGAACAACGCCAAAGTCACCTTCATGACCCAGAAGCTTATGATCGACGCCGACGACGCCCGTTTCGAGCAGATCGTCGACGAAGCGCAAAAGGTCGCCCATAAGTTCGAGCCCGACTGCGACATCGTTCGATAAGCAAACCGGGCGCAAGCTGCCGAAAAAGGAATCACGACCATGAACAAAAAGCAACGAAAGTGGCGCAACCGCATCTTGGTCGCGTTGGCGCTGTTCGCCGTCATCTTCGCCGCCGAGCACCTGTTGCCGCTGGCCGATATGCTTGGCAGCGAGGCAGCTGCGGTCTACCTGCTGTTCGCGTTGTACCTGGTGCCTTACCTCATCGCCGGCCACGACGTGCTCCTCCGCGCCGCCCGTAACATCAAAAACGGCCAGGTGTTCGACGAGAACCTGCTCATGGCCATCGCCACCATTGGCGCGTTCGCCATGATCGCGTTCCCCGACGCGGAGCCTTCGATGGCGGAAGGTTGCGCCGTGATGCTGTTCTACCAGGTCGGCGAGCTGTTCCAAAGCTACGCCGTGGGCAAATCGCGCAAATCCATCGCATCCATGATGGACATCGCGCCCGATTACGCCAACATCGAGCGCGACGGCGAACTTGTGCAGGTCGACCCTGCCGAAGTGGCCATCGGCGATGTCATCGTGGTGAAGCCCGGCGAGCGCGTGCCCATCGACGGCACCGTCATCGAAGGCGCAAGCCAGCTTGATACCGCGGCACTCACCGGCGAGTCCGTTCCGCGCCACGTGGAAGCCGGCATGGACGTCATCAGCGGCTGCGTCAATATGACCGGCCTTCTGCGCGTCCGCACGCAGAAGGCCTTCGGAGAATCCACCGTCAGTCGCATCCTCGAGCTGGTGGAAAACGCCGCGGAGAAGAAGGCTCGCACCGAGAACTTCATCACCCGCTTCGCCCGCTACTACACCCCTACCGTCACGGGGCTTGCCCTGCTGCTTGCCATCATCCCGCCGCTTTTGGGCATGGGCGCCTGGAGCGACTGGATCTTGCGCGGCCTCACCTTCCTGGTGGTCAGCTGCCCGTGCGCGCTTGTCATCAGCGTGCCGCTTTCGTTCTTTGGCGGCATCGGCGGCGCCAGCAAGCTGGGCGTGCTCGTCAAGGGCAGCAACTATCTTGAGGCTCTTGCCAAGGTTGACACTGTAGTGTTCGACAAAACCGGCACACTGACCAACGGCACCTTCAACGTGGTGGCGGTGCACACCGAGCACGAAGTCGACCCCGATTACCTGCTGAGCTACGCAGCGCACGCGGAATCCTATTCGGACCACCCTATCGCGCTGTCGGTCAAAGAAGCGTATTCCGGCAAGATCGACCAGGAACGCATCCACGACGTTCGCGAAGAGGCGGGCCATGGCGTGGCGGCCGTGATCGACGAGCATGTGGTGCTGGTGGGCAACGACAAGCTCATGAAAGCAAACGGCACGGATTACCATGATTGCGAGCTTACGGGCACGATCCTGCACGTTTCGATCGACGGAATCTATGCCGGCCACATCGTCATCGCCGACGTGGTGAAAGAAGATGCCGCCGAGGCCATCAAGCGCCTCCACGCTGCCGGCGTACGCAAAACGGTCATGCTCACCGGCGACCGCGCCGAAGTGGCCAGCGCGGTGTCCGAACAGCTGGGAATCGATGAGTTCCACGCCCAGCTGCTGCCCGCCGACAAGGTCGCCCAGGTCGAGCGCCTGCTGTCCGAAGAAGCCGACGGCGCGAACCTGGCATTCGTGGGCGACGGCATCAACGACGCCCCGGTGCTCACCCGCGCCGACGTGGGCATCGCCATGGGCGCTATGGGCTCGGACGCCGCCATCGAAGCCGCAGATGTGGTGCTCATGGATGACAAGCCCTCCAACATCTCGCGCGCCATCGCCCTGGCGCGGCGCACCATGCGCATCGTGTGGCAGAACATCGTGTTCGCCCTTGGCGTGAAGCTTGCCGTGCTCGTGCTAGCCGCGGCGGGCATCGCGAACATGTGGCTGGCGGTGTTCGCCGATGTCGGCGTGGCGATCCTTGCCATCCTCAACGCCATGCGCTGCATGAACGTGAAGAGGCTGCGCAAGTAGCCGCCGGAAACAAGCGCACCGAAAGCTGCGAAGCCGCACGCAAACCCGTGCGATATGGCGTCCTCTTCGTTCGGGAATCCCCGCACCAGGCGCAGTATCGCAAGCGAACGACAAGCGACGATCGCATCGTACACCGCTTCGCGTTACCTAATTATGGAGAGGCCGCCCGCAATCGGGCGGCCTCTCTTCGCTTGCGCTAAACTGGAATGCCGAAATTTCGAGCGAAGGGTGGGCAGCTGTGGCCGACAACATGCAGGATAACCTCAAAGAAACCGCGTCCGACCAGGCAAACGACCCGGTCTTCCAGCAAGAGCAGGACCACCTGTCCGACACATACGCCAAGCTTGAGGCTATAGCGAAAAACCTGTCGGAGAAGATGGAGCGACGCCGCTGGCAGGCAGCCAAGGACAAGGACGACATGCAAGGCGAGGTCAAGCACAACTTCGCCAGCGACGGCGAGGCCCAGGAGACCTACGTCGACTACGCCGTGCTCAACAACCTCATCCGCGACTACAACCTTGAGCAGGACGCCGACAGCGAGCGCCTTGCCGCAGCCGCGAAACTGCTCGAGCAGCCATACTTCGCCAAGATCAGCCTGGAGATGCGCCCCGGCGCCCCGGCGAAGGACATCTACATCGGCCTTGCCGGCGTTGCCGACGAGAACTACCGCCGCATGGTGGTCGACTGGCGCAGCCCCGTGGCCGAGGTGTACTACAACCAGGAAAACGGCGCCACCTCCTACGAGACGAACGGCCGCACCATCAAAGTCAACCTGCTCAACCGCCGTCAGTTCGACATCGAGGGCAAGACGCTTCGCGCGTATTTCGACTCCGACGTGGCCATCGAGGACTCGCTGCTGCTGCAATCCCTTTCCGCACAGCGCTCCGAGCACATGAAGGCCATCACCGCCACCATCCAAAAAGAGCAGAACCTCATCATCCGCCACGAGGATGTGCCGGCACTGCTGGTCGCCGGCATCGCGGGCAGCGGCAAGACCAGCGTGCTGCTGCAGCGTATCGCGTACCTGTTCTACCGCAACCGCGGATCGCTTGACCCGCGCCAGGTGTTCTTGATCAGCCCTAACCCCGTGTTCGCGAAGTACATCGAGAACGTGCTGCCCGACCTGGGCGAACGCAACCCGGAAACCATCACCTACCACGACCTGTGCGCACGCCTGCTGCCCTCCGGCCGCAATCCGCAGGACAAGGAAAGCCCGCTTGAGCTGCTGTGGAAGATCGACCGTGCGGTCGAGGGCCTTCGCTTCGAACTTGCCGACCTGCGCGATATCAAGTTCTACGGCGTGCGCCTGGTATCGGCCGGCGCCATCATGCAGCTCATGCAGAAGTACCCGAACGTGCCGGCCGGCCCGCACCTGGTCACATTGGTGCGCGAGGAGCTGTTCACCCGCCTTGACGCGCGCCTGAAGCAGATGGCGGCAACCGAAGCGGTGCAGGACGAGCTGCTGTGCCTGTCGCTTGACGAGCAGGTGCGCCTGTTCAACGCGCCCTACGACCCGCAAACCGAACAGGAGGCTCGCGACTGCGCGCTCACCTACCTGCAGGAGCGCTTCGCAGGGGCGGTGCTTGCCATCGAGCGCGACGAGTGGCTGCGCATCGACCGCATCGGCATGCGCCTGCTCGGCGTGGAAAACCTGCCCGTCAGCGCATGGCTGTACCTGAACATGGCCGTCACCGGCCTGGGCAACCCCGATGCGCGCTACGTCATGATCGACGAGGTGCAGGACTACACGCCCGACCAGCTTGCCGTCATGGCGCGCTTCTTCCGCCGCGCGCACTTCATGCTGCTCGGCGACCCTCATCAGGCCATCCGCCCGGAAACGGCATCCTACGAGCAGATCCGCGAGGTGTTCATGCGCCTGCGCGGCTCCATCGAGGATTGCCAGCTGCTGACCAGCTACCGCTCCACGCCAGAGATCACGGCGCTGTTCGCAGGCCTTTTGCCCGAAAACGAGCGGATGCAGATCTCGGCGGTGCAGCGCGCCGACGAGCCGCCCGCGCTTATCGCCTGCCCCACCGAGGAGGAATACGAGCAGACCCTTCGCCGCGTAATTCGCGAAGCATCCGGAAACGATGGGCTCACCGCCGTGGTGGTACCGTGGAAAAGCCAGCTCAAGCGCCTGCAGAAGTTGCTCGGCGAAGACACGCCGCAAATCATCGGCCAGGATAGGCGCTTGCCGTCCTCCGGCGTGCTGGCGCTCACGCTGCCGTTGGCGAAGGGTTTGGAGTTCGACCACGTCATCATCCCCGACGCCGGCGCCGGCCTGTTCCCCGAGAACGACCACGTGGCGCAAAACCGCCTGTACACCACGATAAGCCGCGCAACCCGCACCATCACCATCCTGTCCTACGGCCCGCTCACCCCGCTGCTGGATTTTGCGAACCACGACTAGACGCACCCGAAGGAACCTCATGACAACGAAGCGATCGACCACCACCCGCCGCACCTTGCACTACTACTGGCAGGTAACCCGCAAACACTTCGGCCTGTTCGCGGCCCTTATGGCGTCGACGTTCCTGTTCGTTGCCTTGCTATCGTACGGCAATCCGTACGTGATGAGCCTGGTAGTCGATCGCGTAAGCGCCGGAAGCGTAGAGTCCGACCAGGTGTTTGCGGTGTATGGCCCCTACATCGTGGCGCTCATCGCCATCAACGTGCTCGGGCAGGCCGCCAGCAAGCTGCAGGATTACACCATGTACAAGCTTGAGATCGCGGCAGCGTACGACCTTGCCACCATGAGCTTCGATGCGCTGTGCAACCAGTCTATGAGCTTCCATTCGAACCGATTCGGCGGCACGCTCGTAAGCCAAACGAGCAAGTTCATGAGCGCCTACCAGCTGCTGCTCGAAACCATCACGTTCCCGTTTCTGCCGGTCATCTGCTCGGTGATATTCACGTGCGCAATTCTTGCACCCCGCGTGCCGGTATACGTGGCCATCCTCATGGCCTTGCTGGTCATATACGCTTGCGTGTCCTACTACATGTACAAGCGCATCCTTTCGCTCAACGAGAAGGCCGCAAGCGCGCAAAACCAGCTGTCCGGCGAGCTGTCCGATTCGGTGGCCAACATCCTTGCGGTGAAGACCTCGGGGCGCGAGGACTATGAGCGCGCGCTGTTCGACCAGGCCAACCGCCAGGTGGTGGAACGCGACAGCAAGCGCATGTGGGCTAGTTTGGCCCGCGGCATCATCACCGCGTGCATCACCGTGGTCATCATGAGCGTGGTGGCCGTGTTCATAGCCGGCGGCAACGCCTGGTACGGCATCAGCGCCGGCACCTTAGTGATGATGTTCACCTACACCTACACCGTCACGAACCAGTTCAACTTCATCAACAATGGCCTGCAGCGCTTCAACCGGGCGTTCGGCGATGCCAGCGGCATGACGCAAACCCTTGACGAGCCCCGTCTGGTGGCCGATTTGCCCGGTGCACCGGATATGATTGTCCGAAAGGGCGCCATCGATTTCGAGGGAATCGGCTTCCACTACACCGACGGCAACGCGAAAACCACGGTGTTCAAGGGGTTCAACCTGCATATCCCCGCAGGTCAACGAGTTGGCTTGGTGGGCTTGAGCGGTGCCGGCAAAACCACGCTCACCAAGCTGTTGCTGCGCTTGTCCGACATCCAGGACGGCCGCATCCTCATCGACGGGCAGAACATCGCCGAATGCACGCAGCAGAGCCTTCGCCGTTCCATCGCCTACGTGCCCCAAGAGGCGCTGCTGTTCCATCGCAGCATCGCGGAAAACATCGCCTACGGCCGCCCCGACGCCACCATGGAGCAGATTCGCGAGGCCGCAGCGCAAGCCAACGCGTTGGACTTCATCGAGAACCTGCCCGAAGGGTTCGACACCATCACAGGCGAGCGCGGCGTGAAGCTCTCCGGCGGGCAGCGCCAACGCGTCGCCATCGCGCGTGCGCTGCTGGCCGACTGCCCGGTGCTCGTGCTTGACGAGGCAACAAGCGCGCTTGACTCCGAAAGCGAGGCCCTTGTGCAGGACGCCCTGTCAACGCTCATGCGCGGACGCACCTGCATCGTGGTGGCACATCGCCTTTCCACCGTGGCCAGCCTTGACAGGATCGTGGTCCTCGACCACGGCACAATCACGGAAGACGGCCCGCACGCCGACCTGGTAGCCGCCAACGGCGAATACGCAAACCTCTGGAACCGCCAGACCGGCGCCTACCTGAAGTAACACCACCCCAGACACTTCGGGGACGTAGCATTATCTGTCCGACTTTTCACGCGCTATACGAAGGGCGGTATCGCCGTGCAACCTATGAGCAGGTTGCACGGCGATACCGCCCAATACGAACCTATCAGAAAGCCCCATCGAATCGGGCACGAAATGCTGCGCCCCTTGTGCGTCAGCTTCCTGTCCGAAACAAACTCCCGGTGGACCGAGCAAACCGGACACTTAAGCCTACGTCCCCAAAGTGTCAGGAAACGTTTGGGTTAGCGGTTCTCGATGCTGCCGATGTTTTTGAGCTCGATTTGGATGAGGCCGTTCGGCGCGCTTTTGAACTCGATGAGCTCGGTGTTATGGCTGTATTCGGCGGGGAACGTCAGCACAATGCCCGTGTCGGTGACGATCTTATGGTTGCGGCTGACGCGTTTCGCCACATCGCGCTCCATGTGCACACGATCGCCGAGTTGCTCGTCAGCGGCCGCCTGCTCAAAACGGCGGCGCGGACCTTCATCGTCGAACACCTCGTCCACAAACTCGTCGAACGGCACCTCATCGGAATCATCGGCGTTCTCGGCCAGATACGCCTTGGCGCGGCCCATGGCAACAGCGGAGTTCACCCCAAACTCCTCGGCCACTTCTTCCACCAAGCCCATGGTGGTATCGAACAGTTCCTTGCTGGAAGCCTCGTTGGAGCACTGCAGCAAGCCGTCGGGGATGAGCCAACGCTCCTCGCCGGCGATCTCACGAGGCTTATCGACGAACTGCACCGCCATGGTGCGGGCATTCACCAGCGCAAACGATGCAATCTTCTGCGAAGGGTTCGGCAAAATGGCGTGATGACGCTCGATGTTGTTGCGAGTGGCGCCATCTTCGCCGCGCCCAACCTCATGCATGAAGGCGGGCTTGCTCTCAAGCAGCAGCAAGCCGAAGTAATGCTCGCTGCGCGAATGGTAAGCGGCAGCCTCCGCGGCTGCGGTTGCCGCGGCGATCTCCTCCTCGGTGGCATCATCGGCCAACGGGGGCATGGCGGGCGGCTTCTCCTGGTCCTCGAAGTCAACCACCAGCAGATCGCAGGAAGTGGGGTTCTCCATACGCCCAAGCTCCTCGGACATGAACTGTGCCACCTGCACGGAAAGGTCCACGAAGTCACGCTCGCCCTTGAAATACGCGCTCAACTCCGACGCAAAACCGCTGTCAGGGAAGAACTCCCCACGACGATTATCCATGCCGCCCAACGCATGCCGGGCAATGCGCATGACGTAGGATTTAACGTTCTTGTTCGTCAAATCCAGCTCGTCTTCGGAAAACACGTTCACGCACGACACGAAATCGAACACGTGCAGCACCGCGTGGTTGATCTTGAACATCCAGCCTCTCCCCTGCCTACTTCGAACCTTCACCTCAGAACGCCCTAGCGACATCCAACCTTGCGAACGCAAGGGTGGCGATCCGCCTTACAAACGCACGCCTTTTGCCCGCCTTCGAAACGGGCGCAACGCTATTCTTCGTCCTCGAAACCCCACATGCGCACCTCGGGGTGCATGCACACGCCTTCCATCTCGTACACGCGGCGCTGCACCTCGGCGATCAGGTCGCGGACATCGCACGCCGTCGCGCCACCGGCGTTCACCACGAACCCCGTATGCTTTTCGGAAACCTGCGCGCCGCCGACGCGGAAACCGCGCAATCCGGCATCCTGGATCAGCTTGCCGGCGAAATAGCCAGCGGGACGCTTGAAGGTGCTGCCGGCGCTCGGCATTTCCAGGGGCTGCTTCTCAGCACGGCGCTGGGCCAGGTCGTCCATGCGCGCACGAATCGCAACAGGCGAATCGGGACGCAGCTGCAAGGTTGCCGAGAGCACGGCCCAGCCGGCATCGCCCATCATGGAATGGCGATATCCCCAGCACGCCTGCCAAGCATGCAGCTCGACGATGCTCCCCTGCGGCGTTGCGCACACGAGCGAACAGCACACGTCTCGGAACTCGCCGCCATAGGCGCCGGCGTTCATGATAGCGGCGCCGCCGATAGTACCCGGGATTCCGCTGGCGAACTCATAGCCGGCCAAGCCGGCAGCGTATGCGGCCTCCGCCACCTGGGCGTTCGACGCACCGGCCTGCACCGTCATGCGGGAACCCTCAACAACGATGTCCGAAAAGCGCTCGGCGAAGCGGACGATCACCTCAGGCAAGCCCGCATCGGCAACGAGCAAGTCGCTGCCCAGGCCCAGCAAGCGCACAGGCTGGCCAGCGCCATGGCATGCGGCAAGAACATCAGCCGCCTCCTGAACGCTGGCCGGCTCGACCACCACGGCAGCAGGGCCGCCGATCTGAAACGTGGTCAGCCCGCTCATGGGCACATCCCTGCGCACCGCCTGCATCCCGACGATTTCCCGCAACGTCTCCAACAACGTCTCGTTCACCATATGGATCACGACTCCTTACCGGATAGCAATGCCTGGGATTCGCGTTCGCCCAGGTCGATCAACTCTTGTCGGCTATGTACGCCGCATTTCCCGTAGATACGGCGCAAATGCGTATCAACGGTGCTTTTTGCGATGAACAGCTCCGCAGCCATGCGCTCGCCCGTACGACCCCGAAGCGCCAACGGCAAGATCTCGGATTCGCGCTTGGAAAGCTTGAACTTGGATGCCATGACACGGCACGCATCCTCGAACCGATCGGCCTGCTTGGCGATGCGGGACAGTGCCAAAAAATCCCCCTCGGTGAAAAGGAACAGGTACGCGAACAACGTGGCGAAACCTGCGCAAGAGGCCACGGCGAAGGGGATGTCGCCCGAAGGAGATGCGACCTGCAAAACGTTGCCGAGCGCTAAGCCCCCCGCTTCGCCAAGGTAGAGCGCGGCAAAACCCCTGGAGAAGGAAAGCGCGGCGTCCATGCCGGTCAGCTTCGCCATCAACACGAACAGCGAAACGAGCACGGCGGAAAGGCCCAGGTAGCCCGCAAGCACGATGGAATCGCCTGGGACGCCGTAGGGCCCCAGGATGGGCATGAACAGGTACCCTGTCATCATAAGCAGCAACGCGAGACGATATACGCCCACCAAAAGCCTGCTCACTTCGCCATCGGAGCCGCTACGGCGGGCAGTCACGCCCACAACCTGCAACGACCCGGCGCAGAACAGCGCCAGCAGCAGCAATGTCGCCGCAAACGTAGGCGTGGCGACGCTACCCGGATCCGAAGCATAGGTTTCCATGAGCCCGCCCGCCAAACCGAATACAACCGAGCCGCCCAGCACCTTACGCGAAATGCGATGCGTCTCAGCTCGTTGCTGTTTGGAAGCGAACAGCGTTGCGATAGTAAGAGCAGTTTTTCTCTGCGGGTCCGCGTTCTCCTCGATGCGCTCGCTCGACAGCAACGGCTCGACGCCGACAAGCGCCCACGCACTGCCAAAGGGAAGCAAATTCGCCACCGCAGCAGCGAGCGGTGCCTGCGAGCAGACGACGGCGAGCAAGAACGTAAAGACGGCGGCAACGGCGGTTGCAAGCAACACGCCGCGAGAGCTTTCCCCGTGCGATCGGGCACCGAGCGCCCTACCCCACGCCGCAAGCATGCAGGCGAAGGGAACGCCCACCAAAACCCCTTCCATAACCATGGATGCAAGGCCGTATTCGGCAGGGAGGGAAACGGAGGAACCGATGGCAAGCAACACCGCATAACACCACATGAGCGATCGGTTCAGCAGCACATCCCGCACGCGCAGCGCAACGGCGCGCAGCACGATAAGGGTGACAGCCGC
The DNA here is from genome assembly GCA_934661765.1 of uncultured Senegalimassilia sp. The sequence continues at coordinate 42,082 of CAKUJT010000009.1, forward strand.
GGCAAGCAAGGTGATCAGCAAATCGATGCGTTCAAAAGTGAAGCCGCCAACAGTGAGCGCGCTGTTCCATCCCATGTAGAAGAGCGCGAACATGAACGCCTGATGGCACGCGTACCCGAGCAGCGTACGCACAAGAGTGGGATCGAAGCGCTTCTCAGGTGCGCCGGTATGATGGGTTGAAGAATTCTGCATGTACCGAAGTGTACCAGCAAGCACCGTTCAGACCTCGGCTGCACGCAAGGGACCACAAGATTACCCGGGCGAATCAGAACCCCCGGGCATTCGCACCCCCCCCGGAGCCCATATCACCATCGCTTCTACCCGACATAGGCGAAACCAAGGGCGCCATCGCCACGCGAACCCGTGAACCCGTTTCCACCAAAACGCAGCAAACCAAGGGACATAGCGAAACGCCCGTGCAAAACCTTGCGCGGGCGTTTCACTGTTTGCTGTATTTCCGGTAACGGAGGTTTTGAACCCCCAAGGAAATCCTATTCCTCGCTTGCGGCGGGAGCCTTCTTGGCGGCCTTCACGGCCTTCTTCTTCGGCTGCTCCTCGACCTCGACCTCGTCATCTTCGTCAAGGTCGATCTCGGGCTTGCCCTCATCGGAGGTCATGCCCTCACGCAGGCTTTTAACGGACTTGCCGATGGCGCTGCCGAGCTTGGGAAGGTTCTTCGGGCCGAAGATAAGCAGAACGACGACCAGGATGATAAGCAGCTCGGGAACGCCCATACCCAAAAACTTCATTGATGACTCCTCCTTTTTATGATGTCGCAAAGCGGAATCGAGAGTGTCCGCGTCGCTTGTATCGTGACAGGCGATCACACCCGTCAGCTCGTTTCAACGCAATCGATGATGCCTTCGTTGGAGGGATCCGTCTATCATGCAAACCCGTGATTTCGTACCTAAAGCACCCAAAACAACTGTCATGCAAATTGAGTATAGATAGCGTTTTACCTGATGAGAGGCTCTTGAAAGTCATGTTTATTCAGCTTGGGCCAAAATCGCCAACCCTCGTATCAAATAAAAGGATCCCTAACCGACACTCCCTAAACGAAGCCTAATAACGCGCGGCTGTTCCAAATCAGCAAGCAAATGCCCATATCCCTTGACGGGAAAGATACTTCGACTTCAGTTTTTGCCTGAATAGGAGTTAGAAAGACAGAGTTGCCGAAATCGAAATCAAGAACGGGAAAGTGCCTCGAACAGGTTTGCCCCAAAACGCAAAAAGACAGGGGACGAAACCCCTGCCTTCAAACGGATAACGGAAAATGCAGCCTGACAGCTAGTCCTGCTGAGCCTCCTGTGCCACAAGCTGACGGTATGCGATCAGGTCGAGCTTGGCCATGACCACATCCTCGACCTCATAGCTGAACGGATACAACTGAGCCATAGGGCCATCCTCTTCGTAAACGGTACGCACATAGCCGCCGCACTCATCACACGTGGCAATGCGATGATCGTCGTCGCCTTCGACGTTGAAGAAATGCAGGTGGCCCTGGTTCTGCGTGCCGCAGCGGGCGCAACGCACGCGCTCGATATCCCAGACGCAACCACATTGCGCGCACCACAACGCACGGCCGCGGCCCTTGGTCTTCGTGCCGGCTTGGCCGACATGCGCCACAGATGCCTCGCACCCGCACACCGGGCAATGGACCGGATACGGCTGATCGGCGTTCCCGTCAACGCGCGCAGCCTGCACCTCCTGGGCAATGGGCTCCAGCAGCGCGCGGAGCGCCAGCGAAACCGCAGCTGCACCCATGCGCGCAGCATCCTCGCCAAGCCCATCATCTTGCAAAAGACCCGCGAATGCTTCCACGTATGCCGACGGATCGCTCCCGGCAAGTTTCACATCCGATGCCGCCACCATACGGTCCCAACGCACGCCTGCAAGCGCATCGCGCGTTGCCTGGTCAAACTGCTCGAACGCCGCCATGGCAACCGCCAAACGCTGCACAGCATCTGCCAGCACACCAGCCGGGATGCCGGCAGGGTACGAGCGCAGCACCGGCTGCTCGGCTTTCGAGCACTCCTTGAGCGTGCCCACATCGGGAACCACATGCTCGACCTTAGCGGCATGTTCCTTCTGCACCTCTGCCTGAACACCCCACAGGGTGCGGAAGAAGCGCAAGCGTTCCTGCTCGGATTCGGAGAGCTTAGGCAGATACGCCTTCATGGCCATATCGATTTGATTAAGATCCATAGTTGATTACCGCTTTCATCTCATTGAAACGATCGAGCTCCGAACAGGGCTCGCCAAGCCATCGCAAAACCCGTTGACGCGATCGAAGCCTGTTGGCAAACAGCTGCATGCACGTCATGCCATCCAGCTGCGCACCAGCACGGCACATCAAAGATAAACGGTAGCCCGACGCTCACCTCCACAAGGGAAGCGTCTGCGAAGCACCGGGCTACCGGCTAGATGGGCGGCGCATCGCACGCCGCCCGTCATGGTTTCATGGACGATCAGGAGCTACTTGGCATCCTTCTCGACCACGTTCTTGCCGGAGGTAATCTCCTTGCGAGCCCAGTGGCCCCAGTGGTACAGAGCATCGGCTTCGGATACCAAACCGTTACCGAACATCAGCTTGTAGGTGCCGCGGTAAGGCTGGAAGATGCCGCCGCCCAGGAAGATATGAGCCAAGCCAAACACGGCGATGAGCAAAAAGCCCAGGTCGTGCAGGAACAGCACCACGCCGTAACCCGTGCCCAGGTCGACGATGGTCGAACCGGCCACCAAGATCAGGCCCGTGATGCCCATAAGCGCGCCAGCCACCCACAGCATGCCGTCGGCGAAACGTTGGCCGGACTTCACCTCGTCCTGATCAGGCATGTGAATCCACTTCGCCATGAACAGGTACGGGAAGAACAGCATCATCCACTTCTTGTCGTCGCTGTTCCATTTCGCGAACAGGTTCTTGAAGATGTGGGCCACGCCCTTCGGGGCCATGATCGCGCTGATTAGCGGCACCAGCACGAAGATGAAGCCGAGCACGCGATGCGACATGCGGATGACGAACACGGTGTCGGCGCCGACAGCTTGCGCAAGCTGCGGAACGAACACGAACAGGCCCGAGATGGCAAGCAGGATGCACGCGATGACCGTGATGCCATGCGTGAAGCGCGCCTGCTTCGAATGACGGACGATGTACTTCTCCTTGCCGGATGCCGCGCGCTCCTTCAGGAACGCCGCGTCCTTGGCGCGGGCTTCCGGGGAAACGTTAACGGAGTGGCTCATTATTTGTCCCCCTTCTTACCGATCGGAAGGTTCTCGGTGATGTGCTCCATCACCGTCTTATCGTCCTGCGGGTCGCCGTGCTGCACAACGTCGCCGGTGATGACCGACACCGTATCCTCGGTCTCGGGGTTGTACGCCAGCTTGTCGCGCTTGTAGCCGATGGCCAGGCCGAACATGGCTGCCAAACCGGCAACGGTCAGACCGGAGATGGCACCGGTGACCGGCTTCATGATCTGGGTGAGCTGGGCCGTGGCGGGAGCCTTCGGGTCCTGCACCTGGTCATGAGCGTCGATGCCGTACTTGAGCACCTGGATAACGTGCAAGCCGCCCATCTCGTGCTCGCCGTACAGGCAGGCATCGGGATAGCCGTTCTCGTGGAGCCATGCGACCTTTTCCTTGCCCTTGGCGATCATCTCATCGCGGTCGCCGAACTGCAGGGCGTTGGGCTGGCATGCGGAAACGCAGGCCGGCGCCATGCCGTGGGCCACGCGGTCGGCGCAACCCGTGCATTTGTCGATGACGGTCTTGTCGAGAAGCCCGTTGGACTCGTAGCGCGGCACATCGAACGGGCAGGCGCTGTGGCAGTACTGGCAGCCGACGCACTTGTCCTGGTAGACCTCCACGAAACCGGTCTCCTCGTTGCGCACGAGCGCGCCGCCAGGGCACACCGACGCGCACGGGGCATCGGTGCAATGCTGGCAAGCACGACGACCGAACGCCCACTTCACCGGCTTGATCTTGCTATCGCCCTCAAGCTCGTTGAAGGTGATGATCAGACGCGTGTCGCCGTTGAGGTCGGCCGGGTTCTGATGCGTGCCGGACCATTTTGCCTCGTTCGTGCCCAGAGGGCTCGGCAGGTTGTTCCACGTCTTGCAGGCAACCTGGCAGCCCTTGCAGGCGGTGCACTTGGAGGAATCGAAATATACAGCCTTTTCAGTCATGTCAATCCCCCTTATGCCTTCTCGATATCAACGAGGAACGCCTTGTATTCGGGCGTGAACGAGTTCGGGTCGCCAACGTTGGGCGTCAGGTCGTTGACCACGTCGCCCGTGCCGTACAGGTCTGCCCAGCCGAAGTGATGGGTCAAGCCGACCTGATGCTGCACCTTGCCGTTGACGTTCATCGGCTGCAGGCGCTTGGTGACCAGAGCGGGCACGACGACCGAACCGCGGTTGTTGAACACGCGCACGTCATCGCCGTTCTTGATGCCCTTCTCAGCTGCGAACTCCTCGCTCATCTCGACGAACTGAGACGGCATGGACTCCACGAGCGCCGGGCACAGACGCGTCTGGCCGCCGGTCTGCCAATGCTCGGTGACGGAGTACGTGGTGGCAACGATCGGGTACTGCTCCTTGGTGCCCTGCTTCGTTGACGCGTACTGCGTGCCGAATGCGCACGGGTTGTGGAACGCGCCGTTGAGCGGGTTGTCGTCGCACGGCGACTCGAACGGCTCGAAATGCTCGGGCAGCGGGCCGTCGACCATGCCGTAGCTCTCCAGGCGGGCATTCTGCTCCCACAGCATGAAGAAGGTCTTGTTATTCGGCGGAACCGGCTTGTCTCCCTTGACGGCGACGAAGTCTGCCTGGTCGACCAGGATCCACTTCTCGCCGTTCCACTCCATGAGCTTCTTGTCCTCGTTCCAAGGCTTGCCCTGCATGTCGCAGCTGTTGCGGTTGTACAGGATGCGGCGGTTGCTTGGCCAGCTGAACGCCCACTCGGAATTCAGGCCGATGCCGGACTTGTCCTCGGTGTTGCGGCGGCACAGCGGCTGCTCGGCCGGATCGAGCGGAGCATCGTTGTTGTTCCACATGCCGGAGTAGATCCACATCGCGCACGCGGTGGAACCGTCGGCGCCCAGCTCGGCATAGCCCTTGAGCAGGTCGGTCTTCGGGTTGGCGGAATCGGTGTTGCACTCAGTGCCGGCCACGCGGTAGCCGTTGAGGGCCCAGGCCACGGGGCGCGGGTCGATCTTGCCGTCCACGTAGTAGTCCCACTTGGTCTTGAGGATCGGGTCGGGATTGGCGCCGCCCTCCTGTTTGTACAGGTCGCAGATGGCGGTCCACAGAAGGTCGCACATCTCGTAGTCGGGCTTGGCCTGATCCCACGGCTCGACGGCCTGGTAGCGGTACTGGATCCAACGGCCGGAGTTCAAGATGATGCCCGGCTTCTCGTAGATCAGCGCGCACGGCAGATAGTAAACCGTGGTGTCGATCTCAGACGGGTTCATATCCGGCGCATTCCAGAAGCTGGCGGACTCGGTGATGACCTGGTCGGCCACAACCAGCCAATCGAGGTTGGCCATGGAACGGCGCACGTTGCCGGCGTTCGGGGCCGAATGGCAGGGGTTCATACCCCAGTTGAAGTAGCCCTTGATAACGCCCTGCTGCATGAGCTCGAACGTGGAGATATGCGTGTAGTCCACGGCACCCGTCTCGGACGGGACCTTCGGCCACCAGTCGTAACCGTAGTCGTTGTCCACGGTGGCGTTCTCGCCGAACCACTCCTTGAGGGAGGAGACGATGAACTTCGGCTTGTTGGTGTAGTAGCCGTCGGAGTAGGTCTGAGACTCCAGCCACTTGCGCAG
>CAKUJT010000010.1 GCA_934661765.1 uncultured Senegalimassilia sp.
TTCAACGTGTTCGTGTACAACGTGGAGCCGGGCGTGGCCATCGACTACGTGACCGGCGAAAGCTGGGAGTCGTCCGAAACCCCGCAGGTCACCAGCAAAGGCAGCGCCGCCATCACCACCGCAGCAGCAGCGCGGGCGGACAAGGCAGCAGCAGGAAGCGCCGGCGGGAGCAATGCCGACGGCAACAGCAGCGCCAACGGCAGTGGCGGCGACGGGGCCGGCAGCGGGAGCAACGCCAGCAATGCCGACGCAGCCGGCAGCAACAGCGCCGGCAACCAAGGCACATCCGAGCAGCAGGACTACATCCTAAACGTGAAGAACAAGAAGTTCCACAAGCCCGACTGTTCAGCCGCAAGCGACATTTCAAGCGCGAACAAGCAAGACTTCACCGGCACCCGCGACCAACTCATAGCCCGAGGCTACTCCCCCTGCGGCATCTGCAAACCGTGAGTTGATACAGGGAAAGCCTCTTATAGGTGCAGCGAACGTCCTCGTCATCAACCGTCTACGACAGGTCGAGCTCACCAAGGAAACTAAAGAAAAGCGAAACGCCGCGGAATTTGTCGAGAGAAACGCCGCGGCGCCATGCCAGGATCAAACGCAACACTTAAAGCGCCTGTATTTCGCGATAAGAAAGTTCTCATTCGGCTGCGACGCCTTGTCTTTGGGCAAAAACAGCGGAGCGCCATCAAGGTCTGCATATGGTCCGTCCGAAATCCGCGAACTTGCTTCCAGACGCATCGAAGCAGGGTTAATACCCAGCAAATAGCTATCAAATAGCAAGTGAATATCGGAACGCAGCAAAATACCGTTCTCTACAACATTGCTCTGAGTTCCACGGTAATCAAGGATGTGCGCTGCTTGCAACACCTCGTTCGTATCGAACCCCGTAACCGCGCAATGTCCTTCATAAGCCTTAAACAGGTCTTTTCTAAACGTTTGCTGCCCTTGACGTACCATGCGACGAGCAACGGAAAAACGACGGCGGTCCTCTTCCAGGCTTTCCAGATCGCCTACCTCATTCGCTTGAAGCCGCTCATCAACCGCTGCCGGCTCCCTCATTTCGGCTTGTGGAGCCGCACTGGCGAATAAATGCTCAGTCTCAGGCATGACAGGCCCATGCAAGGTAAACAACTCGTTCTCAGGATTGAACTCCTCAACGAATGCAAGAAAGCGCAGATACGAACTCGACGACGAGTTCTGCTGAAGAAACACGCCAACGGGAACGCCGTCCATCAAGCAATTCACCAGCTTTTGGTTCCATTGCATGTCGGTTGTTCCGCCGGAATTATTTTGATGGGCTGAATAGTACAAGACCCATGTCCCATCGCCCAAATCGATTCGGGTACCGTCGTTGCTCTCGCTATATAAGCTGTTATAAGCAACCGTCACCGTTGCCGCATACCTATGACGGCTCGGCACATGGATCCCACGCTGTGCCACGTGCGGGAACTCAACTCCTGGCAACTTCTTACCGTGGTATCGAGAACCTATTTTGCCCGTTTCATTCATGAACCATGCATACAGGTTTCGATGACTCTGGGGGTCATCTTCGAGAGGGATCAAACGTAACGCACGCTCGATCGACAAATTCGTATACGGAAGAAAGTCATCAACGCACATCGAGCCATCGATGCGCGTCAGGGGAAACGGCACCTCCGCCGTTTCCACCATAGTCGATATGTTTGCATCTCTCGAAGTCATACTGCAATTGTGCCAGCGCCCGCCCTATTCGACAACAGCCAATCCGGCGGAAGATGCCGACGATAAGGCCCATTACGCGATAGCAAGCCCCAACTCACAGCCCGCAAACGTCGCACCCCTTAAAACAACGTCCCTTGCCCGAACGTTGCTGACGCTGACGGCCGCTCCGGGGCGGCCGTCAGCGCGAACCCTTCGCGATTTGCTAGTTTTTGCCAGTTGGCGACCAAGCTGGGCCATGGCGCCTGCAACCACCAACGCGCTTCGGCGAGCGTTAGCGCCAGGGGCATACGGTTATGCACGGGCGCAACGCTGGCGTTCGGGCGCGTGGTCACTACCGAGAAGCAACCTTGACCGCATACCGTTGCCAGCAGCAGCGGCGTGCCTCCACCGCTTTCGAAACGATACTGCTGCTTGATCTTCCGTCCCGTTTTCGGGCTGCGCGTCATTTGAGTTGCATGCACTTCGAAGAATCCGCCCGTCACCACGATGCCGCGTCCCTGCGCGATCGGCTGCTCCCACATGCCCGGGTTCGGCCCCATGGCCGTTTCCAAACGCGTGTTGTACACGGGACGTTGTTGCCATTCGACAGGAAATCCCCAGGTCAAACGCTCAACAGCCAACTGACTTTCCGGACCGCGAACGATCACGTCAACGCCTGTGCCAGGGAACGCACCTTCACCCGGCTCAACCTGCGCCGCCGCGCCTTCGCCAGCCATCGGACGCGCAGGCCAATCGGGCTGTGCGTTCGCAGGCGAATCCACCTGCAGCTCGCGCACGACTTCCGCAACCTCATCCCACGTGACGACGGTAAACCTTCTGCACACGATGAACCCCTACTCGAAAGGATTACGCCAGACCACCGGCTCTACTCCGAACTCTTCCTTGAACTGCTGCGTGAGCCCAAACGTCACGGGCTTACGCTGGTTGACCTTCACCGCGATACCCTTGTCCTCGAGCGCACGCAAATGCTTTCGAGCCGCCTGCGTCCCCACCTTTAAATAGTCGGCAACCTCTTCAACGCTCGCATCGCCGAACATCCCGAACGTCTCATACTGCATGAGCATGAACACGATTCCCCGTTCCTGCTTCTTCTTGAGGTCTGCACGCTCGATGACATCATCCATCAATTCGCGAAGCTCGCCCTGCCGTCTTCGTGCGCAATCCAAACGATCGATAACATCCAGCTGGGCCTTCCGCACAAGGTTCATCATCTCCATCACGAAAAACGTCAGCTCACCTTTGTTCATCGGGTTCTCAACGCTGCGGAAAGCTTTGTAATACTGATCGCGATGTTCCAAAATCACCCGGGAAAGGGACAGAACCGTCGGCTTCGACAGCGACCTGTCCAGCATCAGCGAGCACAGATATCTTCCCGTTCGACCGTTGCCGTCATAGAACGGGTGAGCATATTCGAACAGATAATGCGAGGCCAACGCCGCATACAGTGACGGAAGCCCCTCGTCTTCGATCAGCGCAAGCATCGACTTTACGGCCTCAACGATCTTCTCCTCGGGTTCCAAACCCCGATGGATCACATTCACCCCTCCCGCGATAACATCGACGCCGTCCTTGCGGAAAAGCCGGCCATCAGGAATATGCGCGTCGTCAAGTTCCCCGTCCATCACTCTGTCGTAGATTGTACGAACTCCTTCCGGCGTTGTCGGCTCCTCCGCCTTGCCGGAAGCGATATCCATATACAGAAGGGCGAGCTCCTTGAAACGACGCCGAGAAGCATCGTTCGACACCGACTCCAACGCGTCCTTGATCTGACGACGCGTGCTATGAATGCCCTCGATAGCGTTCGTGAATACGACCTCGTCGAACACCAGCCCTCGCAAAACGGCATTCGAGGCAAGCGAATTCATCCCGTTCAGCAGCGCCGTAACCTTGCGCTCCGTACGCAGCACTTGCTCGGTAAGGGCCGACAACTCTTTCGGAACGGCAAGGAACAGCTCACCCGCCTTAGTTTCATAGCCAAGGCGGAATGTCCCAACCGAATCGCGGCGGCGCGCTTCCTCTGCGGCAAGGTTAGCCTCGCGGTTGCTCGAGGAGTCCATATAGAAGACCTTCGCAAGCTCCTTGTAGTCCATGCGCGCCCCTTCGGTTCAGGTTATACGTTTTCGCGATTCGTATAACATTCCAGCTTCTTTCGCTTCGAACTTTATACGTTTTCGCAATTCGTATAAATAAGGGCGCTGGAATCTCATTTACTTTATACGATTTCCGGGATTCGTATAACTTAGCGCGCGTTTTCGAGCGCTTCTTTATACGATTTCGCGTTCCGTTTAAAAAACGGGAGCCCCGTGGGACTCCCGTTTAGCGTGCTCTATTGAAAGGGGTTGGCGAAGCCGAGGCTTCGCGCTGGGAAACTGCTTCCCCCCAGCCGGCGCAGTGGTTGCTTGCGCGGCCGTTACTTCTCTTCCTTATCCTTCTTGTCAGCCTCGGTGATGCTGCAGTTGGTGATAAGGATGAGCGAGGCGACGGACGCGGCAGCCTGCAGTGCCGTGACGGTGACCTTGGCCGGATCGGCAACGCCCATGCCGATCATGTCGCCGTACTTGCCGGTCTCGCAATCCAGGCCGAAGCCGGGCTGCGCCTCGAGCGCCTTGGCAACCTCCACGTCGCCGTTGTAGCCAGCGTTGCTGCACAGCGCGCGCATGGGCTCCTCGAGCGCCTTGCGCAGGATGTCCACGCCGAAGCGCTCCTCCTCGTTGGCGACTTCAACCTGGTCAAGCGCCTTGGACGCCTGGATCAGGGCAACGCCGCCGCCGGCCAGCAGGCCCTGGCTTGCAGCCGAGCGCGTTGCGCGCAGGGCGTCCTGGATGCGGCTGCGAATCTCGTTCATCTCGGTCTCGGTGGCCGCGCCGACGCTCATGACGGCGATGCCGCCGGACAGCTTCGCCAAGCGCTCGCGCATGACGTCCAGCTCGTAGTCGGAATGCGGGTTCTTCAGCTCGTTGCGGATGGCCTCGCAGCGCTTCTCGATGGCTTCCTGCTTGCCCTTGCCGCCGATGATGAGCGTGCGGCTCTTCGTGATCTGCACGCTTGCGGCGCGGCCGAGCATGCTCTTCCTGGCGTCTGCCAGCGACAGGCCGCGCTCGGGGGAGATGACCTCGCCGCCGGTGAGGATGGCCATGTCCTCCAGCTCTGCCTTGCGGCGCTCCTCGGCGCCGGGGCACATGACGGCTGCGCTGATGAGCGTGCCCTTCTGGCGGTTCATGAGCAGGGAGTTCAGGGACTCGCCGCGCACGTCGTCTGCCACGATGAGCAGCGGGTGGCCGGACTGCATGACCTCCTCCAGCACGGGCACGACGTCCTTGAAGTTGTCGGCCAGGCGCTGGTCGGTGATCAGGATGTAAGGCTGCTCCAGCTCGCCGGTCATAGAACCCATGTCGTCGGCCATGTACGGGGAGATGAAGCCGCGGTCGAACAGCATGCCCTTCTTGACTTCCAGGTCGATGCCGAACTTGGTGGACTTCTCAACGGAGATGACGCCGTCCTGGCCGATCTCGTCCAGGGCCTCGGCGATCTTCGCGCCGATCTCGGGGTCGCCCGAGGAGACGGTGGCGATCTCGGCCATCTGCTCGCGCGTGGTCACCTGCGTGGCGGCCTTCAGCAGCTCGTCGGATGCGACGTCGGCGGCCTTCTGGATGCCGCGGCGCAGCGCCAGCGGGTCGTTGCCGGCGGTAACGTAGCGCACGCCCTCGCGCACGATGGCGTCGGCAAGCAGCGTTGCCGTGGAGGTGCCGTCGCCGGCCTCGTTGTTCGCGGCGGTTGCCGCCTCGCGGACCACCTGCAGGCCCATCTTCTCCACATGGTCGTATGCTCCCACGTGCGCGGCAACGGTAGCGCCGTCGTTGGAGACGTTGGGATGACGCTCGCCCTTCTTGGTGATGCCGACATAACGGCCCTTCGGGCCGATGGTCACGCGCACCGCGTCGGCCAGCTTCGCCACACCGGTCGCAAGCTTCTCGCGCGTCTCGTTGTCGTATGCGATTTCCTTAGCCATGCTATGAGCCCCTTCCTTGAGCACGTGCATAACAATATTTGCTACCAAAGAAAGTTAGCACTCTTTGCCCACGAGTGCTAGATGCAGGCAGGTATTTATGGGAAACGGAAGCGTTTCGTTACCTATTTACGCTTCCAGCCACGCCGCCAGCGGCTCGGGGGCGTCGAACACGTCGCAGTTGCTGCGCCAGTCGGTGGAGTTGAGGCCCGTGGCAGTCGCGCGGTCCAGCATCTCGACCAGCGGGTCGAAATAGCCGCCCACGTTCAGGATGGCGCTCTTCGCGTCCAGTTCGCCGGCCTTCACCTGCGAGACGATGTCGAAGAACTCGTCGAACGTGCCCAGGCCGCCGGGCAAGGTGACGAACGCGTCGGCCAGCGAAGTCATGCGCGTCTTGCGGGTGGCCAGGTCGGATTCGCAGATCAGCTCGGTGCACGGGTACACGGGGCGACCCTTCTTGTTCAGACCCTCGGTAACCACGCCGATGACGCTGCCGCCCGCATCGCCCACGCCGTGCGCGACCGCGCCCATCAGGCCCACGTCGTAGCCTCCGAACACCAGGCCGTGCCCGTGCTCGGCCAACGTGCGTCCCAGCTCGTAAGCGGCATCGATGTACAGCGCATCCAAATCTCGGCTCGACGAGCCGAACACGCAGATCCTCATGGCGAACCCCCCTTGGTCTCGAAATCACAGCGCTGCCTAGGGTACACCATTACAGCAAGGACCCCGGCGCACGCCTGCGCGCCGGGGTCCCTAATCCTCAAACGTTATGCGGCCTGCTCCACGCTGTCCAGCAGCTCATCCAGCACGGCGGCGTCCTCCTCGGCGTAGCCCATAACCAGCTGGGCCAGGCCCTGATAGAACATGGTGCGCGAGAAGCGGCGCATGTCCTCGGTCATCATGGGCAGCCAGTTCAGCAGGTGGTCCTGCGCGAACGTGCGCTGCGTGCGCAGGTGCTCGACGGCCGCGTCCTCGTCACCGGCGCGCAGGGCGTCGGCGGTGCGCATGGCCATGCGCTGCATAAACTCCAGCTCAAGGGCGATATGGTCCTCGCCCTCGGTCCAGCTGCCGCGCTTGAGGTTGTTCTCTCGCAGCGTCTGCAGCACCTCGGCGCGGGCCTCCTGCATCATCAGACGACGCTCGGAGGTGTACACGCTCTCGAACGGGTACGCCGCCGAAAAGCCGTTGACGCCGTGGCCGATGAACGTGCGCACATAGTCGACGGCCAATTCGTTGATGCTGTCGTCCCAGCTGGTGCGCAGGTAGTCGTACAGCATATGGTAGCCTTCGTCCACCTTGGCGTTGCCCGTGGCGGCCGGGAAGCGCATACCCTGCAGCTCGGTGAGCACCGCCTTGTCGACCTCCTTCAAAAACAGGCGCGCCATCAGGCCGTACGTGCGTGCACGACCGTCCATCAACGCAACCAGGTCCGTTTCCTGCTCGGCGGCCTGCACCGCGATCATATCCTCAGCCATCGGTTACTCCCCCTTCTTGGAAAACGCGGCCTCCACCTCAGGCAGCATGCGGCGACCCAGATCGGTCAGCTGCCACGAGCGGTCCTTCCAGCACAGCGCGTCGGTCTTCTCCAGCATGTCGATGAAGTGCCCGCCGAAACGGCGCGGGCTCTGCACCACCTCGAACGCATCGACCAACTGCTCGATGTCGTCCTTCGAGCGCGGGCGCTCGTTCACGAACCCCATCACGGCGCGGTATACCTCCAGGTACTTCACGTCGCGGTCGAACACCATGGTGCGGAAGGCGGAGCCGTCCGTCATCTGCCCGAACACCTCGCGACCCGCGTCGGTGGTGCGCCAGACGGGGTCGACGCGCTCCTTGATCTCCAGGTACTCCACGCCCTCGCCGGCGTCCTCGCGCTCCTCAGACGTCTCGGGCATCTCCAGCTCGAGCGCGCCGGCGCGTTCGAGCATACGGCACAGCGTGGTGGTGCCGTACACCGAGCGGTTGTCGGTCTGCAGCGCGTCTACCTTCTCCGTCAGCTCGCTGTTCAGGCATCCGCCGTCGCACCAGCCGAGAATGGACACCAGCACCGGGCGTCGGGCCGGGTTGTGATCGAATAGGGAAAGCACCGCCTCGACGGCGCCGCCCTGTCGCTCGGGGCTGTACACCGACTCGCGCCGCATGTCCTCGGGCATGTTGCGCATCGTGGGGTAGTCGATCGTGTCGAGCGGGTTGTCGTCGTCCATGTCCTCCTGGTCGATATCCAGGTCATCGACGGCCAGCGGGTCGAACTCCTCCTCTTCGTCCCACAAGCCGGCAATCTGGTCTTCAGCCATCGTGAATCCCCCTGTTCTTCATGTCGAGCCTTACGCGCCGAGCGCCCAAGGCGGCCGCCCTTCTTGGAAGCAGCGGCCGAATGCCTGCGAACACCCAGGTCGCAGGCGCGTTTCCTCTTCGCTGCCGCCCATTATAGGAAGCGCGGGGAACGGGCCATCATCCCGCAAACCCTAAAATGGCGAAGTTGTCGCCGCTTCCGGGCCGCCCGGGGCGCCTGCGGCATCATACGCGTGGGCTGATTCCACGTTTTCCCAGGTCACAGGCTTGTGAATCAGTTGCTTGAGCGACCATGCCCCCGTATACTGCGAACCACGTTGCCGAAAGCGGGGCTTCCATTCCTCGACTCTTACGAGAAGGGAGGCTCAAATGGCAAACGTATCTTGGGGCAAGAAGCTTCTTGCCATCGCGGTCGCGTGCTGCGCGTGCGCGATGATCGCCGTGCCGGCCTATGCGTTCTACTACGTCCACAGCGATGAGGGCGTCCAAGTGGAAAGCAAGGGCGTGTACGAGGTCACGTGCGTGCTGGACGAAACCGCCCAGGGCGGCGCTGTTCGTAGCGAGCTGGTCATCGTTCCCGAGGGAAGCACGGTCAAGGACCTGCTGAACGAGGACGTCATGTCCAGCGAGAACCAGAACGGCCTCGAGGCCATTCACAACTACGACGTCACCAGCCTGGCCGACTACCTGGCCGGCAAGCAGTACACGGCAACCGTGTACTCGGCCGAGAGCCAGAAGCCGGGCACGCAGACCACGCACGACGGTCAGGGCACCACGGGTGAGGACACCCAGCTCAACCGTTTCGACAACGTGGTCATCAAGGTGGCCTAGCGCCCGACGCGCATACGGGCCGGTCGGCCAGCCGGCCCGCGCGCCTTGCCACACGCTCCCTCAGCATCATCCTCCTGGGATGATTTTTCCATTTCCGCTGGTCAAAAGCCTGACTTTGACGGGGTGATGCCGAAATCACCCCGCATCGCGCGCATCATCCCCCAATCGCCCGGTATCATAAGCACCGAAGAGGATGCACAACACAATACCGGGAGGGGTTTGCGTATGGGGGTACGCGTTCCAAGGATCACGCTCAATGCCGACTTCGGCGACGAAAGCGCTTTCGGCGAGCTGAGCTTGCTGTCGGTCGGCTACGGCTTGCATCAGGCGTGGGTGTACGCCACCATGTTCGGCACCGCATCGGTGTTCGGGCCCATGCCCTGCTTCCAAGGGCTCTACGGCAGCAGCGTCACCTTGCCCTACCTCATCTCATCCATCGTCTACATATTCGCCATGCTGTTCATCGCAGCCACAGATCAACGTTTCCTGAGGCTGTACACGTCCCGCAAACTGCTCTGCGTCGGCGCTGCGCTTTCATGCGCGGGATCGCTGCTGCTTTTAGCGGTTCCCTTCTTCGGCATGCCCTTGGCGGAAACAACGTCCGGCATCATGACCGGCATCGGCTCGGCCATCCTCATCGTGTACTGGGGCACGGCGTTCGCCCGCACCGACAGCGCCTCGATCGTGCTGAACACGGCCATCGCCATCTCCATCGCCATCGGCCTGTTCGCCACCGTGCTGCATTACGCGCCCTTCCCCGTGTCCGCACTCGCGATCGCCTGCGTTCCGCTGCTTGAACTGGTCATCTTGCTGAAGAAAACGCCCCGACCCTTTCACGAGCGCGACGAAGTGCCCATCTTCAAACCGTTGCCCATCAATCGCGGCAAGTTCGTCGTGCGCTTCGGCGCCCCCGTGCTGGTGCTCGGCATCGCCCTGGGCATGTTGCGCTCGAACTCGCTGCAGAACCTTGTGATGAAGACCAGCGTTGGCGCCCAGCCGATGCTGCTGCTGGCAGCCGGCTGCGCCACCGTGCTGGTGCTCGTGACCATCATGGCGCTCGGCGGCAGCGATCGGTGGAGCCGGTTCTTCCAGCCCCTCGTGCCATTCATCGCCGTGACCGTGTTCCTCATGCCCCTCGCAGGTCCCGAAAACGCCTCGTTGACCAGCGTGATCATGCTCGTGGGCTTCCTATGCTTCGAGTCGCTCATGTGGATTTTCTTCGCCGACCTGTCGCAGCGCTTCCGCCTATCGCCCATCTTCGTGTTCGCCCTGGGCCGCTCCATCATGGCGTTCGCCATCATGTTCGGCACGCTCGTGCCCGTCGCCCTCGCGAACTACGCGCACCTGCTGCCGTTCGGAGAGCAGACGCTCGTGATCTTGTTGCTGCTCGTCATCGTGTTCGCCTACGCGCTGCTGCCCCGCGAGCGCGAGATCGAGTCGATTATCATGCCATGCCCCCTGGTCAAAGCCGTTTCCGCCAGCTTCGAGCGCAAGAAGGAGTCCCAGCGCGCAGCCGGTTTGCGCAACTGCGGGGCCGCCACGAGGATGGACGCCTCCCTCGAGCAGGCCGTGGCCGAGAGCGCCGCGCAGCGGAAACAGGCGGCGGATGGTCTGACTGCGGAAGGCGAAGGGGCGACGCACGATCGCGCTGCCGAGGGCGAAACCGCCGCAGCGGCCGATGTTTCCTTGGCGGCCGGCGCCGCGACCGCCACCGCTTGCACGGCGGCCGAGTCCGACCCTTGCGAAAATCCTGCTGCCGCGGACCGCGATGCGCGCGCGGCCGGCGAGGACCCGACGGCCGCGGAGCCTGCCGGATACGCGAACGGTCCCAAAAACGCAGCGGTTGCACAGCCGCTCGACAACATGGACGGAAACGATGGTGCGGCTCAGGCTTCGACCGCATGCGAACGCGATGCGGCCCAACCCGCGCCCGCGACGAACGCCGAAGCGCGCTTCGCAAAGCCCAGCGAGACGGCGCGCGGCGGCCGTTTCCGCGGCAAATGCGAAACGGTTGCCAACACGTTCCTCCTGTCGCGCCGCGAGGCCGAGATCCTGTTCTTCCTGGCCAAGGGCCATAACGCGGCTTACATTCAGGAAAAGCTCTACATCTCGGAGGGCACGGCCAAGACGCACATCCGCCACATCTACCGCAAGTGCGACGTCCACAGCCAGCAAGACCTCATGCGCATGGTAGAGGACGCGCAACCGACAGAATAACGGCGCGAAGGATGGCGCAGGGCAGGCTTGGCCGGGCGCAGACGGCGCCCACCATCGCGCGCAGCTTGAAAAAGCAAGTTCTGGGCGGTTTCGGAGGCTGAAAACGCCTAAACGGAAAATCTGAGCATTCGTAACCTGGGGTTTTACCGGAAGAATGCGAAACAGTGCTCGGAAAACCGCCCAGAAGTCCAGAGATCATGGCGCGAAAAGCCCTGTTTTCCTGCAAAACAACCCAGAACCAGACCCCTGCGTGCGCGCAGGGGGGGCAAACACGAGAACGAGCGCCTGCGCCCGCACCGCTCCCGCGCTCTAGGCCCCCTCCCCCGCTTTCCTAACGCTTTACCTGGCGATTCCCCGCTTACAATAAAATGACGATTGCATAAAGGACGCCATCTCGCCATTATGTTTGTGGCATGATGGACCATCGGTAAATTCGCGGCTTATCGCCGCCATGATATGGAACAGCGTTGCAAGGAGCGGTAATGGGCATCTTCTCGAAGTTCGAAGGCAAAATGGAGGACACGTTCGAGGGCACGGCGGACAAGATGTTCGACGCCCCCATCTCCCCCGTTCAGATCGCCAAGAAAGCCGAAAAGCAGATGCGCCGTGAGAAGATGGTCGGCGCCGGCAAGCAGTACGCGCCCACGCTCTACACCGTGCTGGTCAACCCCGACGACGACCGCCGTCTGTTCGGCTACTACCCCACGCTCGCAGGTGAAACGGAAACCTACCTGGCGGCGAAGGCCTCCGAGCAGGGCCTGACCATGGACGGCCAGCCGCTCGTGCGCTTCATCGTCGACGAAGGCCTCAAGCACGGCAAGTTCGACGTCATCGCCGAAGCCGTCGCCGCACCCATCATCTCCCAGCTGCGCAACGAGGAGATGCAGCGCTACGGCCTGGGCGGGGCGAACACCGGCTACGGCGCAGCCGCCGCATACCCTGCGCAGCAGTTCGGCCGCGCAGGCGCAGCCATGCCCGACCAGCGCTTCAACCAGTACGACCAATATGACCAGCACGATCAGCACGGTCAGTACGACCAATACGATCAGTACGGCAACCAGGGCTATCAGCAGATGCCCGCCGGAAACGGCTGGGAGGCCCAGGGCTATCAGGCTCCCGCGCAGGAGCCTTGGGACCAGCCCGCTGCCGCCCCCGATTACGCTGCGGCGCAGCAGGCCGCGGCCGGTGCGGTCGATCAGTTCAACGCCTATGCCGCCGGCGCCGCCCCCGCGGCAGCCGCTGCCGGCTACGCTGCAGGTCAGGTCGCCGCTGCCCCGCAGCCCCAGGCCATGCCGCAGCAGGCGGCACCCCAGCAGGCTGCCAACACCGTGATGTTCGCCGGCGCCGGCGTGCCCGGCCAGCAGCCCGCCCAGCCGCAGCAGGCCTCTCGTGCCCGCCTGATCGACACGGCCGCCAACCGCGCCATCGACCTGGCAAGCGCCCGCGTCACGCTCGGCCGCGAGTCGCGCAACGACATCACCATCCCCGACATCAACGTGTCTCGCACCCACGCCGAGATTTCCCTGAGCCCGCAGGGCGCATGGGTCATCACCGACCTGGGCTCCACCAACGGCACGTACGTCAACGGTCGCGCCGTCGCCAGCCAGCCGCTGAACGAGGGCGACCACATCGCCATGGGGTCCACGAACTTCGTCTTCACGTTGGCCTAAGCGAAAGCGAGAGGATTCCCCGTGATCGATTACGCGCTGCTTCTCATCCGCCTGCTGTTCGTCGCGCTGCTGTACCTGTTCCTGTTCGCCATCATGAAAACCGGCATCGGAGCGGTGCGCGGCCAGCGCAAACGCGAGCGCACGTGGAGCCTTTCGGTTGAAAAGGGCCCGAAGGAGCTGCGCGGCGTATCCATCGTGGTACGCGGCCCGGTCATCGTGGGCCGCAACCCCGGGGCCGACATCGTCATCGGCGCGGGCTACGTCTCCGGCAGGCACGCCCGCTTCAGCCTCATGGGGCAGAACCTGTTCGTGGAGGACCTGGGGTCCACCAACGGCACGGCCGTGAACGGCCAGTTCATCAACGAGCCCACCGCCTTGCGTAACGGGGACACCGTCAACGTGGGCGACGTGGCCATTCGCGTGAGGTTTGCATAATGTCCCGTGATAAACGTTCCTACCGCTCCACCCAACGCACGCGCAGAGGCGCCGTCACCACGTTCGGAAGCCGAACCGACGTCGGCTGCGTGCGCGATCACAACGAAGACAGCCTGGTGGTGGCACCGCCGCTGTTCGCCGTCGCCGACGGCATGGGCGGCCACGCCGCAGGCGAGGTAGCCTCGGAGATAGCGGTGAACGTGCTGGCCGAACTGGCCCCGAAGGACCTCGACGGCGCTGCCCTTGAGCATGCCGTCGAAGAAGCGAACCACGAGATCATCCGCGCGGCGCGCGACGGGCGCGGCCGCGAGGGCATGGGCACCACCCTGACCGCCTGCATGCTGGAAAACGAGCGCCTCATCATCGCGCAGGTCGGCGACTCGCGCGCCTACCTGCTGCACCACGGCAAGCTGCAGCAGCTCACGCGCGACCACAGCCTTATGGCCGACATGATCGAGGCCGGCCAACTCACCCCCGAGGAAGCGCGCCATCATCCGCAGCGCTCCGTCATCACGCGCGCGCTCGGGTCCGACCCCAACACGCGCCCTGATATGTACGAGATCAACGTCGAAACGGGCGACCGCCTGCTCGTGTGCTCCGACGGCCTGTCGTCCATGATCGAGGACGAGCAGATCGAAGCCGTCATGCGACGCGTACCCGACCCGCAACGCTGCGCATCGCAGCTGGTCAACGAGGCAATCGCCGCCGGCGGCCACGACAACGTCACCGTCATCGTCTCCAACGTCACCGGATTCGCCGAGAAGCGCCGCCGCAAGCTGGCGCGCAAGACGAAGTTCTCCGTGGCGCTGGTGCTCGTGCTGTTCCTGGCCATCCTGGGCGGCGGCGCGTGGGGCGTGCACACGTGGCTCCACACCACCGCGTACCTGGGCGAGGACAACGGCAAGGTTGCCGTCTACGAGGGCATCCCCGCCGATTTCCTGGGCATGCACTTATATAAGCAACAAGAAGTCACCGACGTGAGCGTCGACAGCCTGCAACCTGGCACGGCATCGCGCCTGCAGGAGGGCATCCGCGTCGACAACATGGACGCCGCGCATGACCTGGTGCAGCAATATCGCGACGAAGCGGCTCAACGCAGCAAGCCGGAAGGCTCCGAGCAGGCCGCATCCACGCAGGCAAGCGCCACCGCGACCACCAACGACGCCGCAGCGAACGCGCCGGCGGTCGCTGCGCAAACCGCCACGGGAACGCAGAGGTAGCGCATCATGTCCCGTCGCAACATAGAACTCGTCCTTCTGCTGGTGGCGGCGCCGGTCGTGGCGCTGCTGTTCGTCATGATCGCCATCAACGAGGGCCAGCAGGTCAACGTCGATTCGCTCAGCGTGCCCATCGGCATCTTCGCCGCCTTCGTGGTGGCCCACCTTGCCGTGTGCAAGCTCGCACCCGGCGCCGACCCGGCCCTGCTGCCCCTGGCGTTCGGCCTATCGGGCATCGGCATCGCCTTCATCACGCGCATCGCGCCGTTCACGGACGCGCCCAACATGGCGCAAGGCCAGGTGGTCTGGCTGTTCGTGGGCGTGGCCTGCATGATCGTGGTGCTGGCGCTGTTCCGGAACCTCGATAAGATCGCCAACTATAAATACACCCTCATGCTCGTGGGCATCCTTTTGCTGCTCTCGCCGATGGTCCCCGGCCTTGGCCAGGAGATCTACGGCAGCCGCATCTGGCTGCACATCGGCGGGTTCTCTTTCCAGCCCGGCGAGATCGCCAAGATCGTCATCGTGCTGTTCATGGCAAGCTATCTGGCCGAGAACCGCGAGCTGCTGTCCGTGTTCACCGTGCGCATGGGCCCGTTCCACCTGCCCGACATCCGATCGCTGCTGCCGCTTCTGCTCATGTGGGGCGTCGCCATGGTCATCGTGGTGTTCGAGAAGGACCTGGGCAGCGCCATGGTGTTCTTCTTCGTGTTCCTGCTCATGCTCTACGTTGCCACGGGAAAGAAGTTCTACCTGGTGGTGGGCCTGGGCCTGATCACCGTGGGCGCACTTGCGGCCTACGCGGCGTTCGGCCATGTGCAGGTGCGCGTGAACACCTGGCTCGACCCGTTCTCCGACGCACAAAACACCGGATACCAGCTGTGCCAGGCGCTCTACTCCATCGCCGACGGCGACCTGTTCGGCGTGGGCCTGGGCAACGGCCTTGCGGGCGGCACCGACGCGTTCAACGCCATCCCCGTCGTGGAAAGCGACTTCATCTTCGCCGACATCGCCGAGGAGATCGGCCTTCTGGGCGCGGCCGGCGTGCTGCTGCTGTTCCTGTGCTTCGCCATCCGAGGCTTCCTGACCGCGGCGCGCGCGAAGTCCGATGTATCCAGCTTCGTGGCCGTGGGCCTGACGGGCATGATCGTGCTGCAGGCCTTCATCATCGTGGGCGGCGTCACGCGCCTCATCCCGCTGACCGGCCTCACCCTGCCCTTCATCAGCCAAGGCGGCTCCTCGCTCCTGGGCAGCTTCATCATCGTGGGCTTCCTTCTGCGCGCGGGCGACGAGGCCACGGGCGTGGGCACGGAGATGCTCAACGGCACCACCTCCAGCCTGCACTCCAACAGCGTGCTCGGCCGCATCAGCCTGGGCAAGCGCCTGACCAACGGCATGCTGCTGTGCAGCGCGCTGTTCGCCCTGCTGGTGGCCAACCTCACCATGATCATGGTGGTGCAGGCCGACTCGTACCAGACCATGCCGGGCAACAACCACACGCTCGCCAAGGAAGCGAAGAGCGAGCGCGGCACCATCTCCACCTACGACGGCATCGTGCTGGCGCGCAGCGCCGTGGACGACGACGGCAGCTACGAGCGAATCTATCCCGCCGGCGACCTGGCCACCCACGTGGTGGGCTATGTGTCGCAGCAGTACGGCACCTCGGGCATCGAGGCCTCGTACAACGAGACCTTGAAGGGCCAGGAGAGCTTCGCCAGCTGGACCGACGTGCTCAACGACATGGCGGGCGTGGGCACCGCCGGCAACGACGTCACGCTCACCATCAACTCGAAGATCCAGCAGGCTGCGCAAGACGCGCTTGCCGGCAACAAGGGCGCAGCGGTGGTCATGGACCCGAAGACCGGAGCCATCCTGGCGCTTGCCAGCGCGCCCACTTATGACGCCGCGGACTTCGAGCAGGTGATCGCGCAGGCGAACTCCGGCACTGCCGAGACCTCGCTGATCAACCGCGCCACGGGCACGCTGTACGCGCCCGGCTCCACGTTCAAGATGGTCACCTTGGCCACGGCGCTCGAGGACGATGTGGCAAGCGAGTCCACCACGTTCTCGTCTCCGGGAACCATCACCATCGGCAACGCCACTGTGTCGAACTTCAACAAGACCAGCTACGGTACGCAAACGCTCGAGCAGGCCACATGGTGGTCGGCGAACACCGTCTACGGCCAGCTGGGCGTGCAGATGGGCGCCGATAAACTGGTGGAGGGCGCCGAGCGCTTCGGGTTCAACCAGGACCTGGACTTCCCCATCGTCATGTACACGTCGCTCATGGCCGACCCGAGCGAGATGACCGAATGGGAGACCGCCTGGGCCGCCGCCGGCGAGCCGGTGAACCCCATGAACCATGAAAGCCCCGCCGGCCCGCAGGCCACCGTGCTGCAGATGGCCATGGTGGGAAGCGCCATCGCCAACGACGGCGTGGAGATGAAGCCCTACCTGGTGGACGGCGTGTACAACGCCAACGGCCAGCGCAGCTTCACGGCGCAACCCGAGAAACTGCGCACCTCCATCAGCTCCGACACCGCAAAGCGCGTCCGCGATATCCTCAAGGGCGTTGTCAAGCAAGGCACCGGCACCGCCGCGCAGATCAACGGCGTGGAAGTGGCCGGCAAGACGGGCACGGCCGAGAAGGCCAACAGCAACGACAGCTGGTTCGTGGGCATGGCGCCCGCAGACAACGCCGGCGTGGTGGTTGCCGTGGTCATCGAGGACGGCGACGAAGGCGTGGGCACCCAGAAGGCTCATGACATCTTGCAAACAGCTTTGGAAGTTCAGGGGCTTATATAGAAAAAGTATGCTGAGCGGGGTACTATGGGTTTTACTCAAAATTCCGCCCAGCATGTGACCTAAAGGAGTTCAAACGTGACCGGAAACATGATCGGCAGGGTGTTCAACAACCGCTACCAAATCACCGAGCGCATCGGCATCGGCGGCATGGCCGAGGTGTACCGCGCACAAGATAACGTCTTGGGTCGTTTGGTGGCAGTGAAGGTCATGCTGCCCCAATATGCCGCAGATGAAAGCTTCACGCAGCGCTTCAAGCAAGAAGCCGCTAGCGCCGCCAACCTGCAAAGCCCCTACATCGTCAACGTGTACGACTGGGGCCAAGACGAGGGCACGTACTACATCGTCATGGAATATGTGCGCGGCTCCGACCTGAAGACCGCCATCAACCAGCGCGGCGCCATCAACCAGCGCAAGGTCGCCGAGATCGGCAGCCAGGTGTGCCAGGCGCTCTCCGTCGCCCACGGCCTCGACATCATCCATCGCGACATCAAGCCGCAGAACATCATGGTGCAGCCCGACGGCAACGTGAAGGTCATGGACTTCGGCATCGCACGCGCGAAGAACTCCACGAAGGAGCAGACCTCCAGCGTGCTGGGCACCGCCCACTACATCTCCCCCGAGCAGGCGCAGGGCAAGGAACTCACCGCCGCCAGCGACATCTACTCGCTCGGCATCGTGCTGTACGAGTCCGCCACGGGCAAGCTGCCCTTCGACGGCCCCGACGCGGTCAGCGTCGCTATGAAGCAGGTGCAGGACGAGCCCGTGCCGCCGCGCGAGCTCAACCCCGAGATCGACCCCTCCCTTGAGGCCATCATCCTCAAGGCCATGTCGAAGAACCCCATGGAGCGTTTCGCCACCGCTAAGGACATGCGCTCGGCCCTGAACGACTACCTGGCCGGCCGACCCGTCGCCCTGGGCGCGGGCTTCACCGGCGCGCAAACGCAGATCATGGGCGGCGTGCCCAACATCGGTCCCATGCCCGACGGCACCGCGGTCATGCCCGCGGTCGGCGGCGGCAACCAGCACGGCGGCAGCTCGCAAAACCATTCGTATATGTCGGACAACACGGCGCCGAAGAAAAAGGGCAAGAAGGTTGCCGCGGTAGTGGCTGCCGTCGCAGCCGTGGTCGCGCTTATCGCCATCGCCGCGTTCGCCCTGGGCGGAAACAGCGGTTCCGGCGAGCAGATCGAGGTCCCCGACGTCACCGGCCAGACGCTCGACCAGGCGAAGTCGGCCATCCAGTCCGCCGGCTTCAAGGTTGGCAACGTCACGCAGTCCTACTCCGACAGCGTCGATTCGGGCAAGGTCATCAGCCAGGACCCCACCGCCAAGACCAAGAAGGCGAAGGGCTCCACCATCAACCTGACCGTCTCGCAAGGCTCGCAGGAGATAGAGGTTCCCGACCTGGTCGGCAAAACCGCAGATGAAGCTAAGAAACTGCTGCAAGCCAACGGCTTGAAGTACAAGGCCGGCACTGCGGAATACTCCGACAGCGTCGAGAAGGACCGCATCGCGCGCCAGGACGTCGCCGCAGGTTCCAAGGTCGCCAAGGACACCGTAGTCACCTACTACCTGTCGCTCGGCTCCGAAGGCACCAGCGTGCCCGACGTCGTCGGCCAGACCCGCAGCAGCGCCACCGCAACCCTGAACAACGCCGGCTTCTACGTCACCGTCGATCAGCAGTACTCCGACACCGTCGAAGAGGGCCTCGTCATCAGCCAGACCCCGTCCAGCGGCAGCAAGCTCAAGGCCGAGGGCACCGTGAACATCGTGGTGTCGAAGGGCAAGGAGAGCAAGGCCGTGAGCGTTCCCAGCGTCGTCGGCCAGTCCGAGGGCAGCGCCATGACCACGCTGAACAACGCGGGCTTCAAGGTGACCACCGAGTACCAGGCCAGCAGCTCCGTCTCCTCGGGCAACGTCATCAGCCAGACGCCCACCAGCGGCACCGAGCTCGATCCCGGCAAGACCGTGCACCTGGTCATCAGCACGGGTTCCGGCAGCTCCACCAACGGCGGCTCCGGCGACAACAGCTCCACCAACGGAGGCTCCGGCAACAACAGCAGAAACGGCGGCGGCTCCAGCTCCACCACCAACGGAGGCAGCAGCTCCAGCAACTAAAACCAACGGCAAGCGTCTCCCGTTTGCCTCATAAAGTAAGGACCCCGCCTGGGGTCCTTACTTTATGCCCGGAATCGATCACATTCGGCTTTCATATTCATAAGGCGGAGCGAGTCTGACCCAGAGCCGCCGGAGCAAGATGAACAGGGGACGGAGGTGCGTTCATACGGCGGCTATCTTCGACCATAGGCACAGCCGGCAGCACCTTGCGCATACCAGCAGTAGCTTACGGAAAGCAGCTACAACGGAGACGCACGCATCCGACCCACGTGTGAACAGGGGACGGAGGTGCGTTCACGACACCGCGCCGCGTTACCGAAGGGCCAAACGCGAACACACCTCCGTCCCCCGTTCACCCATCTGCCCCCACTCACATCCATCAACCGCAACAGTTCATCGGCAACGCTAGTCGCAGGCACCCCCCTTTTTTTCTCCCCGCCCCACTGGGTTGCGGCGCCCAGCAATGTTCGGCATCGCGCCGCGCCCGCGGGTCTAACGTGAACACACCTCCGTCCCCCGTTCAGTCGCCCTGCCGTGTTTGCTAGCGGCGCTCGGCGACGCTAATCGCAAAAAATTTGATATTGGCCGAAATTAGGTGTTGACTCATTGCCGATATACGCGCATAATAATCGTTGCTGTTTCGATGTGCGCCGTTACCTCAGCTGGATAGAGGGACTGACTACGAATCAGTACGTCGGGGGTTCGAATCCCTCACGGCGCACCATTTTTACAGCGCGTTTGACAATGTGCGCCGTTACCTCAGCTGGATAGAGGGACTGACTACGAATCAGTACGTCGGGGGTTCGAATCCCTCACGGCGCACCACTTAGCTTGAAATTCCGCAATGGCTCCATCGAGCACATGCGGTTTTTTGTTTTGTAGGCCAAAGAAAGGAACCCTGTTGAAGGTTCGAAAACCGAAACCTCACAGTATGTAGCCTTCCTTCGACTCCTCCCTTACGCTGGCAGCCGAAGGAGCAGGCTGCAACGCGCTCTCGTTTGACAGAAGCTTTACGTGTCCATAACGCCATTGCCGCACGGCAGACGTAGCATTATCCGACACCTGTAAAAGCCCCTGCCGAACGCGAGCATGGACAGTAAGGGAATTGATCATGCTCTATCTCTCTCAAATGCTGGGAAAGCCGGTCGTTGACTGCACCGGTGAGAAAATCGGCACCGTATCCGACCTCGCCATCTCCACGGGCGAGGTGTTTCCGCGTATCACCAGCCTGGCCTTCCAAGGCCCGGGCAAGATCCCGTTCATGATCTCATGGCGCAAGTACGTCGACGAGTTCGACGACGACGGCCTCACTCTGCAGGTCGAAGCGCACGACATCCGCTTCAGCTACCTGCAGCCCGACGAGGTGCTGCTCGCACGCGACCTCATGAACCGTCAAATCGTCGACACGCAGGGCCTGAAGGTCGTGCGCGTAAACGACCTGAAGCTTTCCGTTTCCGGCTCTCAGCTGCGCCTGCTCGGCGCCGAAGTGGGCATCCGCGGCATCCTGCGCGGCCTTGCCCCCTGGATCGAGCGCTCGGTGGTCTCCGTCGCCAAAGTCTTCGGCAAAAAGATCGACGAGCAAATCATCGCATGGAACTACATGGACCTGCTGGACCGCGACCTTTCCGAAGTGCAGCTGTCCGTCACCCATAAACGCTTGGACGAGCTGCACCCTGCCGACGTCGCGGACATTTTGGAGCAGTTGGATCCGCAACAACGAGCGAACGTGTTCGAGCACCTTGACGACGCCCAGGCAACCGAGGCGATCTCGGAGATGGAGGACGAATACCAGTCCGACTTCATCGAAAGTTTGGACAACAAGCAGGCTGCAAGCGTGCTGGGCAACATGGATCCGGACGACGCAGCCGACATCGTGCGCGACCTGTCCTACGAGCGCGCCGAAACGCTCCTTCGTCTTATGGGCGTGGAGGACGCAACGGAAATCCGCCGCTTGCTCGGCTACAAAGACGGCACCGCCGGCGGCATGATGACCACGCAGTTCGTATCCGTCGCCGACACCGATACCGTCGGGCATGCCATCGAAGTGCTTCGCGAGCTTCCGGAGGACCATCCTTCCGTCCACTTCGTATACGTGCTGGACGAGTACGACAAGCTGGTGGGCGTCTGCTCGCTGCGCACCCTGGTGCTCACCGACGACAAAACGCCCATGTCGAAGTGCATGTACGATGATTTGATCACCGCAACGCCAGATGAAACCGAAGAGGACGTCTCCGCCGACATCTTCAAGTACGACCTGACCGCCATGCCCGTTGTGGACGAGCACGGCGCCCTGCTGGGCATCGTCACCATCGACGACGCCTGGGACGCCATCGAGGACGACGTCAGCAGCGACAAGACGAAGACTTCCGTTTGGAAGTGGGTGGGCATTGCGACCGGCGCCGTGATCTTCTTGATTCTCTACACCCTTGTCGTACTGCAAATCGCAGGATTCCATTGGAGGTAAGCCGTGGTTTTGAAGCAGAATGGCAAGACCGGGCGCGTTGCCAACATCGATTCGCATAACCCGTTGGAGCGCAGCAGCTTCCACACCGGCGAGGCCACGTTGTCCGCCGAGCAGCTTGCGGAAAAGCAGGCGCTCGAGCAGACCGGCGGCTCCAGCAAACAGAAAAGCAAGCTGCTGCTCATCTTGGCCGCCATGGGCCCGGGCATCGTCACCGCTATGGCAGGCAACGACGCCGGCGGCATCTCAACCTACTCGACCGTTGGCGCGCAGTTCGGCTTCGCCACGCTGTGGGTCATCCCTATCATGTGCGTGCTGCTCATCGTGGTGGAAATGACCGCCGCGAAGATGGGCGCCGTCACCGGCAAGGGGTTCGCCGCGCTCATCCGCGAATCCTTTGGCATCAGGCTCACGGCACTGGCCATGCTCGCGCTGCTCATCGGCAACGTTTGCACCACGTTCTCCGAGTTCGCAGGCATCGCCTCGGGCATGGAGATGTTCGGCGTATCGAAATACATCGCCGTGCCCGTTGCCGCGCTAGCCGTCTGGCTGCTCATCGTGGGCGGCAGCTACAAGCGTGTGGAGAAGGTGTTCCTCATCTTGTCGCTCGTGTTCCTCACCTACGTGATCGCGGCGTTCTTGGCGCAGCCGAACTGGGAGGATGCGGCTATCAACACCATCGTTCCCCATGTGGTGTACCAGCAAAGCTTCGTTTCACTGGTCATATCGATGATCGGCACCACCATTGCGCCCTGGATGATGTTCTTCAACCAGAGCAACGTGGTTGAGAAGGGCATCAAGCCCGACGAGCTGTTCACGCAGAAGGTCGATGTGGTCTCCGGCACCGTAGCTGCTTGCTTGGTCGCGTGGTTCATCATCGTCACCACGGGCACGGTGCTGTATCCGCAGGGAATCGTCATCAGCGACGCCGCCGATGCGGCTGCCGCGCTGGCGCCGTTCGCGGGCAAATACGCCGAGGCCCTGTTCGCCATCGGCCTGATCGCCGCATCGTTCTTGGCCGCATGCGTGCTTCCGCTGACCACGGCGTTCGTCATCTGCGAGGCATTCGGCTGGGAGGCCGGCGTGTCCTTCAAGTGGAAGGAAGCGCCGCTGTTCAAGAGCATCTTCACGTTCGTCATCGCGTTCTCGGCCGTGATCGTGCTCATCCCGAACATCGACCTCATGGGCGTCATGCTCATGGCTCAGTTCATCAACGGCCTGGTGCTGCCGGTGCTGCTGGTGTTCATGGCGCTCATCTCGTCGGATAAGCGCGTCATGGGAAAGTTCAAGTCCGGCCGCGTGACGAAGGTGCTCATCTGGGTCACGGTAGGCATCGTCTCTGTGCTCACCGCGGTACTGCTGGTTATGCAGGTGTTTGGGATCGGGTAGCGCAAGATCATCCACCGCACATTTTGCTAAAGAAGGCCTCTTCCCGATCGCTTCGGGAAGAGGCCTTACGTTTTTATGCCCTTGGTTTCGGATAACGGATAAACACTATCTATCGCACACTCACTAAACCCGAAGCTTCGCATTCGCTTTGATGCTGCGGGCGAACCGCCACCAACTACACGTTTCGCTAAAGCAAGAAGGCATCTTCCTGATCGCTTCGGGGGGATGCCTTATGTTTTATGCCCGCTCAGTGTAAAACTGCAATGAGACAAGTCTGCAGGCTTAGCGCTTCCATCTAAATCGACGCGCCCTGGGAACCGGAAGCAGTGTCGGATTCTTTGCCGTGGATGCGTTCGATCATATTCTGAATGGTGATTGAGGACATAAACTCCTCCATTTCGCGTTCAATCGCGGAACATGCGGCGGTGATGTTCTGCAGCAGGTCGCTCGCACCCTCCGCTTCCGTACGCTCCGAACGCGGTCGCTCGTTCTGCAGCGCGTTGAACACGTCGAGCATGCTGATTTCGGACGGGTCCTTCGCCAAGATGTATCCACCGTTTTTGCCTGGGCGCGCATGGATGATCCCGGCGTTGCGCAGCAGCTGCGCTAACTGGATCAGATAATCGCGCGGAATGGACATCTCCTCGGCTACCTCGCGCGATGAGCATATCGAGCCCTTTTGCGCCAGATACAACACCGCGCGCATACCGTATTCGACCGAAGCCTTGAAGTGCACCGTTTCCCTCGTTCCTATTTCGTGTTCGATGCTCCAAGCAGGAGCGGACGACGTACACCTTCCCGGTTTTCTTCGTCAACGAAATCCCTGGTCATCTGCTATAGAGGCTTTCGCAAACGCATTGGAGCCCAGTGCATCGCGATTCCTCGCCCATGCCCATGCTCGGGCGGTGGACAGTGAAGCGCTGCCTGCCAAAATCTCAGCTGCACTGCGAAGCGATGCGCGTCAGATCCCCAGCTGCACTGCGAAGCGTTACCTGCCGGAGCCCCAGTTGTACCATGAAGCGCCACCTGTCAGGGCCTCGGCTGGGCGCACCGCTGCCTCGTTTCCCTGTTGTTGTCATAGCCATCGCCAGACCCAACGAGTATGCTTACATACTAGCGCAAGCGATAATCCTCTACTTTATTGCTATGCTTTTTCACATGATGCTGAAGATTCATCCATTTTTGAGGAACACGACCATGACATTGAAACAAGATACGCGTGCTTCGGTTCTTGCGCGACGCAAAGAGATCCCTCACGCCGACCGCAAAGAGAAAAGCCGTCTCATCTGCGAGCGATTCCTTGCGGAAATCGACAACCGATTTGCGGGCGAAACGCCCTCGTGCGCTTCCGCCAAGCAGCTGCGCATCGCCGCTTACGAGCCCATGAGCAGCGAAGTAGATATACACCCTCTGCTATTTACGGCATACGAACGCGGCTGGGAGGTGTTTCTGCCCTGCATGGCCAAGGACGCGCCAGATGCGCCGGTGCACATGGTGTTCTTCCCGATCACGCAAAACCAGTTGACCGAACAGCGGCCCGCCTTCCTCGACCACCCCGCTCGCCCTTACCTGCTCGATGACCTGCACGCCCAAGGCTGGCGGGAAGCCGATGAGCAGCTGTTCGACGTCGCCGTCATCCCCCTGGTGGCCTTTGACAGCGGCCTCATGCGCCTCGGGTACGGCGGAGGGAATTACGACCGGTTCCTTCCCAAGCTGCGCGATGACTGCTTCGTAGCCGGCGTAGCGTTCGAAGAGCAGCGCGTCGACCGCGTGCCCACCGAACCTCACGACCTTCCCCTTCCCCGCATCTTCTCGACATAACGCGGGCGCGGACGGAAAGCCGATGGTGCGATGACGCAATGCAATCGCTCTAGGTGTTGACCCGTATTCTCCGGGTCGCGAACCGCCGCCCTCGCCACCTTTGGCGGCGTCCAATCGAGGCGGCTTACCCCAACAATCGACTCACATCCCCAGAAAGGAATGGGGCATCACGTCTTCCAAAGATGATTGCTGACGATCATCTCATCTTCTGCGAAAGCTTGCCTACAAAAAAGGGAGGGCTCCCAACGGAGCCCTCCCTTTCGCATTCTTGCCACTTTTGCGGCTTGCGCCGCGCATCGGCATTTATTTCTTCATGCCGATGTTGGACTTGTGCAGGATCTTCACCGCAACCACGATGAGCACCGCGCCCAGCACCAGGGAAATCCAGGGATTGCCCGTGAAGCCGGCGACGATGTAGCACACGAAGCAGACGACCATGACGGTGGTCGCATACGGCAGCTGCGTGGCCACGTGACGCAGGTGGTTGCACTTCGCGCCCGCGGACGACAGGATGGTGGTATCCGAGATCGGCGAGATATGGTCGCCATACACGGCACCTGCCAGCGTTGCGCCCACGGCAACCAGGAACAGCGGATCGCCCTCGTTGAACACGCCGACCACGATGGGCAGGATCAGCGCGATGGTGCCCCAGCTCGTGCCCATGGCGAAACCGATGAAGCCGGCCACCAGGAAGATGATGCACGGCAGGATGGCCAAGCTCACACCCAAGCTGTTCAGGAAGCCGCTCACGAAGTCACCCGTGCCGAGCATGTAACGGCAGCAACCGCCCAGGCTCCATGCCAGCACCAAGATCATGATGGCGCCGACCATGGAACGCACGCCCTCGGAGATGCTCTCCACGAAACCGCTCAGCGTGGTCAGGCCGCGCGGCAGGAACATGGCGCCGGCAACGCACAGGGCCACCGTAGCGCCGATGCACAGACCGCCGACCGGGTTCTCGCCGACGGCAGTGGCGAAGTCAACGCCCTCGAAGAAGCCGCCCGTGTACATCATACCCAGAATCGAGAAGAAGATCAGCACCAGGATAGGCACGATCAGGTCGTAGACCTTGCCCTTCTCGGAGATGTCGAGGCCCTTGTACTCGTCGATGGCCGCCGATGCGGACTGCTCGATGTCGGCCTGCTCGGTGACGACCGACTCCAGGTTGGTGTGGTCATCGGGGTCGGACTCGGCCTGCTCGGAAAGGCCCATGGTGGACAGTTTCTCCAGCAGCTTGCCGCCCTCGGCAGAAACACCGTCGGAGGAGTGCGCCTCTGCCTCGGCCGCGCGCATCGGACCGTAATCGTTCTTGTTCGTGATCAGCATGAAGAACACGAAGAAGATGGTGAGCAACGCATAGAAGTTGTACGGGATGGACTGCACGAACGTGGTGAAGCCGTCGTCTCCCAGGTAACCTCCGACTGCAACGGCCCACGAGGACACCGGCGCGATGATGCAGACCGGGGCTGCCGTGGAGTCGATGATCCAAGCCAGCTTCTCATGGCTGACGTGGAAGCGATCGGTCACGGGGCGCATGACCGCGCCGACCGTCAAGCAGTTGAAGTAGTCGTCGACGAAGATGATGATGCCCAGCAAGCCGGTGAGCACCTGCGCAGCGCGCGCATTCTTGATGTGAGTGGACACCCACTCGGCATAAGCGCGGCTACCGCCCGCCGTGGCGATGACCACGGTCAGCGCGCCCAACAACGCAAGGAACAGCAGCAACGCTCCGTTATCGGCGATTTGCAGCGCCATCGCGTTCGGCACATCGGTGAATGCCGTGACCAGCTGATCGACGCCGACACCGTTGAGGGTGAACTGGTAGATGACCATGCCGACGAACACGCCGATGGTCAGCGACGAATACACCTCTTTGGTGATGAGCGCCAGAGCCAACGCCAGCAAAGGCGGCACGATGGACCAAGCACCAGTGCTGATAAGCTCGAAAGCCTCTTCCATTTCCCTTCCCTTTCTCCATAAGGTCCTCAAAGTCCATTGCGAATCAGTATACAAGTGCAACGGTCGAACCGCATCAGGATTCCGCCGGAGGGGTTTCACGTGAAACAAAAGGAATAGGTTGTCGGGAAGCGGGTTCTCCGCCCGATCGAACGGTGTGATGGTTGTACTGAAAGGGACGCTTTGAGCGATGCGAAGCCTGCATCGCAGAAGTCATTTTCGAGCAATGGCGCCCTCTGAGCCATATCGCGCTATTCGCCGACGGATACGGATTTCCAGATGCCGAGCTTAACTATATAAAAGAAGCGACGGACGATACGTATCGCCCGTCGCTTCCTCGAAGACATTCGGTTTCGCGCGGTTCGCCTAAGCCGTAACGGAGAACCGCAAGCTGAAAGCTATTCCGCCGCCTTGCATTCCGCGGCCAGCTCCTGCTGGTATTCGCGGTCGATGGCGCCCTCGGGGCTGGGCGGGTTCACCTCGAACGGGACGGACTTGGTGAACAAGCTGACCACCGGCACGATGATCAGCGACAGCAACATGGCCAGGGCGCCGCAGTTGATGGGGCTGGCGATCAGCGGCGTGCCCATCAGCGTGAGCACCATGTTCCCGCTGGTCAGGCACACGCCAACGATGAAGCTGCACCACACGGCGGCCTTCGAGATGCGCCCGGAGTACAGGCCCCAAAGGAACGGGCCGAGGAACGCGCCGGCCAGCGCACCCCAGGAGATACCCATGAGCTGCGCGATGAACGTGATGGAGGAGTTGTACTGGATCAGCGCCAGCGCCGCGGACACGATGATGAACACCACGATGAGGACGCGCATCCAACCAAGTTTGCTTTGCTCGCTCATCTTCTTCACCACGTTGCCCTGCAGAAGGTCGAGCGTCAGCGTGGAGGACGAGGTCAGAACCAGCGAGGACAGCGTGGACATGCTGGCGGACAGCACGAGCACGATAACGATGCCGATGAGGATATCGGGCAAGGTGGACAGCATGGTCGGGATGATGGAGTCGTACACCGGAATGCCGGTGGGGCCGATCTCGATCTTGTCGGCGTACAGACGGCCGAAACCGCCCAGGAAGTAGCTGCCGCCGGCGACGACGAACGCAAACAGCGTGGAGATGATGGCGCCCTGCTTCACCGCCGGGCCGGATTTGATGGCGTAGAACTTCTGCACCATCTGCGGCAAACCCCAGGTGCCAAGGCTGGTCAACACCACCACGCCGAGCAGGTTGAACAGGTCGGGGCCGAACATGCTGACGAACGGGCCGGCCATCTGCGAGCCCTCGGCCGGGATCTGCGACAGCGTGGTGATAGCCTCGCTGAAGCCGCCGTTGTTCAGGATAACAGCCGCGATGACCGCGACGATGCCGAACAGCATGACGATACCCTGCAGGAAGTCGTTCATGACGGTTGCCATGTAACCGCCCAGAACCACGTACAGGCACGTGATAACGGCCATGCCGATGACGCACACCTCGTAAGGAAGGCCGAACGCCATGCCGAACAGGCGGGACAGGCCGTTGTACACGCTTGCAGTGTACGGAATCAGGAACACGAAGATGATCGCCGCACTGGCGATGCGCAGGCCCTTCGATTGGAAACGCTTGCCGAAGAACTCGGGCATGGTGGTGGCGCCCAGGCGGTGCGTCATCTCACGCGTGCGCGGACCGAGCACCCACCAGGCCAAAAGGCTGCCGAGGATGGCGTTGCCGATGCCGGCCCACACGGCGGCGATGCCGTATTTCCAGCCGAACTGGCCGGCATAGCCGACGAACACCACGGCGGAGAAGTAGCTGGTGCCGTATGCGAACGCGCTCATCCAAGGGCCGACGTTGCGCCCGCCCAGAACGAAACCGTCGACGCTGGTGGTGGTGCGGCGGCAATACAAGCCGACCCCGACCGCCACGCCGACGAAAATCAAAACCATGCAGATTTTTGCGACCATGATCGTTCCTTTACCGATCGATATCGTGTAGACCGTGGAATCTTCCCTGCTCGGGAAAGGGTTGTCCCTCGTCAGGGACGCGGCTGGGCAAGCAAACACGCCCAAATCGCCCAACTCGGAAACGCACACGGCACAAGCCCGAGTTCGCTGCGAACATACGCCACGTCTAACGGACGCACGCAGCGGCTAAGCCCCGTGTGCTACAGATATCGATAGGAATAATAATAGGAAGGAAGGCAGGGCTTCGTCGCACCGCATTCACCGGCGGTCTTGCCCGCAAAAGACACCATGTGGACCTCGAAGGCGCGCAGCGTGGCAGCCGACTCAGCGTGTTGCTGAGCGCTGCGGGATGCGGCGATATGTCCGTTCACGATGCTCATGGGCGCTACTCTACCACAGTCGAGTGCCTTTCCGTCCAGGATTTTCCCGAACGGCAACATTATTTCCTAGCTAACCGGTTCGTATTAGGAACAGCGAAGCCGGGCATGCGCCCGGCTTCGCTTCGCATTTAACTTGTTCGCAAGCTTCTAGTAGCGGGAGTCGAAGATGCGCTTCGTCTTCTTCTCGCTGCGCGGCAGCTCGCCCATGGGGACGCCCTTTGCCTCGGGGGTGCAGCCGATCTTCGCCTTGAAGATAGCCGCCAGCTGCTGCTCGCATTGCTCGCGCTCCTCGCCCTCGAGCGGCGTCTCGAACAGCACGGTGAGCACATCGCGGCCGTTGATGGCCTCGATCATCACCTGATACTCGGACGATGCGCCATCAGTGAACTGCAGCACCTCCTCGATCTGGGAGGGGAACATGTTGCAGCCCTTCACCTTGACCATGTCGTCGGTGCGACCCGTCAGGATGTCGATGCGCGGATGGTGGCTGCCGAACTTGCACTTGCAGTCGCCGGGGATGATGCGCGTAAGGTCGTGCGTGCGGTAACGGATGAGCGGCGCGCCCTCTTTACGCAGCGTGGTGAGCACCAGCTCGCCCACTTCGCCGTCGGGCAGCTGCTCGCCGGTCTTCGGGTCGACGATCTCGCAGTACACGTAGTCTTCCCAGATATGCATGCCGTTATGCTCTTCGCAGGAGATGCCGATACCCGGGCCGTAAATCTCCGTCAGGCCGTAGATGTCGAAGATCTCGATGCCCAGCTCGTTGGAGATGCGCTGGCGCATCTTCTCACCCCAGCGCTCGGAGCCGATGACGCCCTTGCGCAAGTCAAGCTTATCGCGCAGGCCACGCTTCTCAATCTCCTCGGCAAGCAGCAGCGCGTAGCTGGAAGTGCCCGTGATGACGGTGGAATGCAGATCCTGCATCATCTGCAGCTGCTTTTCGGTGTTGCCGGGTCCCATGGGGATGGCCATGGCGCCCAGGCGCTCGCAGCCCAGCTGGAAGCCGATGCCGGCAGTCCACAGGCCGTAACCAGGGGTGATTTGGATGCGATCGGTGTTCGTGATGCCCGCCGTCTCGTAGCAGCGCGCGAACATGGTGGCCCAATCGTCGACGTCCTTCTGCGTGTAGGGGATGACGACCGGGGTGCCCGTGGTGCCCGAAGAGCTGTGGATGCGGATGATCTTCTCGTCCGGCACCGCCTGCAGTCCCAGCGGGTACGCCTCGCGCAAATCCGCCTTTTCCGAGAACGGCAGCTTCTCGAAATCTTCCTGGGTCTGCACGTCGGACAGATCGATGTCCTTGAATTTACGAGCGTAGAAGGCCGAACGGTCCTTCAGGGTTTTAAACTGCTCCTTGATGATCTCAAGCTGCTCCGGCTTCATCTGCATAGTATGCTCCCTTGTTCAAATGGCTTGCTTCTTTTTTATTCATGCGATGTGAGGAAAAGTGCGTAGGCGCTTCAAGCCCGAAAAAGCTGCGGGAAAGCACGACAAGTCGGCCCCAAGCCTTACAGGTCTTGAAGCTAAAGCCATCGACCAGCCAACGCGGTGCGCGCGGCTGAGGAGAAGTGGATGTCGAATACCGAAGTCATACTGGTCATTGTAGGCCAAACCAAACCGCAAGCAACCCCCAAAACCGGCAACGGGACCGATTTGCGGTCCCGTTGCTCGTTATGCAAGGTTTTTGCGATGCTACTCCCCTACCGCCACGTTGATGGCCTGCAGGTTCATATCCACGAAGCGCGGCTTGACACAAGCCGCGATCGCCGCGCGAAGGTCTTCGACATCGATGGGCACGCATCCCGTTTGCAAGGCCTTGGCAAGCAGCAGGCTGTTAAGCACCTTGCGGCTGCCAGCCGCTTTCGTGAGCGCGGCATCGTCGACGGGCACGAGCTTCGCCTGCGTGCCCGCCAGAGCGCGCTCCATGTTCGCGATCACGTCACTGGCGCGATACGGGTTCTTCGATAGCGCCGCCGTGACCGGCTGAACCGCGGTGGTGGCGAACACCAGCGTTCCCGTAGGGGCAAGGAAAGGCAGCACGCGCGCGGCCTCCGCCGGCTCGAACGCGATGATCAGGTCGGCAGTCCCTCGGCTGACCAGGGGCGCATGCACCTGCTCGCCCTTGTTACCGATACGCACGTGCGACACCACGTTGCCGCCGCGCTGCGCCATGCCGATGGTCTCGGCCGTGCGCACCTTCCAGCCCTTTTCCAAAGCGGCCTGGGCAAGCACCTTCGCAGCCAGAACGGTTCCCTGACCGCCTACGCCCGTGAGCAGGATGTTCAGCATGCTAGGCCTCCTTCTTCTCGCTTGCGGCGGATGCGGCGTCGACCACGGAGATGCAGTCGAACGGGCACACCTGCGTGCACAGCCCGCACCCGTTGCACTGGCCGGCGTCGATGAACGCCTGGCCGCGCTCCCCGCTTTTCGGGCCGCGAGCGTCGATGTCGAAGCCGATCCCGGGGCATCCGATCTCGGTGATGCACTTCTTGCAACCCGTACAACGCTGAGCGTCCAACACCACAGGAGCGGCCGGCTTGAACAGCTGCACGCAGGGGCTTTCGAACATGATGGCGGAAGGTCCCTCGAAATCGATCGCCTCACGAGCGGCGTCGATGGACTGCTGCAAGTTCAGCGGGTCGGCATGCACGATGCACTCGAAACCTACCGCCTTCAGCACGGCCTCGATGGAAACCGGCTTGCGGCGCTCGCCCATCAGCGTCACGCCCGTGCCCGGATGCGGCTGGCTGCCCGTCATGGCAGTGGTGG
Organism: uncultured Senegalimassilia sp.; assembly: GCA_934661765.1. Next base: position 32,024 of record CAKUJT010000010.1, read on the forward strand.
CGTTGTCCAACACGCACAGCGTGAAGTCGTGGCCGTTGTACACGGCGTTCACGATTCCCGGCAAACCGCTGGCGAAAAACGTCGAGTCGCCGACGAACGCCAAGGCCTTCTTCTGAGGTTCCACCACGGAGAAGCCCTGCGCCATGGTGATGCCGGCGCCCATGCACAGGCACGTGTCCACCGCATCGAGCGGCATGGCGTTGCCGAGCGTGTAGCATCCGATGTCGCCGCAGAACACGGCCGGGGTCTTGCCCAGCGCGCGCTTCACAGCGTAGAAGCTGCCGCGATGCGGACAGCCCGGGCACAGCACCGGCGGACGGATCGGCAGGGGCTGCTCAGGGTCGGCGTTATCGTAGGTTGCGGCGTCTTCGGCCTCAGCCAACTCGGGAACGCCAAAGTAGATAGCCAGGCGGGCAAGGATGTCATCGACATCGTTCTCGCCGCGATCGCGCGCTTCGCCCGTCAGCTTGCCGTGCGTGTTGTACTCGGCATGCGTCCTGCCCGCGAACGCCAGCAGCTCGTCTTCGAGCACGTGATCAAGCTCTTCGAGCACGAGCACGTCGGTCAAACCCTTAGTGAACTCGGCGCACGTGCGCTCGGGGAACGGGAAGGGGGTGCCCACCTGCCAGAAACGATATGCAGGCAGCTGCACGCCGCGTTCGTTCGCACGCTCCTCCAGCAAACGAAGCGCCTCAAGCGCGTAGGCAGCCGACACGCCGCCCGCAACGATACCATGACGAGTGATCTGACCAGCCACGCGACGCTCGTCGACGGGATTGAATGCGCTCAAAACCGGGTCCGTCGCATAATCGACAGCGATCGCACGCAGGCGCTCGTTGATTTCCCCATGGCCCTCATAGGCGCGCTTCGGGAAGATGACCCAGCGCGGCCCGCGCTCGAAGCCCTCCTCAGGGATGGGCTTGGCATGCGTTTCCTCGGCAACGTCGAAGAACGTGGAAGCATGGCATACGCGCGTGGTGGGGCGCACGATGACCGGCGTCTTATAGCGCTCCGAAAGCTCGAACGCCGCCTTCATCATGTCGAAGCCCTGATCGGGCGTTGCCGGGTCGAGCACCGGCACCTTGGCGAAGTTGCCGAACCTGCGCGTATCCTGCTCGGTCTGCGACGAGATGGGGCCAGGGTCGTCGGCCACGAACAGAACCGTGCCGCCCTTCACCCCCACATAGTTCAAGCTCATCAGCGGATCGCTTGCCACGTTCAGGCCCACCTGCTTGCAAGTGAACAGCGTGCGTGCGCCGCAATACGATGCGCCGGCGAGCAGCTCGAGCGCGCTCTTCTCGTTCGTGGACCACTCCACATGGATGCCCTGAGCGGCGCCCGAAGCGCGCAGCTTCGCCACGGTTTCCGTCACCTCGGACGACGGCGTCCCGGGATAGCCCGCAACAACGCGCACCCCCGCCTCAAGTGCGGCATGGGCGAACGCCTCGTTGCCCATTAGCAGTTTCTTCGTCATATGTTTCCCCGCTTCAAAGCCTGGTTTCAGGAATCGCCCCCTGTTCTGTTTCACGTGAAACAGTGCTGGAGGAAGAATCGTCTTGATACCTGTTCATGATAGCAAAAGGGCGACAGGTTGCCCCGTCGCCCTTTTGCAAGTGGCCGGCTTTACGCCTCGGCCATGGCCTTCTTCATGTCGATGATCTTCTGGCGAGCGCCATCGCAGCCGGTGCCCATGATCTGCACCGCCAGGATAGCCGCGTTCTTCGCACCGTTGATGGCAACGGTGGCAACCGGCACGCCGGAGGGCATCTGCACCATGGACAGCAGCGAATCCAAGCCGCCCAGGTCGCTCGTCTTCATGGGGACAGCGATAACCGGGTCGGGGGTGTAAGCGGCAACCACGCCGCCCAGGTGAGCAGCCTTGCCGGCAGCGGCGATGATGACCTTGATACCGCGCTCGTGCGCAGTGGAGGCCCACTCATGCACCTCGGCGGGCTTGCGGTGCGCGCTGGCAACCTTCACCTCGTACGGCACGCCGAACTCCTCGAGCTGCTTCATGCAAGGCTCCATAGCAGGCATATCGCTTTCGGAACCCATGATGATGCCGATGACGGGATTCTTATGATCGCAAGACATTTCGCAACCCTTTCAACACGTGATTTGCTTTCCAAGGCAGTGTAACGCGGAAGAAGATGCACTGCGAAAACCGCACGCAAATTATGGGAGATCGAAGTGTGACAAAGCCAGGGAAGCGAGAGCAACAAGGTTTGGGAAGCAAAACCGAGAAAGCGGGGCCCAAACAGCAGAAGCGAAACAACAAGACCGGAATAGCGGATTCAAAGGAACCACCCACGGAAAAGCAAGCGAGAGCATCGAATCGGAAATGATGATTCTCGAAACAAAAAAGCCCGATGGCTTTCACCATCGGGCTTTTGAAGTTCATGGTGGTCGGAGGGGGACTTGAACCCTCGGCACGGGGATTTTCAGTCCCCTGCTCTACCAACTGAGCTACCCGACCAGAAGTCGTTCGTTGCGAACGCGAGTTAGTATATTACGGCAGCAAACGCTTTTCGTCAACCCCGTTTTCAAACTTTTTCGAGATACGCTTCCCTTCCCCAGGAAAGCTCACCCAAACAACCCCTAAACGAGCACTTGACCAGCAAATATGCAACACGCTTGAGACCGCCCGGCAACAGCAGCGAACCTATGCATACCTTGCCGCTGAGCAGCTAGCTGCGAGACCACCGCCATAACGCGACTCGCGCGTTCTTTCGGCAACGCACCCCGCTACTTGCACTCGGCGCAGCCGCTGCCGAACAGAAGCTCCTTCTCCTCGCCGGGAAGCGCGGCGCGGGCCTGGTCGCGCAGGTTGTTCACGCCGATGAAGAACTGGCGCATCATGACGACCAGCAGGTAACGGCCCTTCGGAGTCAACGTCAACTCGTCGGCGTTGTCGGTAGCGAACGCGCCCGAGGCCTTCATAAACGCCATCTCCACCGGCAGACCCATCTCCACCGAGCAGCCGAAGTCCTTCTTGAACTGGCGCTTGTCAAGGCGCAGGCCGAACAGCTGCATCATGAAACGGTAACGCATGCGATCGCGCTTGCTGAAGGTGGTTTTGCCCATGATGGACATGTGACCTGCCTCGATGCACTTGTTGTAGTCCTTCACGCTGAAGGTGTTCACATACAGGTTGCTGCCCAGGTACGTGATACCGCCGCTGCCGATGGCCGGATACTCCTCATAGTCGACCACGTACTCATCGATCATGGCATCCTCGCCGGCTGCCGACGTGTTCCTCTTGTTGAACGTCCACGCCGAACCGTGCTCGAACAGGTGCAAGGGACCGCCCGTCAGCAATTCGCTGATGATCTCGTAGTACTTCTGCTCGCGAGCGTAATCCACCTTGCCCACGGTGCGCGCAAGGCTGCGCTCGACCGACGGCGACGCCATCAGCGGGTAGAACGTGGTCTGCGTGCAACCGCTCTCGATGACGCGTTCGATATCGTTGATCAGGATGTCCTCGGTTTGCGCCGGGAAGTTGAAGATCATGTCCGCGTTCATGGACACGAAGTACGGGCTGGCGTCCTGGATGCGCTCGAGGATCTCCTGGCCGCAGCCGTACTTGTCGTAGCGGTCCATCTGCTTGAGCAGGCCGTCGTCGAAGCTTTGCACGCCCACGGACAGGCGCTGCACGCGGCCCTGCAGCTTATCCAGATAGCTGGGAATCAGGTGGTTCGGGTTCGTCTCACTCGAAACCTCCTGGATATTGAACAGCTCGCGCGCCTGGTCGATGGTGTCGCACAGCTCATCGATCATGATGGTGGGAGTGCCGCCGCCGATGTAGACGCTGTCGAAGTCGTAGCCCAAATCCTTCAGCATGCGCATCTCCTTGCGCATGTTTTCGAAGTACGGGCGGGCGCGCTCCTCGCTAAACGGGAACCTGTTGAAGCTGCAGTACGGGCACAGGCGCTCGCAGAACGGTACGTGCATGTACAGCATGTAGCGTTTCCCCTGCTCAGGCGCAGGCATCATCACCTCATCGGTGGGTTTGAGCTTCAGGTACTGGTTCGTGCATTGGCGAACCACGTTCGTAAGCAGGCGCTCTGACAGCATGTACGCGCGCTCCTTTTCTCGTCCTAGTGAAAACGGTAGGAATTATATCCTACCGTTTCAGTCTCATATAATCTCGACGAAAGCTTCGCTCCCGGTGCACGAAAGATGCGCCTCAAGCGCGAAACCGCCCCCCACACGCAGACGTATCGACGATCGAAGGACTCTTCCGCCCAAGCCGCCGCGTACGTCTGCGTTCGAGGCCTTACGCCCAGGCTCCGCGGCCTGCGGCGGCCTTTGCGCCGATGTCGGAGCGCAGCTGCTTGCCCTCGAAGTTGATGACGTCGCATGCCTCGTAGGCCTTCGCACGGGCATCGTCGAACGTCTTACCCAGCGCGACCACGTTGAGCACACGGCCACCGGCGGTGACGAGCTCGCCATCGGCGTTACGGGCGGTACCGGCATGGAACACCGTCACGCCATCCATAGCCTCGGCATCCTCAACGCCCAGGATGACCTTGCCCTTCTCGTACTTGCCCGGGTAGCCGGCGGAAGCCAGCACCACGCACACGGCCCACTGGTCGTCCCACTCGAGCTCGATGTCGTCGGGACGGCCCTCGGCCACGGCCATCATGACGTCGACCAGGTCGGTCTTCAGGCGCGGCAACACAACCTGCGTCTCAGGGTCGCCGAAACGGGCGTTGTACTCCAGCACCTTCGGCCCCTCGGGCGTCAGCATGAAACCACCGTAGAGCACGCCGCGGTAATCGTTCTTGAAGGGCTCGCGCGCCGTGGCGGCCGCAGCGACCCTCATCATATGCGTCATGTCGGCCAGCTCCTCATCGGTGACGATGGGCACCGGGGAGTACACGCCCATGCCGCCCGTGTTCGGGCCGCGGTCGCCGTCGAAGGCGCGCTTGTGGTCCTGGGCGGTTGCCATGCAGTGCGCCTTGCCGCCGGAAACGAACGCAAGCAGCGAGCACTCCGGGCCGGTCAGGCACTCCTCGACGAGCACCTTCGAGCCCGCAGAGCCGAACGCGCCGTCGAAGCAGCTGCGCACGGCGTCCTCGGCAACCTCGATGGTGTCGGCGACCACGACGCCCTTGCCCGCAGCCAGGCCATCGGCCTTCACGACGACGGGGGCGCCCAGCTCATGCACGTACTCAAGCGCCGGCTCCAGCTCGGTGAAGCTGCCATAGCGAGCCGTGGGAATGCCGTTGGCCTGCATGAACTCCTTGCTGTACGTCTTGCTGCCCTCGAGCTGCGCACCCTGCGCATCAGGGCCGAAGACCGCCACGCCGGCTTCGCGCAGCACGTCTGCCACGCCCGCCACCAGCGGCGCTTCCGGACCGATGACCACCAGGTCGATGGCGTTGCCCTTCACGAATTCCAGGACGGCCTGGCCATCCTCGGCGTTCAGGCCCGCCACGTTCTGCGCGACGGAGTCCGTCCCGCCGTTGCCCGGGGCCGCGTACAGGTTGTCGGTACGGGGGGATTTCGCCAAGGCCCACGCAATGGCGTGCTCACGGCCGCCGCCGCCCAAAACCAAGATGTTCATGTAACTAACCCTCCATTTCCAGCTCTCGGATAATATGCGTGTGCGGGACCGCAGATTCATGCAGCCCCGCACGGGATTCGCTTCGCTATTCAGTGACAGCAGTCCATCAAGTTTATCGGCGCCTTACCAGCCGCGCATGATGGTCTGATCGCGATCGGGGCCGACGGCCACGATGCTGATGGGCACGCCCACCTTCTTCTCGAGATACTCCACGTAGCTCTTGGCGTTCTCCGGCAGCTCGTCGAACGTGCGGCAGGAGGTGATGTCCTCGCCCTTCCAGCCGGGCAGCTCCTCGTACACGGGCTTGGCGTGGAACAGCACGCTCTGCTGCATAGGGAAGTAATCGTAACGCTCGCCGTTGCACTCGTAGGCCACGCACACCTTGATGGTGTCGAAGGCGGAAAGCACATCGAGCTTGGTCAGGGCAACATCGGTCAGGCCGTTGACATCGGCGGCGTAGCGCGCGATGACGGCGTCGAACCACCCGCAGCGACGCTTACGGCCCGTGGTCACGCCATACTCATGGCCGACCTGGCACAGCGTCTCGCCTTCCTCGGCCTCAAGGCCTTCGCCGCCGTCCTCGGCGTACGTCAGCTCGGTGGGGAAAGGACCGCCGCCGACGCGGGTGATGTAGGCCTTCTGGATGCCCAGCACGCGGTCGATGTTGACCGGGCCCACGCCCGAGCCCGTAGCGGCGCCGCCGGCGCAGCAGGAAGAAGACGTGACGTAGGGATACGTGCCATGGTCGATGTCGAGCAGGGTGCCCTGCGCGCCCTCGAACAGGATGGACTTGCCCTCGCGCACGGCGTTGTTCAGCATCTGGCTGGTCTCGGCCAT
>CAKUJT010000011.1 GCA_934661765.1 uncultured Senegalimassilia sp.
GGCGGCCGCTGCTGCTGCCGCAGGTGCAGCCGGTATGGGCGGCATGATGTAAGCAACAGGTTCATAAACCTTGCAGCAAAAGGGCCCGCTTCGGCGGGCCCTTTTCGCGTCTAGCAGCTCCCAAAGCGCAGCAAAAACGCCCTCCTGCGGTTGCAGGAGGGCGTTTGCGGCTTCGTATGCAGTTGGCCGGTCCCTTAGGTCCCTTACAGCCCCTCGGCCTGGAAGCGGCGCAGGAGGGCTTCCTGATGGTGCGAGTATTGCAGCGCGACGTCCTTCGCCACCTTGCCCTCGCGGACCGCGTTGAACAGCGCCTGGTCCATGGTCTGCATGCCGGCGGCGCCGTTGGAGGCGATCACGGAGTCGATCTGGTAGGTCTTCTCCTCGCGGATGAGGTTGCGGATGGCGGTGTTCATGTGCATGACCTCGAACACGGGGATGGTGGTGCCATCGAGCGCGGGGATGAGCATCTGGCTGACCGTGGCCTGCAGCACGAGCGACAGCTGGGTGCGGATCTGGCGCTGTTGGCTGGCGGGGAAGGCGTCGATCATGCGCTCGATGGTGTCGGCAGCGCTGGTGGTGTGCAGCGTGGAGAGCACCAACTGCGTCATCTCGGCGGCGTTGATGGCGGTGCCGATGGTCTCGGCGTCGCGCATCTCGCCGAGCAGGATGACGTCGGGGCTTTCGCGCATGGCAGAGCGCAGGGCCTCGGAGTAGTTGGCGATGTCGGTGGGGATCTCGCGCTGCGTGATGATGCAGGAGCCGTGCTTATGCACGAACTCGATGGGGTCCTCCATGGTCAGGATATGGCCCGTGCGCTTGTGGTTCATGCGGTCGAGCATGCACGCCAGCGTGGTTGACTTGCCGCAGCCGGTGGGGCCCGTCACCAGCACCAGGCCCCTGTTCAGGTCGGCCAAGCGCATAACGGACTCGGGGATGTTCATCTCGTCGGGGTCGGGCAGCCCGAAGGGGATGACGCGGATGACGGCGCCATAGGAGCCGCGCTGGCGGAAGATGTTGGCGCGGAAACGGCCGACGCTCGGGACGGCGAAGCTGAAGTCGTCGTCGTGGTTGACGCTGTCGGTGAACAGGCTCAGGTTGCGCCCGGCCAGTTCGTAGATCGTCTCGATGTATTCCTGCGTGTCGGCCGGGGTGAGCGGGGCCGTGTCCGTGCGCACATGCGATCCGCTCGCCTGGTACGCCAGAGGCAGGCCGGCGATGATGAACACGTCGGAAGCGTGCGCCTCGATCATCTTCTCGAGTAGGCTTTTCAGTTGCATGGCGATCCTCCTATGCTATTGCTTCTCGTCGTTAGTTAGTGGAAAGAAGAGCTTGTTCGGGAAGCTCTTGCGCGGTAGTCATCTTCCAGGCGTCCACGGTATAGCCGTTCGCGGTGATGGTCGCCGTGGCGGCAAGCTCCTTGCCGTCCTGCGCGATGACCGTGAACGTGACCTGCGTGCCCGCTACGTCGATAAAGGACCGCAGGTCGTGGGCGCCGCTTGCCTCGGCGGCGTTTTCCAGCAGCTTGTCGGACCGATGTTGGACCAGCGCGGCGGCCGCTGCGGGCGAGCCGCTTTCGGCGATCTGTTCATCGATCTGGGCGAGCAGCGCTTGGCCGAAGGCGTCGAGCTCGTAGGTTTGCGACAGCGCGTCGGCCTGCCGCTGCGCCATGGCCTCCGTTGCGTGCGTGGTGGTGACGCACAGCATGGCCAGCACCGCCAGCAGCAGCACGGACACCAGCGTCAGCAGCGTGATGGGGCCGATGCGCACGCCTTCCCCGGTTCGCCTTGCCATGCTATCTCACCCCGCTTTCGTAACGCGATGCGTCGAGCGCGTACACTTCGCCGGAATCGTCGCTCACGGTGATGTGCGCCGTGTACAGCGTGCCCCGGCCCTGCACGTCGGAGTCGACGTCGCAGCTGACCGTCAGGCCGTCGGAGCCGTCCACGGCGGATGCGTTCCCGGCGGCGACGCCCTGGCCGACCGTCTTGCCGGCGGCTACCGCGGCGGGGTCGGACGAGAACTCCTCGGCGGCGTTCTGGGCCAGCAGCGTGGCCCTTGTCAGCTCCTCGGCCTCGTGCGCCGCGACCGCCGAGTGCGCGAACAGCTGCGTGAACACGGCCATGGACGCGATGAGCACCGCCATAAGCACCAGCGCCTCGATGAGGAACGCCGTGTTGACCTTGGTCTTCGAGGCGTCTTCGATCTGCTCTTCCTTCGTCATCCTAGGCACCTCCCTGCATGTAGCGAAGGGCCACCTCGGCGGTTCCCTGATCGGTGGTCACGGCCAGAAGGCCGTTGGAGTACGAGAAATCGAAGGTGTCGGAAGCGGTCACCTCGGTGGCCTTCTCGGGCGTGTATCCGCTGCCTGCCAGGCTGTATTCCTGCACCACCTTGCCCTCGTACAGGTAAAAGCGGGTCTCGTAGGTGCCGGAATCCAGCGGCTCCACCACCACGAGAGACTTGCCCTCCGGTCCCTGGCCTTGGGCGATGGCGCCCTTGGAATCGTTGGCACGCACGACATTGCAGATAAGCCCCGCTCCTTCGCGCTGTGCGCTGCTGGCCTGTTGATCTGCGGAAACGGCCTTGTATACGGTCACGCCCGAGATCATCGCCATGAGCAGCGCCGCGAAGAACACCGTCAGCAGCAGCGTGGGGAAGGCGCGCCTTGCGGCAGCGCCTTTTTCGTTGGACGGCGCACCTTGCGTCACGGAAGCGATGGCGTGGATGCGCTGCTTGTGGGTTTCGTTCGCCTGCGGGTTCATCGGGGCGTCACCACCACGCTGGGCATGATGTTGTCGGCGAAGCACTCGTAGGTGATCACGTAGTCATCATGGTTGATGGTCAGGCCGTAGCTTTCCTCAAGGTGCTCGAGCGAGCTCGGGTAGCTGCCCTCGATGGCGCAGCACTGCTTGGCCGAGGCCAGGATGGAATCGCGCAGGGCCACGGCGCCTTGCGTTTTGGTGTTCTCCTGCACGACGCCGTATACGGCGAAGGCGGCGACGACGAGCGCTGCCACCAGGCATGCGGTGACGGCGATGCGCTTGCGCCGCCGCTTGATATCGTTGTCGGTGAGTTCGTGGAACATGGCTGTCACCTGCGGTTTCGCTACGCGATCGATCCCATGATGCCGATGAGCGGCAGCATGACGGCGATCAGGGTTGCGCCGACGGCGATGGTCAGGAATGCCGCCAGCGTGGGCTCGACCCGGTCGACCGCGGCGTCGATCTGCGCGTTGGCGTCGTCGAAGAACACCTGCGCAAGATGGCCGAGCACCTCGTCGACGGAGCCTGCGCGCGTGCCCATGAGCAGCATGCGGCCGTACACGGGCTCGACGATCTCGTGCTCGTTGATGGCCTGGGCAAGGCTGCGCGGGTTCTCGAGGTCGGTCATGGAATCGTAGGCCGCCTGCAGCTTCGCCTTAAGCTGCGCGTGGTCGATGGTGGCCATGGCCTTGCGCATGGCGTCCTCTTCCTGCACGCCCGATGCCACCAGGGACGAAAGTGCGCTGACGAAGCGGGAGAGCGCCAGCTGGTACATGGCCCGGCGGGTGCCCGGGTAGCGCTCGAGCATCTTCAGCACGCGGTCGCGCCCGCCCTCGCTGCGCGCGCAGATGGCGATATACAGGGCGGCTATGGTGGCGACCAGCACGATGGCAAGGGCGACCCAGCCGATGGCGACGGACACGCCCACGGTGTTGAAGGATCCCGAGGTCATGGAGCCGGACAGGTTCTCGTAGGCGCTGGAGAAGATGGGGAGGATGATCGCCACGGTGAACACTAGGATGACGCTCATGATGCACAGCAGCGCCGCCGGGTAGCCGACCGAGTTGCGCAGCTTGGCGAACGCGCGGCCTTCGCTATCGTAGTAGCGCCCGAGGCTGCGCAGCACGCGCTCGGTACGGCCCGATGCCTCGCCGACGCGCACCGTTTCCGTTGCGTAGGCGGGGAAGGCGCCGGTGGCTTCCATGGCGTCGGCAAGGTTGGAGCCTTCGACGACTTTGGAGTAGACCGCATCGCATACGCGCTTGAACTCGGATTGCTCGCGGTTCTCCGCAAGCATGTGGATGGCTTCGTCCGTTTGGACGCCGGCAGCCAGCATGGTCGCCACGCTGCTGCAGAACGCGCTGATGGCGCCGCTCTCCAGAAGCTTTCCTGTCATCGGTACCTCCTGGGTTATCGGTTTAAACGTTCGTTATTGTCTCACATATAGTAGGCGATGACGTGCGTTTTCGCCTGTTTTTGAGAAGAAGTTGATACCCCGGGGCCACTATGTGCCGGGCGAAGGGGTTTCGGTAGCGAGCGCTTTCGCCCGCGTGCTGCGGGATGCTGGCCGGACCGGGGCGCTGGATGCTATGCGTAACCAGGGGGGACGGGGGGCGCTTCGGGCAGCGCCTTCGACTGCGGTCCGGTGGTCCCGGTTTCTGCCGTGTGGCTGCGGGGGAGACGTAGCGCGGCTAGTACACGTAGCGATCGGTGTAGCTCTCCCCGTCCCCGACGTTCGCCCCGCCTCCCGTTGCCGCGAAGGTCAAGTCGATGCGCGACCAGGTGTTCGGAGAAACGCTGAAGCGGGCGCTTTGCCAGGTGCCGTCGATATTCACCATGATCCAGGCGTGGTAGATGCCTTGCGGCGAGACGGTGCCGGTGACGATCTTCGCGGGAATCCCCTGGCTTCGCAGCATGGCGGCGCCCAGGCTTGCGTAGTCGAAGCAGACGCCTTTACCCGACTGCAACGTCTCGTCCGGGTCGGGGATGTAGCCGGTGGAATCTTTGAGCTTCGCGGCCTTGTCGTCGTCGTAGGCCACGTTGTCGACGATGTAGGTGCAGATCGCGCGTAGGGCCTCCCCTTGGTTCTCGCAGCCTTCGACCAGTTCGCGGGCTTTGGCCACGCAGCTGCTGGAAGCGGTGTAGTTGCAGTAGACGTTCGGGCGCAGGAACGGGGCGAACTCCGAGGTCAGCGCGACGTCGATGTCGGCGCTGCACAGCTCCACGTAGTTGTTGCCCGACGTGTTGCGCATGATGCGCACCGTGTACGGCCCGTCGCCGAACGCCAGCGGGCACGCGATGGGCGTGCCGTCTTGGGGCATGTCGAAGCTGGAGCTTGCTTGACCGCTGATGACCTGGGCTTTTATACGCGCGTTCGAAGTGGCGCTCACGCTGACGTAGCCGTCTTGCGCGTGAGACGCATCGATGAGCGCGTCGTTGGCGCCCGTGGCGGCGCTCGCGTCGAACTGCGTTTCCTCGACCGTGGCGGCAGGGGAGAACGCAGCGCCGGTGGCCTGCTCCTTGTCGGCGCCTCCTGCGCCGCCGGAGCCGCTGCATGCGGAAAGGCAGAGCAGGGCGCACAGGGTCGCCATCGCGATGGCGGCGATGAGAGGGGAGGGACGCCTTGTCTGAGCGGATGATTCCATGATGCGTCGATTATACGCGTGATGGGTAGGTTTTCGGCCTGCGCAGCTAAACGGTTTTGACACGAGATCGTTCGTTCGCTTCATCGTTCATCATATTGTCGGGAAAGCCCGGAAAACCCTTCTATCGGAGGGGTGACAGTTCTGCGGACATACAAAAGGGGCGTTGTTTGTTACGGGCGAATCGAAGAAATGGGCAGAATCGCATATTGAACTGGGATTTCGTATATGAATTAATTTGATTTGAATGCAGAAAATTAGTGGCAGGGGAGGTACAGAATAGGGGGAATCGTTATATAATTGCCCACAATAGCCTGCACTAGGCCGACTGCGCGCTTCGAATGATCGCGCGCGGCGGCGAGACGGGTTGAAACGGTATTTCAGCAGCGAACGTTTCCGACGGAAACGCTTGATGAGGTGAACGATATGAAGGCAAAGAGCAACGAGTTGACGGTGGACAGCATGACGCAGCGATACTCGCTGGGCCACAAGGCGCTGTCCGTGGCGCTGTCCGTCGTCTTGATGGGATTCGGCTGGCCGGCGGTTTCGCCGTCGCAAGTGTACGCCGGGGATGGCGCCGCGGCAGACGATGCGGCGGCGCAGGTGGAAGGCGCTTCGTCCGCCGCTGCGACCAGCGCGGCCGATAAGTCTGCCGATACGGCGGCAAGCTCCGCGGCGTCCGCGGAAAGCTCTGCGGCGCCTGCGGCAGGCGAGCAACCTGCGTCCACGACGTCGCAGCAGCAGGCGGCTTCGGGCGCCTCCGAGTCCGCGCAGCCCGCTGCAACGCAGCAGGTCGAAAGCGCGAAGCAGGACGCCGACACGGCAGACGTCGAGCTGGTGCTGGGCAATGCCTCCATCACGTATATGAACCAGGTCGTCTCCGCGCCTGCGCATAAGGTCACCGTGCCCGTGAAGGACGACTTCAAGTTCACGGTGTCCCCCGATAACGGCTACAACCTTACGAAGGCAGTGCTCAAGGTTTCCGGCAAGGAGAACCCCATCTCCCCCGATGACCAGGGCGTTTACACCGTCTCCGCCGCTGATATCGCCGCCGGCGCGACCGTGACGCTTGAGACCGAGGCCGTTTCCAGCGATTCCGGCAAGGATGCCGCCGCCGTCTCCATCGAGGATGATGCCGCCGCCGAGGAGACGCAGGTCTCCGCCGTGGGCGCGGGCGCCATCTCCGGCCCCACCTCCGTCATCATGGGCAACACCATCACGCTTACCTATAACGGGGATATGACGATTGACAACTGGTATGGCGGCGAAGACCTTTTCCCCACATCCGACAGAATCGTTTCGGCCGACAAGAAGACCATCACCTTGACGGCAACCAGCAACTGGGCGTTCTCCGGGTCGGAGAAAACGATAACCATCTACCTGGGATACATCGACCAGTCTGGTAACTGGCATAACCAAATCGGCGATTGCTTGTCCTTCGACGTGACCGTCAAGAAGCGCTCGTTCACCGTCGTGCAGCCGGAAAACACGTCTGCGGGAACAAGCTGTTTCTGGTATCCCCAGATCAAAGATACCGAAAACGGCACCGTCTATACTATCGATCAGTCTTTGGGTGGAGCGTTTTTGCCGCTTGAGTATTATCGCGATGGAGTGAAGATTGAAAACGCGAGCCAGTATTATCACAATGATGCCGACTTTGCGATTCCTGGTAAATACACCGTCGTGGTAAAGCCTAATTCTGGCTGGATTTACGATTTAGGCACATCGATGACGTTTGATGGTCCGACCGTTACGCGTGAAGATAAGCAGTTTGAGAAGTGGATCTACGTTGGCGAGACTGCAACGTACCAAGGGACGAGCGGTAACAAGTGGAGCAACGGCAGTAGCTGGTGGTATTCGGGCAAAGACGAAGGTTTTATCTCGTTTGAGAAAAACGGCGATAGCGTAATAGTGACGGGTCAGGCTAAGGGCGATGTAATCCTAATGCATGGCTATCACAACAGCATTTGGCAATGGGTAACTGAGCAGCTCACCATTCATGTGCTGCCTAAGGCCCCGATAACCTCGCTCGAAATCACTGGTTACGACAAGGTTGAGCAATTCAAGAACATCACGCTTGAGACCAACGCCGATACGGGCGTCACGTGGACGTCGAGCGATCCCTCGGTTGCTACCATCGACGCCTCCGGCAAGGTGGTCGGCGTCAAGGCGGGCAACGTCACCATCACGGCAACCACGGTCACGGCTGAGGGCAAGGTTCTCACTGCCACTCACGAGGTGACGGTGACGGAGTCGACTGCGCAGCAAAAAAACGCCAAGCTCTTCTTCCTGAAGAGCCCGACGAACAACCCCGACTCGAATTCGGCGAGCGACTGGTACCCGACGGGTGGGCAAAGCAACTTGGGGGTCAAGGTAAACGTCGAGGGGGCGGCCTTCAGCGGCAAAAACACGTGGGATAACGTTGCGAATCGCGTTGTAAGCTGGCCCGACGGTTCCACCGGCTCTTCTTGGACCCTGCCGCAAGCCAATTCCTATTGGGATAAGGTTTTCGATAGTTATAAGTCCGAGATAGAGGACAAGCTGCACGTGTCGATCAGCAAAGACGACGTCGAGGCCATTGTCCTGCACCCGTATAAGATCTCGAATAATAGCGGTACCTATCATCTTGATTGCAAGGTCGAGATCAAGGTCAAGAAGGTTGTGACGGCAACGTTTTGGCTGCAGTCCGCGGGCGCGACCGGTTTCGATAAGCAATATTCCGTTTCGACGCTTGAGGTGAAAGACGGCGCCGTGCAGGTTGTTGCGCCTGCTGCACCCGAAGCCGAGAAAACCGTCAACGGCGTAACATATAAGTTCATGGGTTGGTATTCCGACCAGGCTTGCACGCAGCCGGTGACGTTCCCCGTTACCACGGTTGAGAACGTCTTCTACTATGGCAAATATGTGCCGTGCGACCAGTCGATCCAGGTGAACTACTATCTCGATAAAACGAATACTCCCGTCGCTCCGTCCCAGACCCTTTCCGGCTACATGAAGGACCAGAAGGTCACGTTGAAGCCGATCGACATTCCGGGATATACGCCTGTCTCCAACGAGTCGAAATCCGGCGTGGTGGGCGAAGATTCTTCCATCGACTTCTACTACACCGCAAATCCGGTAGGCTATCGCGTCGAGTACTACTGGACGGGTTCGGACACCCCGCTTTCGACCGAGAGCCATACGGGCCATGTGGGCGACCAGGTCACCGGACTTGTGCCCAAGGCGATCGCCAGTTACACGCAGGTCAATGATAACGTCAAGGACCTCAAGCTTGGCGCCGACGAGTCCCAGAACGTGGTGAAGTTCTATTACCGCCAGAACGTTTCGCTGACGGCGAATTCCAAATCCGAAACCTATAACGGCTCCGAGCAGAGCGTCGAAGGCTACACGACGAACCTTCCCGAGGACGTGAGCACCAGCTTCGACGGCGTGACGCTCGAGGGCGGCAAGGGCACGAACGCCGGGGATTACCCGTATACGTTCGCGAATGGCACCATCGGCAAGGTCAGCTCCGACAACAACTACGTCGTGACCCAGACGACGCCCGGCAACCTGCACATCAGCCCCGTTACCGACGAGGTCATCGTGAAGATCACGGGCAAGACGGGTACCGAGAAATACAACGGCAAGCAGCAGACCGTCTCCGGTTGGGACGTGACTGAGGCGCCCGACGGCTTCGATCGGTCGAAGATCGCCCTTGCGGAGGGCGCTACGGCCGAGGCCAAGGGCAAGGATGCCGGCGCCTACAATATGGGGCTTACTGCCGCTAGCTTCGTTTCCGCTGACGGCAACTACGCCAAGGTGAAGTTCGAGGTCGTTGACGGTTCGCTTGGGATCACCAAGCGAAAGGTGACCCTGTGGTCCGAGGACGGCCACAAGAACTACGATGGCCGCGCGCTTCAGCGTCAAACCGATATCCGCGTCGACGGGACGAAGGACGTCTACGACAACGATAAGGACACTACCACCGAGAAGACCTTCGAGGGCGACGGCTTCGTCGAGGGCGAGGGTGTGAACAACAAGAACGTCAAATGGTTCGATGAGAACAACATCGCCCCTGGCTGTTATGACAACAAGTTCGAGTGCGAGCCTCGTTCCGGCACCAATTTCGACAACTACGAAATCACGTACGAGTACGGAAAGCTGTACGTGAACAAGCGCGCCGACAACAAGAAGTACGAGGTCACCGTCAAGGGCGCAAGCGGCACGTCCGTCTATGATGGGCAGCCTCATCGCGTAACCGGCTTGGAGACGACTACCTATACTAATGACGAAGGGGTTCGGTTCTCCATCCAGGCTAAGACGTCCGGAGCCGAGAATAAAGTGGATGCCGGTGAATATGAGAACAAGGTTTCCGACGTCGTCGTTACCGACCCCCATGGCAACGACGTGACCGATCAGTTCAAGATCACGACCGAGGACGGCAAGCTCATTATCGACAAGCGTTCGGTGACGATCACGGCTGGGTCCGCGGAAAAGGAATACGACGGCAGCGCGCTGACCGCTGATCAGGCTGACCCGAAGTTCACCACTGACGGCTTCGTTGGCGACCAGGGCATCTCCGACGTTACCGTAGAGGGTTCGCAGACCCAGTGCGGCACCTCTGCCAGCACCATCAAGGACAAAAGCTGGAAGTTCCAAAACGGGACGAACGGAAACAACTACAGCGTCACCGTAAAGCCGGGAACGCTGACGGTGAAGCATCGTTCGGAGGACAAAAAGTATGCCATCACGCTGACGGGTAAGAGCGATACCACCCCAACCTATGACGGCAAAGAGCACACGGTGTCTGGCGTGGAGCAGGATAAGTGGACCTTCGACGGCGTTGAGTACACCGTTTCCAATTATCATGCGAGCGTTTCGGGCACGGATGCTGGCACCTACAACAATATCGTCACGAGCGGCGAAGACGGCTATAGGGTGACCGACCCGAACGGCAGCGACGTGACGGAGGAGTTCTCCATCAGCGTCGCCCCGGGCGCGCTGACCATCAGCCCTGCCGAGGTAACCGTGACCGCCGGCTCTGCGAGCAGGACTTACAACGGGTCCGCGCTGACTGCCGCCGAGGCGGAGCACGAGTTCACGGCTGAAGGCTTTGTGGGCGAGGACGGCATCGTGTCCGCAAAGGTCGACGGCTCCATCACCGATGTCGGTGAAACCGAAAGCAACGTGGCGCAGGGTAGCGTCGTGCTCAAGGGCGGCACCAAGGCCTCCAACTACAACATCACGTACGACCCCGGCAAGCTTAAGGTGACGCCCAACACCGACGAGGTGGTCGTCACCATCGCCGAGAAGTCCGATAAGAAGGAATACGACGGTACCGAGCAGTCCGTCGAGGGCTATTCCTTTATCAAAATCTCGAATGGCAACTATGCCGCCACGGCTGTCAGGTTCGTTGGCTCTCCTGATGATAAGGTTGCCAAAGGCACCGATGCCGGCACGTACGATATGAACCTCACGCCCGAGGATTTCGAGAACACCAGCGCCAACTTCACTAACGTGAAGTTCGAAATCATTGACGGCTCTCTCGTCATCAAAAAGCGTGCCGTGACGCTGACTTCAGCTACGCCGGCCGAGAAAACCTATGACGGAAATCCGCTTGAGGATCATACCGTGAGCGTCACGAGCGGTAGCCTGGCTACTGGGCATACGTTCGTTGCAGACGTCACGGGTTCTCAGACCAATGCCGGCAGCAGCGCTAACGCGTTCACGTATAAGTTGGTGAACGCCAAGAGCGAGGAGCTGGCGAAAGATGCCGAGGGCGCCTACCGCAACTACGACGTCACCAAAGTCGAGGGCGTTCTGAGGGTGAACCCGGTGTCCGATGAGGTTGTGGTGACCATCGCGGGCAAACATGCCGACGGCACTTACAACGGGAAGCCTTTGACGGCTACCGGTTATACCTTTGAGTCCACTAACGCGCTGTACACCAGCGCAAAGGTCGCTTTCTCCGGTGAGAACAGCGTGTCGCGCACTGATGCCGGCACGACCGTCATGGGCCTGCAGGGCAAGTTCACGAATGCCGATGCGGTCAACTTCCCCAACGTGCGCTTCGAGATCACGAACGGCTTCGTCGCTATCTCCAAGGCAAAGGTGACGCTTCAGTCCGCCGACCTTACGAAGGAGTACGACGGCACGGCCCTGACCAACAAAAACGGCGGCGAGGAGCAGACCCCGCTTGCGGTGGAATCCGGCTGGGCAGAAGGCGAAGGCGCCGCATATACCTTCACCGGCTCTCAGACGCTGGTAGGCGGCAGCTCCAACGCGTTCAGCTACACGCTGAATGAGAACACCAAAGCAGACAACTACGATATCAGTGTGATTTTCGGTCAGCTGACGGTTGCCAATCGCCAGGCGCAGTACCGGGTCACAGTCGAGGCCAACTCCTCCATCGGCAATACGTACGACGGCGTTGAGCACGCGGCGACGGGCTTGAAGACGTCCGAGTTCACGGTGGACGGCCAGAAGTACACGGTCGAGGGCCTGAATACCTCCGACCCGAAGACCGTTAAAGCCGGCGAATATGCGAACATCATCAGCGGCACGCCGGTGGTGAAGGATGTCAACGGCAACGATGTGTCCGGCCAGTTCGCCGTAAAGCTGGTTCCGGGTGAGCTGAAGATCGCGAAGCGCTCCGTCACGCTGACCTCGGCAAGCGAAAGCCGGGTGTACAACGGCGAGGCGCTGGCCAACCATGGCGTCACTGTCGGAGGGGACGGCTTCGTTGCGGGCGAGGGCGCAACCTATAGCGTGACGGGCACCATTACCGATGCTGGCACGGCGACCAACTCGTTCACGTATGCGGCCAATTCGAACACCAACTTCGACAACTACACTATTACTAAGGAAGAAGGCACCCTTGAGGTGGCGCCGGTTGCCGACAAGGTCACCGTCACCATCACGGGCAACAGCGACACGTTGCCTTATAACGGCTCCGAGCAGAGTGTGACCGGTTACGACTTCGCCACGAGCGATGGTCGCTACCGCGAAGCAAACGTCAAGTTCCAGGGCGAAGCCGTCGCCAAGGGCACGAATGTCGGCACCTACAACATGAACCTGGCTTCCGGGCGGTTCTCCAACATCAGCGGCAACTTCACCAACGTGGAGTTCGTGGTCATCGACGGCTCACTTGAAATCAAGGGCGGCGACCTAGATGCTGACAAGGTTGTCTGGGATGTGCACGATGCGCAGAAGGTCTACGATGGTACGCCGCTTTCCGCATATGTCGCAAAAGCCACCGATAAGTTTGGCAATGTGCTCAAGGTGGAGTACAGCACCGACGGTGAAAAGTGGACGGACGACCCGTCGAAGATCGCGTTGACCCATTTCGGCGCTCAGCTGGTGATGCTGCGCGCGACGAGCGCAAACTATGCTGCTGGCCAGTACGCGGAAAACGGGGAGTGGGTCGCCATTACCAAGCGCCCGGTCACGTTGACTTCCGAGGGTGGCAACAAGGAATATGACGGCAAACCGCTCACCAACGATACCGTGACGGTTAAAACGAATGGCGAGGGCACCGGCTTCATCGATGGCGAGGGCGTGACTATCAACGTCACCGGCTCTCAGACCGACGCCGGCGAAAGCGACAACACTTTCGACTACACCTTCAACAAAGGCACGAACGCCGGCGACTACCTGGTGACGACCAAGTTCGGTAAGCTCGTGGTGACCGCGAGCGATTCCGAGGTGGTTGCGACCATCGCCGGCCATAACAAGACTGTCGAATACAACGGCTCCGAGCAGAGCGTCGAGGGCTACGATTTCGCGGCTTCCAACTCGCTGTACACTGAAGGCGACTTCGCCTTCAGCGGAAAGGCCGAGGCCAAGGGCACGGATGCCGGCACCTACAACATGAACCTTGCTTCCGAGCAGTTCGCCAACAAGAGCGGCAACTTCTCGAAGGCCACGTTCGCCGTAACGGACGGCGCGCTGACCATCACGCCGAAGTCCATCGTTCCCGATTCCGGGAACCCGAAGAACACGATGTCCGTTGATTCGCCTGCGGATGTCGTTTACAACGGGCAGGATCAGACGTGGACGCCCGTGGTCAAGGACGGGGAGCGCACGCTTCAGGCTGGCAAGGATTACACCGTCGGATACAGCACCGCCGATCACACCAACGTCACCGGTGCGATCACGGTGACCATCACCGGCATTAATAACTATTCCGGCGAGGTCGAGCGCACGTACCAGATCACCAAGCGCCCCGTTGAGCTGAAATCCGAGGGCGGATCTAAGCCCTACGACGGCACTCCGCTTGTCAAGCCCGAGGTTTCCGGCTGGCAGCAGCAGGGAGACACCGGGTTCGTGGAGGGCGAGGTTTCCAACGTTCGCGCTACGGGTTCCGTGACCACCGTTGCCCAGGGCGAGGTTACCAACTCGATCGCATACGACGCGAACGCTGGCTTCAACGCGAACAACTACGACATTTCCAAGGACGAGGGCAAACTGAGCATCACGGCGCTTGCGGCCGAAAACGGCATCACCATCGCGCCGAACAACGCTACCTATATATATGATGCGTCCTCGCATGAGGCGGGCGCCGCAACGGCTTCGGCTTCCATCGAGGGAACCGACGTGCACCTTGAGTATCGCGTTAAGGGCAGCGCCGATACCGAGTGGCGCAGCAACCCTTCTGCGATCACAGCGATCAACGCCGGCACCCTGGCCGTCGAGGTTCGCGCTTCCGCCGCGAACTACAGCGGCTATCAGTATGCAGAGCAGACGCTTATCATTGAGAAGCGCGACGTCGAGCTGACGTCCGCCAGCGCTTCCAAGGTCTACGATGGCGCGCCTCTTACGAAGGACTGGGTTGACATGGGCCCGAATCGTCCTGACACGGGCTTCGTCTGGACCGACCTTGCCGGCGATGGCCAGGTGCACGCAACGGGCTCGCAGACCGAGGTCGGCTTCTCCTTTAACGCGATCTCCTATCAGCTCAAGCTCGGTGCGGAGAACAACTACAACATCATCGGCGAGCACGTCGGCACCCTTACGGTGACGGCTCAGTCCATCGCGCCCGATCCGCAGAACCCGGATTCCTATAAGGGCGTCGCGATTAGTGAGCCGAACGACCATGTCTACGACGGCGAGGAGCACAAGTGGGCTCCTGAGGTCACCGACAAGGACGGCAACAAGCTCGTCGAGGGCGTCGACTACACGGTGTCCTACGACACCGACGACTTCGTGAACGTGAAGGTCGTCAACGTGACGATCGCCGGCATGGGCAGCTACACGGGCACGTGCGTGAAGACGTACGAGATTACGAAGGCCCCGCTGACCGCGAACGCCGGCAGCGCTTCCAAGGTTTATGACGGCGAAGCCCTGACTGCGGGCGCGACGATCGAGGGCCTTGTCGGCGGCGAGACCGCAACCGCCCAAACCGAGGGTTCCCAGACCGAGGTCGGGACTTCTGCCAACACGGTGTCGGGCATCTCGTGGGATACCGCTAAGGATGGCAACTACTATATCGCCGCGCAGAACGACGGCACGCTGACCGTCACGCCCAAGGGCATCGCCCAGATGACCGTCGACAGCCTGCCCGACGTTACCTACAACGGTGAAAGCCAGCAGCAGAAGCCGGTCGTGAAGGACGGCGAAAAGGTGCTGGTCGAAGGCGTCGACTATGAGCTGACGTACTCCGAGAACACGACCGACGCGGGCGCCGTCACGGCGACCGTGGCCGGCAAGGGCAACTACGCCGGCAGCGTCGACGTGGCGTACCAGATCACACCCGCGCCACTGACGGTGTCCACCCCGAGCGCCTCCGGGGTCTACAACGGCGAGCCTCTGACCGCCGCCGGCACCATCTCCGGCTTCGTCAACGGCGAGTCCGCGCCCTTCGAGACCACCGGCTCCCAGACCGAGGTCGGCACGAGCGACAACGCCTACGCCATCGACTGGGCATCGGCAGGCGCCACCGCCAAGCAAACGAACTACACGGTTTCCGAATCCATCGGCAAGCTGACCGTCACCGAGTCCGCCGACGAGGTAGTCGTGACCACCACGGGCGGCACGTTCACCTACGACGGCGCTGCCCATGGCGCGACCGTGACGGTCGGCGCCCTGCCCGAGGGCTACACGCTCGAGGCCGCCGCGTCCAGCGCCACGGCAATGAACGTCTCCGACGGCGAGGTTGCGGCCACGGCCGACGTGCTCGTCATCAAGAACGCCCAGGGCGAGGACGTCACCTCCAAGCTGAACGTCAAGTTCGTCGACGGCACCATCAAGGTCGAGCCGGCGAAGCTGACGGTGACCACTCCGAGTGCCTCCAAGCCCTACGATGGCCAGGCGCTGACGGCCGAGGGTAAGGCGTCCGGCTTCGTCAACGGCGAGGCGGCCACCCTCAAGACCACTGGCAGCCAGACCACCGTCGGCAAGAGCGAAAACGGCTACGAGCTGGTGTGGGACGACAGCGCGAAGGCTGAGAACTACACGGTTGAGGAGAACCTCGGTACGCTCGAGGTCACTAAGAGCATGGCCGGCATCGTGGTGATTCCGCAGGGCGGCACCAAGGTCTACGACGGTATGGCACTCGAAAGCGCCGGGGCCAACGCGATCGGCGTGCCCGCGGGCTTCACCCTTTCGGCCAAGACCAAGGGCTCCATCACCGATGCCGGGTACGTTACGGCCGAGGTCGATTCCTATATCATCACGAACGCCGCCGGCGAGGACGTCACCGACCAGTTCGGCAACGTGGCAACCGGCAAGGCCTCGCTTGTCGTGACCAAGCGTCCGGTGACGCTTGTCTCCGGCGACGCCTCCAAGGTCTACGACGGCACCGCGCTTACCGAACAGAAGGTCAGCGTGGAAGATAGCTCGCTTGCCTCCGGCGAGGAGTTCGGCTACGACTTCTTCGGCTTCCAGACCTCCGTGGGCTCCAGCAAGAACACCTTCGCCGCAAAGCCCGGCAACGGCGCCACGAAGGTGGAGAACTACGACATCACCTATAGGTACGGCACGCTGACGGTGAACGCGCAGTCCATCAACCCGGACGACCCGATTCCGGGCGCGTATGCCGGGGTGAAGGTTAACTCCCCGAGCGACGCCGTTTACGACGCGCGCGAGCATAAGTGGATTCCCGTGGTCACCGGCAAGGACGGCAACGCGCTCGTCGAGGGCCGCGATTACACGGTGACTTACAGCACCGATGACTTCACCAACGTGACGGGCACTATCAAGGTGGCCATTACGGGCATCGGCGACTACACGGGCTCCGTCACTAGGGAGTACCAGATCACGCCCGCTTCCGTGAAGCTTGCGTCCAACACGCGCGAGTTCGTGTACAACGGCGCGTACCAGTCCGACGACGCGGTGACGGTCCAGGGTGCCGAGGCCCTGTTCCGCAGCCAGGTCGATGACCTGAAGGCGGTCGGCAAGGTCATGACGGTGGCCGAGGGCAAGGTCCCCAACACCATCGCCTTCACCTGGAAGGACGGCTTCAAGGCAAGCAACTTCGCCATCGAGAAGGCCGAGGGCGAGCTGTCCGTCGTCGCGAAGGATATCGTCTCCTCCGCCGACATGACGGTTTCCAGCCCGAGCGACTTTGTCTACGACGGCCGTGAGCACAAGTGGGCTCCCGAGGTGAAGGACGGGGAGAAGGCCCTGACGGAGGGCGTCGACTACACGGTGTCCTATAGCACC
Organism: uncultured Senegalimassilia sp.; assembly: GCA_934661765.1. The sequence goes on from CAKUJT010000011.1 coordinate 17,048, forward strand.
GACGACTTCACCAACGTGACGGGCGCCATTACGGTGACCGTTACCGGCCAGGGTAACTACGCCGGCAGCGTCGAGCGCGCGTACCGTATCACGCCCGCGCCGCTGACGGTGAGCACGCCGAGCGCCTCCAGGGTCTACAACGGCGAGCCTCTGACCGCCGCCGGCACCATCTCCGGCTTCGTCAACGGCGAGTCCGCGCCCTTCGAGACCACCGGCTCCCAGACCGAGGTGGGCACGAGCGACAACACCTACGCCATCGACTGGGCGGCGGCGGATGCCACCGCCAAGCAGGCGAACTACACGGTTTCCGAGACCGTTGGCAAGCTGACCGTCACCGAGTTCGCCGGCCGCGTGGTCGCGACGCCCGGCAGCTATTCCGGCACCTACGACGGCCAGGCCCACGGTGTCGACGTGACCGTGTCCGGCCTGCCCGAGGGCTATTCGGTGAAGGCAGCGCGCTCCAACGCCACGGCCACCGACGCGACCGACGAGGCGGGCGTGACCGCCTCGGTCGATGAGCTGGTCATCGTCAACGCCCAGGGCGAGGACGTCACCGGCAAGCTGGATATCGAGAAGCAGACCGGCGCCATCAAGATCGCGCCCGCCGAGTACTATGTTGTGACCGAAGGGGCCTTCAAGGTCTACGACGGCACCGCGCTGACGGCGCCCGGCAAGATCGTCGGCCTGGTCAACGGCGAGGAAGCATCGCTTTCCGTGACCGGCAGCCAGACCAACGCGGGCTCCAGCGCGAACGCATATGCCATCACGTTCGACAAGTCTGCGAAGGAGGGCAACTACGTCCACGGCGCCGATACCATCGGGTCGCTGGAGGTGGCCGCCGCCAAGGCGGAGGGGAAGATCTCGCTGAGCGGCAGCTCCGCCTCCAAGGTCTACGACGGCAAGCCGCTTGCGGCGAAGGCCGCCTCCGCAGCGGTCCCGACGCAGGATGCGGTGACCATCGAGTACAGCCTTGACGGCGAGAACTGGACGACCGATCCCGGCTCGCTCACGGCGACCGACGTGGCCGATTCCGCGACGGTCCAGCTCCGTGCGTCCAGCCTGGGCAATTACGAGGGCTACGTGTACGGCTCGCAGCAGCTGTCCGTCACCAAGCGCGCGGTCGATCTGAAGAGCGACAGCGCCTCGAAGGTCTACGACGGCACCGCGCTCACCAGGCCCGAGGTGGCCGGCTGGAAGCAGCTCGGCAACGAGGGCTTCGTCGACGGCCAGGTCTCCGACGTCCGCGCCACGGGCAGCGCCACCCACGTTTCCGACGGCAAGGTGGCGAACACGATCGCCTATACCGAGGGCGAGGGCTTCAACGCTGACAACTACGCCATCTCCAAGGACGAGGGCGTGCTGAGCGTCACGGCGAAGCAAATTGCCGCGGCCGATATGACCGTCCAAGCCCCGGCTGACGTCGTGTACAGCGGCAAGGCCCAGCAGCAGAAGCCGGTTGTGAAGGACGGCGATAAGGTGCTGGTCGAGGGCGTCGACTACGAGCTGACCTACTCCGGAAACACGACTGACGCGGGCGCCGTCACGGTGACCGTGACCGGCAAGGGCGACTACGCCGGCAGCGTCGACGTGGCATACCAGATTGCGCCCGCGCCGCTGACGGTGGCCACCGAAAGCGCCAACAAGGTCTACGACGGCAAGCCCCTGACCGCCGGCGGCAAGGTCGACGGCCTGGTGAATGGCGAGACCGTCGAGTTCAAGCTGGTCGGCAGCCAGACCAAGGTCGGCTCGAGCGACAACGCCTACAGGATCGAGTGGAGCGGCACAGCGAAGCGGGCGAACTACAGGCTTGAGGCCGAGACCATCGGCAAGCTGACCGTCACCGAGTCCGCCGACGAGGTAGTCGTGACCACCACGGGCGGCACGTTCACCTATGATGGTTCGTCTCATGGCGCTACCGTCAAGGTGGCCAACCTGCCCGAGGGCTACTCGCTTGAGACCGCCGAGTCCGCGGCAAGCGCGAAGGACGTCTCCGACGGCGAGGTGGCGGCCACGGCCGACGTGCTCGTCATCAAGAACGCCCAGGGAGAGGACGTCACCTCCAAGCTGAACGTCAAGTTCGTCGACGGCACCATCAAGGTCGAGCCGGCGAAGCTGACGGTGACCACCCCGAGCGTTACGAAGGTCTTCGATGGCGATGCGCTGACGGCCGAGGGCAAGGTCTCGGGCTTCGTGAACGGCGAGACCGCAACCTTCAAGACCACCGGCAGCCAGACCGAGGTCGGCTCGAGCGTGAACGGCTACGAGCTGGTTTGGGACGGTAGCGCGAAGGCGGCGAACTACACGGTCGAGGAGAACCTCGGCACGCTGACGGTATCGGCGCAGTCCCTCAATCCCGACGACGCCGGCGCATTCGGTGGCGTGACGGTCGGCTATCTGGCCGACACGGTGTACAACGGCGCCGATCAGCGCTTCGAGCCCGAAGTGGTCGATAAGGACGGCAAGGCGCTGGTGAAGGGCCTCGATTACGAGCTTTCCTTCTCCGGCGATGTGAAGAACGTCGGCGAGGTGACCGTGATCGTTGTCGGCAAGGGCAACTACGCCGGCAGCGTCGAGCGCACGTACCGCATCACGCCCGCGCCGCTGACGGTGGCCACGGGCAGCGACTCGAAGATCTACGACGGCAGCGAGCTCACGAATAGCGAGCTGTCGATCGAAGGCCTGCAGGGCGAGGATCGCGTCACGGCGGCCACCACCGGCAGCCAGACCGAGGTGGGCAGCTCGGAGAACACCTATCGCATCACGTGGGGCGATGTCGATGCCGCTAACTACGTCATCGACGAGCACCTGGGCACGTTGACGGTCACGCCGGCCCCGGTGCCCCCGACGCCGGAGCCCACCCCGACGCCGAACCCGGGCGATGACGTGACGCCGCCGCCGAGCCCGACGCCTGGCGATGATGTGACGCCGACGCCGAGCCCGGCCCCGGGCGACGGCACGACGCCTGGCACGACTCCGGACGGCGACACCACGCCGACGCCGACTCCCGGCAACGGCGCGACGCCTGGTTCGACTCCGAACCCGGGCAACGGCACGACGCCGGGCAACGGCTCGACGTCCGCACCCGCGCCTGCACCTAGCTCGTCGGCTTCGACTCCGGCGCCTGCGGCTGCCGGCCCGCTCGATGCGCTGGCCGACGTGCTCGAGGGTGCGTACGAGTCGGTGACGGGCAGCCCCGAGGCCGATAACCCGGTCGAGGAGGAGCGGATCTACGACGCCGAGAACCCGTTGGGTAGGGAGTCGGTCGAGAATCATTGCTGGGTGCACTGGTACATGATCGTCGGTATGGTTCTGACGGCTGCCTACGGTCTTGCGGCGGCGCTTCGCCGTAAGAACCACGAGCGCAAGCTGCGCAACGACATGAACGACATCTTGGGCGATGGCGACGGCAAGGACCCCTCGGGGTCTCCCGCCGCCAAGCCCGCCGGAATGGAGGCTTAGGGCCATGAGGAAAAGCAACTATCTGGTGCTGGGCGCGGCGGCCGTCGTCGCGGCGCTGCTGCTGGTGCTGTGGTACCACCTGGGCTTCAACCGCATCGATAGCCCGCTCGACCTGACGCTGGCCATCATATGGTGGGCCGGTATCGTGGCTATTGCCGCGATCCTCGTCCGTTTCGAGGAGCGTCGCCGCCGCCAAATCCGCACGCTGTACGTGTCCCCGAAGTCGCTCTACAGCAGCGAGCTCGGTATGGTGGGCATCGGGGAAGCCGGCGCGGTCGAGGCCATGCGCGGCATGCTCGGCCAGCTGAAGTACGGCTTCGATACGAAGGGCCTGCCGGACCGCAAGAAGTTCGACTACCGCTTCGTCGTGCGAACCGACGAGTTCAAGGAGCACGATGGGGAAGGCGGCAAGCCCGCCGATGATGTGACGGCAACCTCGGCGGCCCAGCGCAAGGGCCCCACGTGGAAGGGTACGGTCATCAAGATCGACCGCCAAAACGGGAACACCGAAACCCCGTTCGACGGCATCGAGCAGCTGAAGGCCGCGTTGGCTTAGTCGCTCGGCCGCGCAGCCTCGCCGGCTCCCCGGCAGCAAACGAGGGGCAAGCACGCAAAACCCAAACGGGCCCGGGAGAAATCCCGGGCCCGTCGTGTATCGCAAAAGTCGGGAAAGTTAACCATTGTTCACGTTTTCTTCATGTTCGCTTGACGCGTTCTGTAAACTGGGAACCTGACACACGGAGCGCATGTGATGCATGCGCAGGCAAGGGCATCTTTCGATCGCAAGGCAAGGTTCATGGAAGACATCACGCATCTCATCGGGCACGTCCTCGAGCACTCCATCGAGGACACGCTGTACCTTATCCCGTTTCTGTTCGTCACCTATCTGGCAATGGAGTGGCTTGAGCACAAGGCGGGCGACAAGGCCGAGGAGGCCGTGCGGCGTGCGGGCGCTGCGGGGCCGGTGGTCGGCGCGCTTGTGGGCATCGTCCCGCAATGCGGCTTCTCGGCCGCGGCGGCAACGCTGTGGGCGGGCCGCGTCATCACGCTGGGCACGCTGTTCGCCGTGTTCCTGTCCACCTCCGACGAGATGCTGCCCATCTTCCTGGCCGAGCAGGTGGCGCCGATGACCATCCTGAAGATCATGGGCGTGAAGCTGATGATCGGCATGGTCATGGGCTTCGTGGTGGACGCGGCCATCCGCCTGGCGCGTCGCGACCGCGAGAAGCTGCGCATCCACGAGCTGTGCGAACGCGACCGCTGCCATTGCAACGGCGATTGCGAAACTTGCGAGCAGCAGCCGGAGCTGGCGTACGATTTCGAGCACGATGAGGAACACGAGCATCACCACGAGGGCGGCTCCATCCTGCGCAGCGCCCTCAAGCACACGGTGCAGGTCACGGTGTTCATCTTCGTCATCACCCTTGTGCTCGACGGCGCGTTGGAGCTGGTCGGCGAAGATGCGCTCGGCGCGTTCCTGGGCAGCAACCCGGTGCTTTCCGTGCTGGGCAGCGCGCTGGTGGGCCTTATCCCGAACTGCGCGGCAAGCGTGGTGATCGCGCAGCTCTACGTGGAGGGCGCGCTCGGCGCGGGCGCCATGATGGCGGGCCTTCTGGTGTCGGCCGGCGTGGGCTTGTTGGTGCTGTTCCGCACCAACCGCCGCCTTCGCCAGAACCTCATCGTGCTGGCGGGCCTGTGGGCCACGGGCGTGTTCTGGGGCCTCATCATCTCCGCATTCGGCATCGTGTTCTAGGGCACCGAAGCCGCGGCGCGTCGCTGCCGCCATGCGGTTGTTTGCGTCCGAACGCGACACGTTTGCGATGGCCGAGGAAATCCGAAGCCGCGCGTGGGATTGAAATCGCGGGCGCGACGCTGAAGCAACGACCCGTTGAAGGGCCGCATCCTACTCCCGTAAGACGGGGGGACGGGTGCGGCCCTTCCGTCGTTTCGGGCGCATGGCCGAGCGCCGCGGTGCTGTGATAGCATGGGCGTCAACGATGAAAGGAGCATGCAATGGCAACCCTTGATGCCGGGATCACCCGTGAGGCGGCTTTCGACCTGTTGAAGGCCCACAACCAGGACGCGTTCCATATCGAGCACGGCGAGACGGTCGAGCAGACCATGCGCTATTTCGCCCGCGAGTTCGATGCGGAAAACGAGGGCTTTTGGGGTATCGTCGGCCTTCTGCACGACCTTGATTGGGAAGAGCACGACGACGATCCCGAGAACCATACGGTATATGCGGCGGAGCTGATCGCGGCAGCCGGCGGGTCGCCCGAGCTCATCCGCGCCATCCAGACGCACAACAGCGATTTCAACTCCAGTCTGCCCGAGCCCGAGCTGCAGATGGAGAAGGTTCTCTTCGCTACCGAGGAGCTGACGGGGCTTATCGGCGCGGCGGTCATCATGCGCCCGAGCAAATCCGTCATGGATTTCAACGTGAAGTCGCTCAAAAAGAAGTTCAAGGACAAGCGCTTCGCGGCCGGCGTGAACCGCGACGTCATCCGCCGCGGCGCCGACATGCTGGGGTGGGAGCTTGACGAGCTGTTCGAGCGCACCATCGCCGCCATGCAGTCGTTCGCGCCCGATCGCGACACGTTCGTGGCGGCCGAGTAGCGCTCGACGCCATACCCTCTTAAAAGCACGAAACGCCCGGCGTCTCGTTGTGGGGGACGCCGGGCGTTTTCGCGTTTAGCGCCTGTTGAAGGGGCGCATGGTCACGGGGATGCCGTTCTCGCAGATGAGCTTCGGTTCGCCTTGGATGAGCGGGCGGAAGTAATCCAGCGCCTCGTCGGAGACGCCCTGGTAGTTCGGCAGGATCCATTCGGCGGGGAAGGGGCGCACGAAGTTTGCCAGGTCGGAGGCGGGGCAGGCGAAGAACTCGGTGTTGTAGCCACCGTCGACGCCCTGGCCGCGGCGGATGCCCACCACCTGTCCGGTGAACTCGGGCTTCGCGCTACGCATGTGCGCGGAAACGCCCAGGTCGTAGGACTCCTCAAGGTCAACCAAGCTCATGGCGAAGTTGCTCGAGCGCGCCACGCGCGACAGGTCCTGCACCACGCAGCGGGGCACGATGCCGGCTTCCACGATCATGGACTTCAACCGCCCGGCGGCCCCGCCCAGCATGGCGTGGCCCAGCCCGTCGGCGGCCTTGCCGTTGGCCGACAGGTACGTGCCGTCGTACCAGCGCGCGCCCTCCGACACCACCACGTAGCAGCTGCCCTGCTGCTCCATCTTCGCGCGCACCTGCTCCAGGAAAATGCTGCGGCGGAAATCCACCTCGGGCAGCACGAGCAGGTCGACGTCGCCGGTCAGGCACGTGCTTGCCGCAAGCCAACCCGCGTCGCGGCCCATGGTCTCCAGCACGAACACCTCGGGGCGCGTGTAGGCGTCGTAATCCATGCGCGTGGCGTGCGTTATCTCGCACGCCACCTTCGCGGCGCTGGCGAAGCCGGGGCAGTGGTCCATAAGCCCCAGGTCGTTGTCGACGGTCTTCGGGATGCCGATGAAGCGCTTGTCCAGGTTGCGCTCGGCGGCCCAGGCGGTCATGGCGGCCACCGTGGACATGGAGCCGTTGCCGCCGATGTAGAACATGGTGGAGATGTCGTTCTCATCCATGACGTCGATGAGGCGTTGGAAATCGGCTTCTTCGGAGAACTTGTAGCGGCACGTGCCCAGCGCGCACGAGGGCGTTTGCTTGAGCACCTCGATCTCGTGGCCGCTCAGGTCGGTCAGGTCGAACAGGTTGCCCGCCAGCGTGCCCTCGATGCCGTGGAGGCCGCCGAGGACGCGGTCGTAGAGCGGGTTGAGCTGGTTTGCGCGGATGACGCCGGCAAGACTGGCGTTGATGACGGCGGTGGGGCCGCCCGATTGGGCGACAAGGCAGTTGGCCATGCGATGCTCCTGCACGTTGTTCAGGGTAGGAAGGCCCCATTATCGCATGCCCGCGTCAGCCTGCGGGGTAAGGGCGAAAGGCTGCAAAAAAGCTGCGAACGGGGCGGTTGCGGGCGCGGCGGCCGAGGTGGCGGGGTGTGGCGAGCGAGAAGGAAGGGGTGCGGCGGCGGAGGCGGCATCGCGCGGCAGCAGGTGCGGCAGCCGGGCGGCAGCGCGTGGCTGCGCCCCCCGTCGCGCGCCTCCGCAGCACATCAGGGTGCCTCTCCCGAACCGCTTGCCACGTTGCCCGCCGACCGCGGCACTTCCCGGCGGTGCCGCCACGCACTTGTGCGACAATAGAGGCGAACTATAGGAAAGCACTGCAATAAGTAGGTACCCACCATGTCTGCCAGATTCAACATCAAGGCGGCAGAGCCCGAGGCGGTCGCATGCCTGCAGCGCGAGCTGCACATGCCGCACTTCATCGCGGCCACGCTCGTCTCGCGCGGCATCGACACCCCGGAAGCCGCGAACCGTTTCCTCACGCCGTCGCTGGACCGCGACTGGCGCGACCCTTACACCATCCCCGGGCTGTCCGAGGCCGCCGATGCGCTGGAGGCCGCCATCCGCCGCGGCGACCATATCCTCGTGTTCGGCGATTTCGACCTGGACGGCATCTCCGCCACCACCGTCATGACGCGCGGCCTGCGCGAGTTCGGCGCGCACGTCACGCCCTTCATCCCGCGCCGCTTCGAGGAGGGCTACGCCATCACCCCGGCGGCCATCGAGCGCCTGTCGCAGGTCAAGCCCGACTTCCTGGTGACCGTCGACTGCGGCATCGCCTGCAAGGCCGAGGTGCGCCTGCTGCAGGAGCGCGGCATCGAAGTGGCCGTCACCGATCATCACGAGCCTTCCGACCTGGTGCCCGAGGGCGTGCCCGTGGCCGACCCGAAGCGCGACCCCGCCTGCCCCAGCGCCATCCTGGCAGGCGTGGGCGTGGCGCTCAAGATGGTGCAGGCGCTGGGCGGGCGCTTCGGCAAGCCGCACCTGTGGCGTCAGTACACCGACTTCGCCACGCTCGGCACCATCGCCGATCTCATGCCCATGCGCGACGAGAACCGCGCCCTGGTGGCCGACGGCCTGCGCCGCATTAACCAGGCCCCGCGCCCGTGCATCGCCGCGCTGCTGGATACCTCCGGCGCCTCCGGCAAGCAGGTCACCGCCACCAACCTCAGCTTCTCCATCATCCCGCGCCTGAACGCCGCCGGCCGCATGGGCGACGCGCAGCTGGCGCTCGACCTTCTGCTCACCGACGACTTCGAGCAGGCCAATCAGCAGGCGCAGCGCCTTGAGGGCGTCAACGACCAGCGCCGCGCCATCGAGGCCGAGCTCTCCGAGATCGCCAAAGCCCAGGCCGCCGAAACCTACAAGGGCCAGCGCGCCCTGGTGGTGGCCGGCGAAGGGTGGCACGAGGGCGTGAAGGGCATCGTGGCAAGCCGCCTGGTGAACACCTACGGCGTGCCCTGCCTGCTGTTCACCATCGACGGCGACGAGGCGCGCGGCAGTGGCCGCAGCGTGGGCCAGGTCAACCTGTTCAAGGCCGTGGAAAGCTGCTCTGACCTGCTGCTGCGCTTCGGCGGGCACGAGGCGGCCGTGGGCGTGACGCTTCCCACTGAAAAGCTCCCCGAGTTCGAACGTCGCCTGTGCGAGTACATGGATGCGCTGCCCGAGGGCGCGTTCCACCCGCTCATCACCATCGACGCCTGCGTGAACCTCGACGAGCTCACGCTGCGCAACGTGGCGCAGCTCGATGCGCTGGCCCCGTTCGGCCAGGAGCATCCCGTGCCCGTGTACCTGGCGCGCGACGTCACGCTGCTGCACAGCCGCGCGGTGGGCGCCGAGCGCAACCATTTCTCGTGCTCGCTTTCCAACGGGCGCACCACGGTGGCCGGCATCATGTTCCACTGCAACGACATCGAGGCGCTCATGAAGACCGACAGCGTGGTCAATGCCGCGTTCGAGGTGCAGATCGACGAATGGAAGAACCGCCGCAGCGTGAAGGCCATGCTCAAGTCGCTGTCGCCGGCGCGCACGTGCGCCGCGCTGGAGGCGTGCCTGAACCCGGAGAACCTCAGCTTCGTGAGCGACCTGTACGCCACGCGCGACGAGGAGCTGTGCGCCGACGCGCCGCATGACCCCGAGGCCATTGAGGAATACGAGAACGAGCTGGAGGTCAACCGCGCCCACTGGGAGGCCATGGCGCGCCAGGATCCGCAGCGCCTGCGCGAGCACATCGTGCGCGCCATCATTGGCGACGGCCAGCTTCACCAGGCCCAACGCGACATCTTGGATAACCTTGCGCAAGGCAAGTCGGTGCTCGGCGTCATGGTCACGGGTCGCGGCAAGTCGCTCACCTTCCAGGTGCATGCCACGCTGCGCGCGCTGGCGGCCCGCGAGGCCAGCCTGTTCGTGTACCCGCTGCGCGCGCTCATCGCCGACCAGGCGTTCCATCTGCGCGAGGCGCTGGCGCCCTTCGGCATCACCGTGGTCACGCTCACCGGCGAGTCCACGGTCGACGAGCGCCGCCAGGCGTTCGCGGGCCTGGCCGACGGCAGCGTGGACATCGCGCTGACCACGCCCGAGTTCTTGGCCTGGCACGCCGATTCGTTCGCCTACACCGGTCGTGTGAAGTTCGTGGTAGTCGACGAAGCGCACCACGTGGGCCTGGCGCGCGCCGGCCAGCGCGAGGCGTACGCCACCATCGGCTCCGCGGTGCGCAGGCTGGGCAACCCCACGGTGCTCGCGCTCACCGCCACGGCCGACGACGAGTGTGCGCAGGCCGTGCGCCGCGAGCTGCCCATCGACGCGTGCGTGTTCGACGCCTCCGATCGCCCGAACCTGCGCCTGGACGACCGCCGCAACGTGCCCAGCCGCGACAACTACCTGGCCAACCTGGTGGCAACCGGCGAGAAGACGGTGGTGTTCGTGAACTCCCGCGAGCAGTCCGTGGCCGTCGCCCGCGCGCTGCGCAAGCACGCGCCGCAGGTGGCGCCGCTCATCGGCTTCTACAACGCGGGCCTGTCGCGCAGCGAGCGCAAGCGCATCGAGCAGCTGTTCCGCACCGACGCGCTTTTGGTGCTTATCGCCACCAGCGCGTTCGGCGAGGGCGTGGATATCCCGAACATCCGCCATGTGGTGCTGTACCACATGCCCTTCAACGAGATAGAATTCAACCAGATGTCGGGCCGCGCCGGACGTGACGGCAAGCCGGCCTGCGTGCACCTGCTGTTCAGCCGCAACGACTGCGCCCTCAACGAGCGCATCCTGGCGGACATGACGCCGTGCCATGACAGCTTGGCGCAGGTGTATCGCAAGCTGCGCGCCATGCAGCGCGCCTCCGACACGCTGTTCTTCACCACCAGCGACGCCGAGCTGGCCAAGAACGTGTCCACCGATATCTTCCCGGTGAACACGGCGTCGGTCACGTGCGCCGTGGCGGTGTTCCGCGAGCTGGGGCTTATCGAGGCGCACGCCATGTTCGGCCCCGATGGGCTGGTACGATCCATCCACGTGAAGGACACGCAGGACAAGGTGCAGCTCACCGACAGCGTGCGCTATCGCGAGGGGATGGACGAGCGCGAGATCTTCCACGCGTTCCGCGATTGGGTCATGCGCAGCAATGCCGCCGACCTGCAGAAGCGCGTGTCGCACCCCATCCTGCCCACCACCGCCGTTGCAAAGGAGGCCGGAAATGACCAAGTCGAATAGCCGATCGGACCAGAACCTGCTGGGGGCGCAGCCCGATGTGGTCCGGCAAACCGTCGACGATAGCCTGCTGGGCCGCCCGCACGTGGCGGAGAAGGCGTTTTCCACCGAGGCCACGAAGGTGATGCCCAAGGGCGAGAAAACCCCCGATGAGCGCTTCGCCGACCTTCAGGATATGACGCGTGGCTACCTGACCGACGAGGAGGAGGCCAAGCTCGAGAAGGCCTTCCGCTTCGCCGCCGCGGCCCACGAGGGCGCGTGCCGCAAGTCGGGCGAGCCGTTCATTGCGCATCCGGTGGAGGTGGCCATCATCCTGGCCGACCTGCGCATGGACGTGGAGACGCTGTGCGCGGCGCTTCTGCACGACACCGTGGAGGACACCGACGTGACCAGCCAGCTGGTCGATCAGGAGTTCGGCCCGCATGTGGCGCAGCTGGTCGACGGCGTCACCAAGATCACGCGCATCGAGGTGGAAACCCTCACCGACGAGCAGGCGGCCACCATCCGCAAGATGTTCGTCGCCATGAGCAAGGACATCCGCGTCATCGTCATCAAGCTGGCCGACCGCCTGCACAACATGCGCACCCTGGCGGCGCTCAAGGAGGACCGCCGCATCTTCAAGTCGCGCGAGACGCTTGAGATCTACGCGCCCATCGCGCACCGCCTGGGCATCAACTCCATCAAGTGGGAGCTGGAGGACCTGAGCTTCTACTACCTCGAGCCCAACAAGTTCAAGCAGGTCTCGCGCATGGTCACCGAAAGCCGCTCCGAGCGCGAGGAGTACCTTGACGAGGTCATCTCCGTGCTGCGCGGCGAGATGGACAAGGTGAGCATCCAGGCGCAGATCATGGGCCGCCCCAAGCACCTGTACAGCATCTATCAGAAGATGGCGAAGAAGGGCAAGGGCTTCTCCGAGATCTACGACCTGATCGCCGTGCGCATCATCGTCAAGTCGGTGAAGGACTGCTATTCGGCGCTGGGCGCGGTGCACACGCTGTGGCATCCCATGCCCGGGCGGTTCAAAGATTACATCGCCATGCCGAAGTTCAACATGTACCAAAGCCTGCACACCACGGTCATCGGCCCCGCCGGCAGGCCGCTGGAGGTGCAGATCCGCACCGAGGAGATGCACCGCCAAAGCGAGTACGGCGTGGCGGCGCACTGGCGCTATAAGGAGAAGGGCGGCCGTGGTAGCAACGACTCCATGGACAAGCAGCTGGCCTGGTTGCGCGAGATGGTGGACTGGCAGGACGAGACGCACGATTCGCGCGAGTTCTTGAAGGATCTGAAGGTGGACCTGGCGCCCACCGAGGTGTTCGTGTTCACGCCGAAGGGCGAGGCTATGAGCCTGCGCGCCGGATCCACGCCCGTCGACTTCGCCTATGCCATCCATACCGAGGTGGGCAACCACTGCGTGGGCGCGAAGGTCAACGGCGCCATCGTGCCGCTGGCATACGAGCTGCAGCTGGGCGACCGCGTGGAGATCCTCACGCAGAAGTCGGCAAGCCCCAGCCGCGACTGGCTCAACATCGTGAAAACCCCCAGCGCGCGCAACAAGATCCGCGCGTACTTCAGCAAGGTCACCCGCGCAGACGACCTGCTCAGCGGCCGCGACAAGCTGGCACGCGAGATGCGCAAGCACGGCCTGGGCATCTCCAACACCCGCTCCGAGCGCGCACTGCGCACCGTCGCCGAGCACCTGGGCTACAAGGATGCCGACGACATGCTGGTCAATATCGGCACCAGCAAGGAGAGCGTGCAAAGCGTGGCGAACCGCCTGCTCGCCGAACTGGGCCGCAAGGGCGATCAGCAGCCCGACCCGCTGAACCTGGGCACGGCGGCCATGACCACCGGCAAGCTGCCGCCCATGCTCACGCTGGTGAACAAGCCGAAGAAGCACGAGACGAAAAGCTCCAACGGCGTGGTGGTGGAAGGCGTGGAAGGCGCGCTCGTGCGCCTGTCGCGCTGCTGCAACCCCGTTCCGGGCGACGACATCATCGGCTTCGTCACGCGCGGCCGCGGCGTGTCGGTACATCGCCGCGACTGCCCGAACGCCAAGGAGCTCATGGCCCAGCCCGAGCGCATCATGAAGGTGCGATGGGAAAGTGACCTGCCGAAGAACACGTCGTTCAAGGTGGAGGTCTACATCGAGGCGCTCGATCGTCTGCAGCTGCTTTCCGATGTCGTGCTCGTGCTATCCGGCATGGGCGCCAACGTGCTGTCGTCGAACACGGTGTCGCACCGCGACGGCATGGCCGAGATGCGCTTTTTGTTCCAGGTCAGCGACATCACGCACATCGACATCATCCTCAGCAAGCTCAAGGCGCTCGAGGGCGTGTTCGATGCCCGCCGCATGGTGCCGAAGGTGGGCGGGGGAAAGGATTCCGCGCAGCTGTAGGGAAGGCTTTGCGGCCGGGTTGATGTCCGGGGACTTTCCTCGGATGGTCGCTTCCCCGTGTTGGTGAGAAGGGGGATGGGCGCTTCGATGGGGTCCGTTCCCGTTACAGGGTCGAGGGGCTGTATCGTTCGCCCTCGACGTTCGAAGATGATGATTTAGGAGGACAACATGGCATATAAGGTGAAGGGAACGTGCGTCGACGCGTCGTTCCTGGTTCTGGGACCGTATCAGACCAACGTATACGTCGTGTCGGACGGCTCCGCCACCTTTGTGGTGGACCCCGCAAGCGATGCGAAGAAGATCGCGGCGGCGCTGGGCGGGCGCAAGCTCGACGCCATCGTGCTGACGCATCGCCACTCCGACCACGTGGCGGCCGCTGCCGAGCTGCGCAGCCTTACGGGCGCCACCGTCATCGCCTCGGCCATCGACGCCGACATGATCTGCGGCGATAAGCCCGTGCCGCGCGACGACCAGAAGTTCCCCGCATGCCCGGTCGACCAGCGCGTCAACCACGGCGACGTGGTGAAGATCGGCAACATGCCGTGGAAGGTCATCAGCACCCCCGGTCACACCGAGGGCAGCATGTGCCTGTTCCTGGACTCCTCGCTCACCGAGCGCCTGGACGCCAAGCCGGTCCTCATCGCCGGCGACACGCTGTTCTTCGGCTCCATCGGCCGCACCGATTTCAGCGGCGGCAGCATGTCGGCCATGCGCAAGTCGCTCAAGCGCCTGGCTGTCCTGCCCGACGACACGGTGGTCCTGCCCGGTCACGGCAACCTGACCACCATCGGCGGCGAGCGTCGCCGCGTATTCGCCTTCTACGCATAAGGCGCAGCGGCCTGGCCGCAAACTTGCAATCACATGAGAAAGGCCCGCGTGAGCGGGCCTTTCGTGTTGCTATGGGTTTGTGCGACGTACGCCTACACGTTCTTCAGCATGATGGTGTTCATGACGTCGGCTGCAAGCTCGCATGCGTCGCAGCAGGCTTCCATGCTGTCGAACAGGTTCGTCCATACGTACACGCGCATGGGGTTGTCGTAATCTTTCACGTGCAGGTCGCGGATGACCTGGGTGTAGAGCTGGTCGGCCTGCTCCTCGAGGTCGTGGACCTTCACGATGAGGTTCACGAAGTTCTTCGACTTCTTGAAGTTGTGGAAGTCGCACATGGCGTTGTCGAGCGCCTCGCAGCTGCCCTGGATGAGTTTTGCGAATTCGATGGCCTGGTCGTGCATGAAGTGGATGTCGTACATGTAGAAGCGCAGCATGACGTCTTCGATGTCGTCGACGATGTCGTCGAGCGCCTGGCACATCTCGATGATGTCCTCGCGGTCGATGGGGGTGATGAAGTCGGTGGCGACCGTCTTGAAGATCTTGTGGTTGATCGTGTCGCCCTCGTGCTCGATCTCATGCGCCTTCTGCGTGTTCTCTTCGAGCGCGGATGCTTCCGTGAACTGCTCGATGGTTTCAACCAGCAACGCCGACTCGGCGACGGCCAGCTTCGAGTGCTGCTCGAATGCGCCGAAATAGTCGAACTTGTGCTTCCTGCCCATGGGGTCTCCTTCTAAGAACAAGTACCTACCACGTTCGCACGTGCGATTCCAAAGTGTAACGCAAGTTAACGTGCTGGAAACGGGGAATCCACGGCGGTGTTGCGAAAGACGCGAACCGTCAACATCCCGTTATATTGCAAGCCCCGTTTCCGCAACAGCTGGGGCGGATGCCTCAGCTGGCAGCCGAGATGAAGGGGTCATCCGCCGGCGTTGGCGGACGGGGCGGCTACCGTCCGGGGCCATGCGTGCTTTCCCGATGGAACTCCCGGCAGACGCCCGGCGCGGCCTGTGGGCCCCTTACGTCTCGCTCTCGGGACGCGGGGGCTGGTCGTCGCTTTCCGGATAGCAGCGATTCTCGCCGTCGGTGCTGGTAACACCGTTGCCCAAGGCGCTATCCGACGATGAGCCGTCGGATGCGATAGGGGCCATGCTGCCGGTAGCGCTTGGGGAGGCGATGGGCGGCATGCTGCCGGTGACGCCCTTGGCGGTAACCGGTGGGATGGGGCCGGTAAGGCCGGTGGTCTGAGCCTGGAAGCCGGTGGGGCGGCGGCGGGCGCGCACGCGGTTGGCCATGCGCTTGACCGGCTGGGCGACGGCCTGCGTGACCACGTCGGAGTAGTCGCGCGCCGGGCGGGTTCGCCAGCCGAACGCCAGCGAGGCGTAGCGGATGCCCATGACCAGCGCGACGCACGTGATGGCAGCATACTGGTCGAGCAGGTGGTTCTGCTTCATGACGGCGAAGGCGAGCGCGCCGATGAGCGCCGCGCTCACGTACACCGTGCCCGCTTGGAACGCCTCGGGTTCCCGGTTCATGCAGATGTCGCGCACGATGCCGCCGCCGTTGGCGGTGATGGTGCCCAGGATGACGGCGGGTACCAGGTCAAGGCCGGCGGAGAGCGCCTTGCCCGTGCCGATGATGGCCCACAGCGCCACCGACAGGTTGTCCAGGAAGTCCATGAACGGATCGAAGTACGTCATGAGCTTGCCGAAGTAGAACGCCACGATGCCGGCCACGATGCAGGCAAGGATCAGGTTCGGTTTCTGGAAGGCGTAGATGCCGTAATCCTGCAGCAGGATGTCGCGCGTGATGCCGCCGGCAAGGCCGACCACGATGGCGATGCAGCACACGCCGAAGATGTCGTATTTCGCCCGTACCGCGCTGAGTGCTCCGAAGATGGCGCCCGCAATGGTTGCGGCGAGCTCGAGCCAATAGGGGATAGCCAGGGCTACTTCCAGCATGAATACCCTTTCATATGGGAATCGTTATATAGGATGGGGTTGCCGCCCGCATCGCTGCGGGCGGTCTGATGTTCGGACGTTCGGACGTTCAGGTTGCGCTGCGGGCGGGCCGGCGACGTGCGAGCCGCCGGGTGCGCGGACCGTGCCGCGGGTGGGTGCCTGCGTGCAGATCGCAACCGCTACTCTACCGCCAGCACCTGGGCTTGCGTGGGGCGGCCGGAGAAGTCCAGCTCGCCGGTCAGCTCGCGCGTCCGTTCGGCGGTGAAGCCCGGCTGGTCGAACGCGGCGATCAGGTTCTTCGCCTTGTACTGCGCCTGATCGTAGAGGTCCCAGAAGCCGGTGGTGCGGACGTCGCCGGTGAAGGGGTTGGTCCAGGCGTCGTGCTCGTGGTTGTCGAACACGCTTTCGGCGGCGGCCACCGGGCGATGGCTCATGGACTGGTAGAACGAATGCGGGCGCGCCAGGCGCTCGATGCGGCCGATGAGGTCGCGCTTGATGCCGGTGGGCGACCAGAACAGGCGCTGCACCAGGCGGAATCCATGCACCGACAGGCGGAACAGGTTGTGCGGGATCACTTCGCCGTACACGTTCAGGGCCAGGTAGGCGTACATCTTCGACACGGCGCCGAGCACCGCCTCGCTTGCGTGCAGGATCTCGCGCGAGGGGTTGAACGCGGCCACGGTGTCGCCGCGCTTGGCGAACAGCACCATCTCGTCCAGCTCGCTTTCGATGACGCCGTGCACCTCGCTGCCGTCATCGCGCGTCAGCCCCGGCTCGCCCGCGTCGCACAGCGCGTGCTCGTGGCAGTACACCAGCGGGTGGACGGTGGAATCGAGCGCGTAGTGGCAGAGGAACCCCAGCGCGTAGGCGCGTCCGAGCGGCTTCTCCTCGGGGTCCAGGACGCCGAGGGAGTCCTTCAGCGCCGCCAGCAGTTCGGCGGGCTTTTGGCTGTGCATGGTGTTGCCCAGCTTGTGGTACGCCGTGGCGCGGAAGTCGGCCACCGCATAGAACAGCGGGTCGGGGCCCTGGTTTCCCAGCAGGAACGCGTCGGCTTCGTCGCGCGATCCGCCGATGGTCTGGAACAGCGCGTCGTACACGTCGCGTCCGAAGAAATCATGGGTGATGATTGCTGGCATTCCGTATCCCCGTTTCTCGTGTGGCTGACATTCATTTTACGTGGACGATTATAGCCATCATATACAATGGTTTGCGCGCCGCTCGGCGGCGTTCAACGTACATGCACGATTCGGTGTTCGGAACCGCACGGGCCTGCGCGTCGGCGGGTTCCCGCGGGCGGCGCGGGCTTTGCCGATAGCAAGGAGCAGCCATGGGATTGGGCCTTCGCAGCCTGTCGAAACGCGAGCGCAGCTGGGTTTTGTACGACGTGGGAAACTCCGCGTACGTCATGCTTGCGGCAACGCTCATCCCCATCTATTTCTCGGCAATCGCCGAGCCTGGGTCGTCCGCCGTGGTGGCCTGGGGTTATGCAGCCACGGTGGCCTCGCTGGCGCTTGCGCTGCTCATGCCGTTTCTGGGCAGCCTGGCCGATCTGAAGGGCAACAAGAAGAAGTTCCTTGCGGGCACCATCGGCACGGGCGCGGTGTCGCTCGCGGTCATGGGCGTGCCCGACAACGCCATGGTGTTCCTGGTGATATACGTGTTCTCGTCGGTCATGCTCAACGCGTCGCTCGTGTTCTACGATGCGTTTTTGGTCGACGCCACCGAGCAGGATCGCTACGACGAGGTCTCGTCGCAGGGCTACGCGTGGGGCTATATCGGCTCGTGCATCCCGTTCATCGTGTGCCTGGTCATCGTGCTGTTCGGCAGCAGCTTCGGCATCGGGCAGCTTGACGGCATCCGCATTTCGTTCGTCATCACCGCGGCGTGGTGGCTGGTGTTTTCCGTGCCGGTGCTGCGCGACGTGCACCAGACGCACTTCAAGGCGCGCGAGGAGCACTTGTTCCGCCATACGCTCAAGGGCCTGGCGGGCACGTGCAAGAAGATCGCCCGCGACAAGCGCCTGCTCATGTACATGCTGGCGTTCTTCTTCTACATCGACGGCGTGCACACCATCATCACCATGTCCACCAGCTACGGCACCGACCTGGGCATCGACTCCACGCAGCTAGTGCTCGCGCTTCTGGTGACGCAGTTCGTGGCGTTCCCGTCGGCTATCGCCTACGGACGCCTGGCCGGGCGCTTCGGCACCAAGCGCATGCTGCTGATCGCGGTGTTCGCATACTTCTGCATCACGCTGTTCGCCGCGTTCTTCCTGCGCTCCGCCGCCGAGTTCTGGGTGCTGGCCGTGTGCGTGGGCCTGTTCCAAGGCGGCATCCAGGCGCTGTCGCGCAGCGAGTTCGGCAAGCTCATCCCGAAGGAGAACGCCAACGAGTACTACGGCTTCTTCGACATCTTCGGCAAATACGCCACCATCATGGGCACGTTGCTCGTAAGCGTGTTCACCCAGCTCACGGGCTCAAGCAGCTACGGCGTCCTCAGCGTGGCCGTGCTGTTCATCATAGGCTTCATCCTGCTCTGGAAGATGCCCGAGGAGGCCGCCCGCTAGCGCGATGGGCGGGCGCAGGCGCGTGGGGCGAGGGCGTTGCCCCGTGCCCGCGGGCGCCTGCTGCTCGGTCGCCGCAGTTGCCGCTCGCTAGCCGTCCCCGCCCGCATCCGTCCTTTCGTCTGGGCGTTTTGCCGCCCGCATCGCTCTTTCCGCTCCTGCACGTGTTACTGTGACGGTTGCGGTTTTTTCCGCATATGTTGATTCGACTCCGGCCGCTCGTGCGCTTGCGCGGGCGGCCGCCGCGCTGTGGGGGGCGCGGAAGGGAAAGAGAATGCGCCGCAACGTGCGCATCCGGAAAGGGGAAAGGGCGGAATGGAAGCGGCTATCGAGCGTTTCTTCAAGGTAGGCGAGCGCGGCAGCTCGCTGGGCACGGAGGTGATGGCGGGTCTGACCACCTTCCTGACCATGGCCTATATCGTGGCGGTCAACCCCGCCATGATGGAAGCGGCGGGCATCCCGTTCAACGCCGCGCTCACGGCGACGTGCTTTGGCGCCGCCGTCATGACGGCGGCCATGGGCCTGATCGCCAACCGCCCCATCGCGCTGGCGTCGGGCATGGGCATCAACGCCATCGTGGCCTTCACGCTGTGCGGGTCGATGGGGCTCGACTGGCGCATCGCCATGGGCGTGGTGTTCTTGGAAGGCGTCATCATCCTGGTGCTCGTCATGCTGGGCTTGCGCGAGGCTGTCATGAACGCCATCCCCGTGGCGTTGCGCCAGGCCATCGGCATCGGCATCGGCCTGTTCGTGGCGTTCATCGGCCTGAAGGGCGGCGGCATCCTGGCGCCCGACTCCTCCACGCTCGTCACCATGGGCAGCCTGACCGAGCCCACCGCCGTGGTGTCCGTGGTGTCCATCGCGCTTGCCATCATATTGACGGTGCGCGGCACGAAAGGCGGCCTGCTCATCTCCATCGTGGTGGCCACCATCGTGGGCATCCCGCTCGGCGTCACGGCGCTGCCCACCGAGTTCGACTTCGTCCCCGACTTCAGCGCGCTGTGCGCCCCGTTCCAGCAGCTGCCCGACGGCAGCGGCCTGGCCATCGTGCAGGTGTTCGTGCAGCCCGTGCTGCTCATGTTCGTGTTCAGCCTGCTCATGAGCGACTTCTTCGACACCATGGGCACGATGATGGCGGTGGGCCAGCAGGGTGATTTCGTCGACGAGGACGGCAACGTGGAGAACACGCGCGAGATCCTCATGGTCGACTCCGTGGGCGCCATCGTCGGCGGCTTCGTCGGCGCAAGCTCCATCACCTCGTTCGCCGAATCCACCTCGGGCGCGGCGGCCGGCGCGCGCACGGGCCTGTCCAACATCGTGATTGCCCTGGCGTTCTTCGTCTGCGCGTTCCTGGCACCCATCATCGGCATGGTGTCGAGCTCGGCCACCTGCGGCGCGCTGGTGGTCGTGGGCTACCTTATGATGAGCGACATCGGCAAGATCGACTGGGGAAGCCTTGAGGCCGCCATCCCCGCGTTCGTCACCATCATGGGCATCCCGTTCACCTATTCCATCACCAACGGCATCGGCTTCGGCTTCATCACCTACGTGGTGGTGAAGGTGACGCAGGGCCATTGGCGCGACGTCAAGCCGCTCATGTGGATCGTGTCCGTGGCGTTTCTGCTCACGTTCGTCGCGTTCTCGTAGCGGCTGCGCATTGCCCGGGCGGCACGGCTCGGGCTGCATGTGGCGAAAGAGGCGGCGAAGGGGGCGGCGGCGCCCTCCGGTGGGTCGCGCCTCGGCGGGTGCCTGCCGGCCGATCGCGCCCGGCCATCCGCCATGCGCCCGGGTCGCCGCGGGCCCAGCGGCCCGCGCCCGCTATCCTGCAAACCGATAATGCGCTGCCGTTCGGCCCGATATCGCCAGCTCGTCCATACGTTCGCTGTGAAAAAACAACCTCGCAACCATCGTTTGACGCGGTGGTTACGAGGTTGTTTGCTATAGTGGCAGACAATCGAAACCCCGTCCGAAAAAGGAAACGCATGTCGCTAAT
>CAKUJT010000012.1 GCA_934661765.1 uncultured Senegalimassilia sp.
CCCATCGAGCTGCGCGTGCTCGAGCACACCGTTTCCGCAGGCGGCGTCCCCGTCGAGCTCACGCTCAAGGAGTTCGACCTGCTGCGCGCACTGCTTCGCAATGTCGGGCGCGTGCTGTCGCGCGGTCAGCTGCTCGAGGACGTGTGGGGCATGACGTTCGTGGGCGAGACGCGCACCGTCGACGTGCACATCCAAACGCTGCGTCAAAAGCTTTCCGCCGCATGCCCGGGAGCCGATGCCTGCATTAAAACCGTGCGCGGCGTGGGTTACAGCATCAGACAGCCGGAATAGAGGTTTGCCGCATGAGCCCTTCGCCCGATCACGTTAAAAGCCTCGCCGGTCGCATCTTCACCACCGTTTTGGCGTTTTCCCTGGGAATCCTTTTGGCCTTTTCCGCGGTGATGGTCAGCATCTTCTATTACTCCTACGAGCATGATGCCGAGCAGGCCCTGGTCCAGGAGGCCAGTCGGGCAGCGATGGCCCTTGACGAGGCCCCGGCCGCAGATGTGACCACCATCTTGTCCCAGCAGTTCAGCGGTATCACCCGCTACACGCTTATCAGCGAAAGCGGCCTGGTGCTCTACGATAGCCAGGCAGACGCCGGTCAGATGGACAACCACGCCTCCCGTCCCGAGGTCAGCAAGGCCGCGCGCACGGGTGAGGCGGTGAGCATGCGCTATTCGGAAACTTTAGGCACCGATACGGTGTATGCCGCCGAGAAGCTCTCCGATGGGCGCATCGTCCGCCTGTCTGAAACCCGTCATTCCTTGTTCGCCTTCTTGGGCGAGATGCTCGTGCCAACACTGTTCGCGCTCGTGGTCGTCGCCGGATTGGTATTCTTGCTGTCCCGGCTGCTCACGCGCCACATCATGAAGCCTATCGACGCCCTTGACATGGCGGAGCCTTTGGAAAACGACATCTACGGGGAAATGGTGCCGCTGCTCCAGCGCATCGATGATCAGCAGGCGCAGCTCAAGAAGCAGAACAAGGAGCTTGCCGAAGCCGAAAGCATGCGCCGCGATTTCTCCAGCAACGTCAGCCACGAGATGAAGACGCCGTTGCAGGTGATATCAGGCTACGCCGAGCTCATGAAGAACGATATGGTGCTGCCCGAGGATCGGCAGAAGTTCGCGGGGCTCATCTACGACGAGGCGCAGGCGATGCGCGGCCTTATCAACGACGTGCTCACGCTCTCGAAGCTCGACGAGAGCGCGTTCGCGCGCGAGGAGCGGCCCATCGACGTGACGTCCGTTGCCCGACGGATGGCCGGACGCTTGGAGTCGTTCGCCGCTGACGAGGGCGTATCCATCTCCGTGAAGGGCGGGTCCGCCCACATCAACGGTAGCGAGACGCTTGCCGAGGAGATGTTGTACAACCTTATCGAGAACGCGGTGCGCTACAACCATGCCGGTGGAAGCGTATCCGTGCGCGTGTCCCAAGGCGCCGCGTCCCCCGATGTCCTGGAGGCGCTGCGTGCCGCCGGGGCGGAGCCGGACCCTGCGTCGGTCGTCACGGTGCGCGTGAGCGATACCGGGGCGGGCATCCCCGAGGAGATGCGCGACAAGGTGTTCGAGCGGTTCTTCCGCCTGGATAAAAGCCGTTCGAAGGAAACGGGCGGCACGGGCCTGGGGCTTGCCATCGTCAAACATGCAGTGCAATACCACCATGGCACTATCTGCGTGGAGGGGGAGCAAGGCGAGGGCACCACGTTCGTGCTCAGGCTTCCTGCGGCGTAGCTGCTTGCCCGGGCGATTGCGGTCTAGATGGCGGGGCGGGCCGGATTTCGGCATGAAAAAAGTCCCACCCCCGGCCGGAAGGATGAACCCACCTCAACAAGGTGGGTGCTCGCAGCTTGCTTCCCGGCTTTCGTGCCAACGGGCGCGAATCTCCGTTTCACTTGCTATCTTGAGCTCCCTCGGAAATAGCATCGGTCCATCGCAAAAAGTACGGCGACAAGGGTGGAACCTGATATCGAGTATATGAGACCTCAAGGCAAAGTAAAGTCTTGACAGAATCGGTGAAGCAGGTGTAGGCAAGCCGTTGCTTTTCGAGCTGGGCGGGGTACCCTGTTTTTTCTCTAGGCAAACAAACGTTCGCGTGCTATCATGGTTTGCCAATCAACAGGCAGGGGTGGTCATGGACACGCTTTTCACGGCAATGGAGAACGAACGCAAGCAGCAGGTGGCGCCGCTGGCGGTGCGCATGCGCCCGCGAACGCTGGAAGATGTGGTGGGGCAGCAGGACGCTGTGGGCCCGGGCAGCTGGCTGCGCGCGGCCATCGAGCAGGACAACGTCAGCTCGGTCATCTTGTACGGCCCGGCGGGAACCGGCAAAACCTCCATCGCTCACGTCATCGCCGAATCCACGAAGGCCACGTTCGTGGAGGTGTCAGCCATCGGCGGCACCGTATCCGACCTGCGCCGGGAAATCGACGCCGCCGAGAAGCGCTTGGCGCTCAACGGCTCGCGCACCATCTTGTTCGTGGACGAGATTCATCGATTCAACCGCAGCCAGCAGGATGCGCTTCTCCATGCGGTGGAGAACCGCACCGTGGTGTTGGTGGGCGCCACCACCGAGAACCCGTTCTTCGAAGTGAACTCCGCGCTGATAAGCCGTTCGCGCGTAGTCGGCCTTAAGGGGCTCTCCGATGGCGATGTGGCGCAGTTGGTCGATCGGGCCGTTGCCGACCCCCGCGGGCTGGACGGCTTGTATAGGCTCGACCCGGCTGCCCGCAGCGCCATCGTGCTCTTGGCGGGCGGCGACGGCCGCGCATCGCTTACCACCCTTGAGCTTGCGGCGGGCATGCAGCAGCCCGGCACGCGCGAAAAGCCTGCCGTTATCACGAAGGCGCAGGTGGAAAGCGCTACCCCTCATCGTGCGCTGCCGTATGACAAGAACAAGGATATGCATTACGACATCATATCCGCGTTCATCAAGTCCATGCGCGGCTCCGATCCCGATGCGGCGCTGTACTGGCTTGCGCGCATGATCGATGGGGGAGAGGATCCCAAATACATCGCGCGTCGCATGCTCATCCACGCGTCTGAGGACGTTGGCAATGCCGATCCCCAGGCATTGCTGGTGGCTGCGGCCGCGTTCAAATCAGCGGAGGTCATCGGGTATCCCGAATGCCGCATCAACTTGGCGCAGGCGGCAACCTATATCGCACTCGCGCCGAAAAGCAACGCGTGCGAAGCGGGCATCGATGCCGCTTTGGCGGAAGTGCGCAACGGGCCCAAGCGCGATGTCCCCGACTATCTCCGCGACAGGCACCGTCCCGGCTCCGAGCAGTACGGTACGTACAGGTATCCGCATGATTACCCTGCGGGTTGGGTCGATCAGCGCTATCTGCCCAAAGGGCTTGAGCGCGGCTGCTTTTACCATCCCTCCGAGCGCGGTTGGGAAGCGTATCGAGTGGATGCCGCGGCGCGCGATCGGGCGCAGGCCGCTCAGGCGGCGGCTCGACACGGGCAAAACCCCACGTCTTGATGAAGGTAACCGCATCGCAACCGCTATGAACGGCGGGTGTAAACGCATGCGTCGGCAGGGTAGAATCCAGGGCCACATGCTATAGTTGGCGGCGTATATGGATATATGAAGGAGGCGTCTGGTGGATTTCGGCGAAGTTATGGGCGTGGTTTTGCCTATCGTGTACGTGGTGCTCGGCGTGGCTTTGGTGTGGTTCGTGATCGAGCTTGTGATCACCGTGCGCAAAACGCGTACCACGGTCGACAAGATGAAGGAGCAGCTCGACCCGACGCTTGAAAGCGTGCAACGCATCACGAAGTCGCTTGAGCCCGCTATGGACAAGGTCGATCCGCTCGTCGATCGCGTGTCTTTGACCGTGGACGCGGCGAATCTCGAGATCATGCGTCTCGATCAGATCTTGGAGGACGTGAGCGACATCACCGACTCCGCCTCGAATGCGGTGGGCGCGGTCGAGGCCGCCACGAACGCCCCTATGGAGATCATGAACAACGTTACCTCCAAGGTTCGCGAGAAGCTCAAGTCCAAGCATGCCAGCGATGAGTCGGTCGCCCTTGGCGAGGCGAAGGCGAAAGCCCAGGCCGCTGCATTGGCGGGCGTGCCGGACGAAGAAGACGATGCTCAGGATGGCGCCCCCTCCAAGGCCCAGGCAAACGACGATGCGCCCCAGCAGGCCCAGTCCGATGACCAGCCTGAGCAGCCTGAGTACTTCACGTATGGTTCCCAGGGCAACGATTCCTCCCAGGAGCGCTAGGAGCTGGTATCCATGGCCACCAATCCCGATGTTGCGATGGAAAAGGCGCACCGCCGGTTCCTCATGGTGTGGACCGCAGTGGGCGCCATCCTGCTCACAGGCGCAGCGGTCTACCTCATCAACATCCTCAGCGTCCCGATCGGCATCTTGCTTTGGACGCTGGTCATCGTGTTCTGCCTGCGCGGCACGGTGAACAAGCTGGAATCCAAGGGTGTGCCGCGCCCGGCGGGAACGGGCATCGCCTATCTGCTCATGTTCGCCGTGCTGGCGATCGTCAGCTTCCTTATGCTCTCCCCGGCGTTCGGCTTCGGCGAGCAGTTCACCGACTTGGTGCAAAGCATCCCCGGCTACATCAACGACTTCATGGGCTGGGCCAACGGCGTGTACGCTCGCTATTCCGATGTGTTCCAGAACAACACGGTGCAAACGTATATGAACGAGGCTTTGTCCTCTATGGGTTCGGCGGCGTCCGATGTGGCGCGCCAGAGCGCCACGGGCGTGGTCGCCATCGGCGCCGGCGTGGTGAACACGGGTATAGCGATCGGCTTCGCCCTGGTCATAGCGTTTTGGATCCTCATCGAGCTTCCTGCGCTCGGTCGCGAGACCATGCGATTGGCAGGCCCTTCCCGTCGCGAGACCATAGATATGCTGCACGTCACGTTCACGCGCGTTATGGGCGGCTATATCAAGGGCACGCTTATCCAGTGCGGCGTCATCGGGGTGGCGTGCGGCGTGCTGTTCGCCGTCTCGGGCATTCCCAATTACGCTGCGCTCGGCATTATCACGGGCATCCTGAACATCATCCCCATCGTGGGTCCGTGGCTCGGCGGCGCGCTTGCGGCGGTGGTGGGCGTGTTCGTCAGCCCGTGGATCGCCTTGGTCGCGCTGCTCGGCACCATCATCATCCAGCAGGCGGTATACACGTTCATATCCCCGAAGATCATGGCCTCATCGGTGGATATCCATCCAGCGCTCACCCTTATCGCCTTGATGGCGGGCAGCGCGATCGGCGGGGCCATGAGCGGCTTCACCGGCTCGCTTGTGGGCATGCTGGCCTCTATTCCCGCCGTGGCGGTCATGAAGTCCGTTTTCGTGTATTATTTCGAGAAGCAAACCGGGCGCCAGCTGGTTGCCGAGGACGGCGTGTTCTTCCAGGGCACACCTCGATCCGACGGATCGCTCGATCCCATCGCCGATGCAACGTCCCCTCATCCGGACGCCTCGGCGGGCTTCTCCCTTCCGAAGGTGGGTCGCTGCAAAGAGCAACGTCGCAACGAAGGTCGGCAATAGGGCGCACGCGCGCCGATTTATGGCAAGGCATAGTTAGAAAGACAGGCACATGGAGTACATGACTAGCGCGGAGATCCGCGAGAAGTACTTGAAGTTCTTCGAGAGCAAGGGCTGCAAACGCATGCCGTCCTCCTCCCTTATCCCCGATGACCCCTCGCTGCTGCTCACCAGCGCGGGCATGGTGCAGTTCAAGCCCTACTTCCTTCACCAGAAGGAGCTGGACCCCGCATACATCGGCACCACCACGGTGCAGAAGTGCGTGCGCACCAACGACATCGACAACATCGGCGATGCCCGTCACCTGTCGTTCTTCGAGATGCTGGGCAACTTCAGCTTCGGCTGCTACTTCAAGCACGAGATGTGCGCATGGGCCTTCGAGTTCTCCACGGAGGTGCTCGGCCTTCCGAAGGACAAGCTGTACTTCACCGTGTTCGAGGACGATGACGAGACCATCGAGATCTGGAAGTCGCTCGGCGTGGCAGAAGACCACATCTCCCGTTTGGGCGAGGATGACAACTTCTGGCGCGCCGGACCTACCGGCCCGTGCGGCCCGTGCTCCGAGATCTACTTCGACCAGGGCCCCGAGGTGGGCTGCGGCAGCCCCGACTGCAAGCCGGGCTGCGATTGCGATCGCTTCCTGGAGTACTGGAACTGCGTGTTCACCCAGTACGACGGCCAGGAGGACGGCACGCTGGCCCCGCTTAAGACCAAGAACATCGATACCGGCATGGGCCTTGAGCGCATGGCCGCCATCATGCAGGGCGTCACGAACAACTACGACACCGACGTGCTTCGCAGCCTGGTCGGCGTGGGCGAGCGTTTGGCCGGCGTCGAGTACGGCAAGGACGAGGCTGCCGACCTGTGCCTGCGCATCATGGCCGACCACAGCCGTTCGGTCACGTTCATGATCGCCGATGGCATCCTGCCCTCCAACGAGGGCCGCGGCTACGTGCTGCGCCGCCTGCTGCGCCGCGCCGTCATGAAGGGCCATATGCTTGGCCTGGACAAGCCGTTCCTCAACGAGTACGTTGACGAGCTGGTTAAGCTCATGGGCAGCGTGTACCCCGAGGTCATTGACAACCGCGAGCTCATCCGCGGCATCATCTTGTCCGAGGAGGAGCGTTTCGGCGCCAACCTTCGCCAGGGTCGCGCGTTCCTGTCCGAGTCCCTCGACAAGCTCGAAGGCACCACGCTTCCCGGCGAGCAGGCGTTCACGCTGCATGACACCTACGGCTTCCCCGTGGACATCACGCGCGAGCTGTGCGAGGAGCGCGGCGTCGTGGTGGACATGGAGGGCTTCGAGCGTTGCATGGAGGCGCAGCGCGATCGTGCTCGTGCGGCCAACGTCAAGGACGCCGAGGCGGCCTGGTCCACGTACGGCGGCATCCACGCCGAGCTGCTCAAGGAGCTCGGCGCCACGAAGTTCGTCGGCTATCAGGACCTTTCCGCCCAGGCTACGGTCAGCGCGCTTATCGCCGACGGCGAGCGCGTGAGCGAGCTGCAGGCCGGTCAGACCGGCGAAGCGGTCCTGGACGTGACCCCGTTCTATGCTGAGATGGGCGGCGAAGTGGGGGACACGGGCGTCATCGAGGCCGAGGGCGTCAAGGTCCAGGTCGTCGACACGAAGGCTCCCGAGAAGGGCCTCGTCTGCCATGTGGTGAAGGTGCTCGAGGGCACCCTCTCCCAGGGCGCTGCCGTCACGGCTTCCGTGGATGCAGATCGTCGTGCGCGCGTCACGCGCAACCATACCGCCACTCACATCCTGCACGCCGCGCTGCGTCAGGTCCTCGGCGAGCATGTCTCCCAGGCCGGCAGCTACGTGGGTCCCGATCGCTTGCGCTTCGACTTCACGCATTTCGCCGCGGTCACGGCGGAGCAGCTGGCGCAGGTCGAGCGCGTTGCCAACGAGTTCATCATGTCCGCAACGTCAACCAACATCTACGAGACCTCGCTTGACGCGGCCCGCGAAAGCGGCGTCACCGCGCTGTTCGGCGAGAAGTACGGCGATCAGGTGCGCGTCGTGGAGTGCGGCGGGTTCTCCCGCGAGCTGTGCGGCGGCTGCCATGTCGCCAACACGGCCGAGATCGGCATCATGAAGATCACGTCCGAAACCAGCGTGGGTGCCAATGTGCGCCGCATCGAGGCCGTCACCAGCTACGGCGCCCTCGATTACATCAACAAGGTGGAGGCCGAGCTGAAGGAAACCGCCGAAGAGCTGCGCGTCCCGTTGTTCGACGTGTCCGAGCGCACCGCCGCCAACGTCAAGCAGCTGCGCGAGTTCCAGAAGAAGGCCAAGCAGACCAAGGGCATCGTGTCCGACGACAACATCACCAAGCTCATCGGCTCCGCCGTGAAGTCCGCTGCCGGCTACCCTGTGGTCATCTCCCGCGTGAAGATCGCCGATGCAGGCGGCCTGCGCAACGGCTGGGATGTCTTGTCCGCCCGCATGGCGGAACCCGGCGCATGCGTGCTCATCGGCGAGAAGGACGGCAAAGCCGTGCTGATGGCAGCTGGCACGCCCGAGGCCGTCGAAGCCGGCTTCGACGCCGGTGCCGTCATCAAGGCCATCGCCCCCTGCGTGCAGGGCGGCGGCGGCGGCAAGCCGGCCATGGCGCAGGCCGGCGGCAAGAACGCCGCGGGCATCGATGATGCGCTCGAGGCTGCTCGCAAGATGCTGCTGTAACTGTTGATGCAGCTTTCACGCCCCGCCGCCCTTGGCTGCGGGGCGTTTTTCTTATCCGTTCGATGCGTAAGGTTAGGTCGATAATGAGGATTCTTGCACTGGATATCGGTCAGACGCGCATAGGCGTCGCCATCAGCGACCCGCGCGAGCGCGTGGCATCGCCCGTTTGCGTGCTTCCCGCTAACGAGGTGCTTTCCAACGCGAAAAGCTGGAAGCGCGTGCTCGAGGACTGGGAGCCGGAGCTTATCTTGTCAGGCCTTCCGTACACGCTTTCGGGCGAGGAGGGGCCTCAGGCAGGTCGTATTCGGGGTGTCGCGGCAAGCATCGGGAAGGCCGCCGGTTTGCCGGTGGAGTTCACCGATGAGCGCCTCAGCTCGCAGGAAGCGAAGCGCAGTTTGCGTGAAAGCGGCATGTCGGAGCGCGATATGCGCGGCAAGATAGATATGATTGCAGCAAGTGTGTTCCTTCAGGCGTGGCTCGATGCCCGCCATGCAGGCGAAAGGTAGTGTAAATGTCCCCTCGTAGGCAAGTGACCTATTCCCGCCGCCCGAACCATGCGGCACGCTCGGCGCACGCGCGCGGCGACCGTATGTTCCGCACGTACGATACCAGCTATATCCAACCCAAACGATCCAACGTTCCGCATTACGTGTTCCTTGCCGTATTGGCCTTGCTGGGCATCGGCATCCTGTGGTTCGTCGGCTCCTCGGTTGCCAGCTGCGTATCGCCGAAGGTCGAGCTTCTGGCGGAAGGCCAGCAGGCCACCATCACCGTCAACGAAGGCGCATCCGCCAACACCATCGGCTCCTCGCTGGTGGATGCTAAGCTGGTGGGGTCTGCTAAGGAATTCACCGAGCGCGTGAAGGAATTGGACGCGGGGTCCGATCTCAAGCCCGGTACCTACACCTTTGCAGGCGGTGCGACGGTCGACGACATCATCGCCGCATTGCGCAACGGCCCGGTTTCCGATGCCGTGCTCACCATTCCCGAAGGCTATCGCCTGACCGAGATCGCCTCGGCGGTTGAAAGCGCCACCAGCGGGCGCATCAGCGCCGATGCCTTCAAGCAGGCGGCGTCGGATGCCAGCGTGTATGCGGGCGATTACGGCTTCTTGAAATCTGCGGGCACGAACAGCCTTGAAGGCTTCCTGTTCCCGAAAACCTATGATGTCGCCGCCGATGCCACGGCGGACAGCTTGATTCGCGCCATGCTCACCCAGTTCCAAACCGAAACGGCGGGGCTTGACTGGTCCTATCCCGAATCCCAGGGCCTTTCCGTGTACGATACCGTCAACCTGGCATCCATCGTGGAAAAGGAGTCAAGCGGCGATGAAACGGTTCGCGCCCAGGTGGCGGCCGTGTTCTACAATCGCCTGACCACCAAGGGCGAGCCGAGCAACGGCTATCTGCAAAGCGATGCCACCACCGCCTACGAGGTCGGGCACGATCCCACGGCAGACGAGGTGCACGCGAACAGTCCGTACAGCACCTACACCAACGCCGGGCTTCCGCCCACGCCCATCTGCTCGCCTTCCATCGAGTGCCTGCAGGCCGTGTGCTCGCCTAACCAGGACGCGCTGGGCAAGTACTACTTCTTCTACTTCCAAAACGATAAGTACACGTTCAGCGAAACCTACGACGAGCATCAGGCCGCGTTCTCGTAAGGGGATTCATGCCATACTTGCAGCCGGAGCGCTACTTCTCCCGCATATCACATATCAACGTAGAACGGGACCTGCTTTCATGCGGGTTCCGCTATGTATTACTGGATATCGACAACACCATCCTCTCCCGTGCAACGCATGACGTCCCGCGTGACGTGGGCTTGTGGCTTGCGCAGGCGCGAGACGCCGGCGTGAGCTTCTGCCTGGTGTCGAACAACTGGCACAAAAACGTGCACGAGCTTGCGAACCGCCTGTCCATGCCCATTATCGCCAAGGCCATGAAGCCCTTGCCCGTGGCGCTGTTCGCGGCGTGCTCCATGCTGGGGGCGAAGCGCAGCGAGACCGTCATGGTCGGCGATCAGCTATCGACCGACGTGCTTGCTGCGCACAACGCCGGCATGTCGGCGTATCTGCTGGCGCCGCTGGCGGAGCAGGATCTGCGCCATACGAAGTACGTGCGCATGGTGGAGCAGGCCATCTTAGGCGGGGCGGTGCCCGAGGGCGCGCCCCAGCCGGCGCAAGCGAGCATGGCCGATAAGCCCGCCGCCCCAAACGCCCTGGCGCAGGAAAAGTAGCGAAACCGCCCATTTGATGGGCACCGCGGTCGAATTAACCCCTACAAAAGTAGTCTGCATTGGTATGATGAAATCCCTGCTAACCTGCAGGCCCTTGATCGACCAGGAAGGAATTCCATGACCGAGCAGAGCGAAGGCGAACGCCTCTATATCTTGGGGCATCCGGTCGCGCATTCGAAATCGCCGGTAATGTACAACGCGTTATACGAAAGGCTGGGTCTGCCTTGGACCTATGCCCTTGCCGATTACGCCGAGCTGGACGACGCCCGCGCTTTTTTGGATGCGCGGGAGTTTCTGTCCGTGAACATCACCACCCCCTATAAGCCGCTGGCCTTCCAGGCCGCAACGCGCAAAGCAGCTAGCGCGCAGCTGGCGCAAGGCGCCAACGTGCTCGTCCGCAAGGACGATCAGCTGATCGGCTTCAACACCGATGGCGATGGGTGCGTCAAGTTCCTGGAGCTTGCGGGCGTGACCTTCAAGGGCAAGCGCGTGGTGGTGTGCGGAACGGGTCCTACGGCCCTCTCCATCCTTCACGCGTGCGCTATCGCCGGCGCCGACGTGCTTTTGCTGCTCTCGCGCGACAAGGAGCGCGCGCGCAGCGTGCTCGACGCCTATCTCGAGCGTTTCGGCAAGCTGGCCAACGCGACCATCGATTTTCCCGCCATCAAGGAGGGGCATCGTAGCTTCCGTGAAGCTTACACGAAGCCGACGTTCAAGTTCGGCAGCTATACCACCTCGACGGGGGCGCTGGGATCTGCGGACATCGTCATCAACGCCACCCCGGTGGGCATGAAGCCCGACGACCCGGCTCCGTTTGATACGGGGCTTTTGCGTCCGGGCCAGGTGGTTATGGACGCGGTGTACGCATCGGGGCGCACGAAGCTGGTGGCCGACGCCCTGCAAGCTGGTTGCAAGGCGGCTTTCAACGGCGGGGGCATGCTGGTGGCGCAAGCGGTTGCTTCGGCGCTCATCGTGTCCGACGTAGCGGAAGTGAAGATACCGTATTCCGAAGCGGAGCTGTTCAACCTTATGGCAGACGCCGCCGGGTTCGATTGCCCGCGCGCGTGATCGAAGCGTAGTCATCCGTATCGGCGCGGCGCGAAGGTCGGGCCGCGCACTAGCACGAAAAGAGAACAGCATGCGCTACTACACAGCAGGAGAGAGCCATGGACAGGGCCTGGTCGCCATCGTCGAGGACGTGCCGGCGGGCCTGAAGATATCCGAGGAGCAGATCAACGTCGATCTGGCGCGCCGCCAAGCGGGTTACGGCCGAGGCGGGCGCATGAAGATCGAACATGACACGGTGCAGGTGATCTCCGGCGTGCGCTTCGGGCGCACCATCGGAAGCCCCGTGGCCATGCTCGTGGCAAATAGGGACTGGGCGAACTGGACTGATCGCATGGCCCCCTTCGGCGAGCCGCCGCTCGATCTGGTTCGGGAGGTGACTCCTCGTCCGGGTCATGCGGACCTGGTGGGCGCGTTGAAAACGAACACCGACGACTGCCGCAACATCCTCGAGCGCTCAAGCGCCCGCACCACTGCGCCGCGCGTTGCGGCGGCGGGCATCGCGCGCGAGTTTCTTGCCGATCTTGGCGTGGAGATCTTCTCCTACGTTACCGGCATCGGAAGCGCCGTCATGCGCGAGGACGATCCGTTCATGAACGCGGCGCGCTATACGCCGCTTGAGATCGAGACAAGCGAAGTCCGCTGCCCTGATGCGGAGGCCAGCGAGGCCATGAAGCGCGAGATCGACCGGGCCATCAAGAACAAGGACAGCCTGGGAGGAACGTTCCGCGTGATCGTGCGCGGTCTTTTGCCGGGCGTGGGCGGCTATGCCGTGCCCACCGAGCGCCTGACGTCCACCATCGGCGGCGCCCTGTTCAGCATCCCCGCCATCAAGGGCGTGGAGTTCGGCATGGGCTTCGAAGCGGCCCGCAAGCCCGGTTCGCAAGTGCACGACCCCATTTTGCTCGATCGGGCGAAAGCCGAGTTCACGCGCGCGTCCAACAACGCCGGCGGCCTTGAGGGCGGCATGACCACGGGCATGCCCCTGGTGGTCACAGCGGCCATGAAGCCCATTCCCACGCTCATGCAGCCGCTGCAGACCGTGGACCTTGATACGCTCGAGGTGGCCCAGGCCTCCAAGGAGCGAAGCGACGTATGCGCCGTGCCGGCATGCGCGGTGGTCGCCGAAGGGGAGGTCGCCTTCGCCATAGCCGATGCCTATATGCGCAAGTTCGGCTCCGACAACATGGCCGACATCAAAGCGGCCATCAAAGCCTACAAGCAACGTTTGAACACCGTATCTCGTTAAAACAGCCAGGAGGAACATCATGGAACAGCAGGAAGTCAAGGACGACGCCATCACCCCGGAAAGCAACCCGATAGCCTACACGCTGTCGGTCACCACCCCCGACGAGGTCGTCGCCGTCGTCAACAACCCTGAGATCAAGCCCCATGCGCGCCCCACCTACGAGCTGACGCGCAACGTGTTCTTCGTCGGCTTCATGGTCGCGGGTAAAACCTCCACGTCGCGTCGCCTGGCGCGTCAGTGCGGCCTTGCCACCATCGACCTTGACGCCTATATCGAGCGTCGCGAGCGCCGCGCGATCAACCAGATCTTCGCCGAGCAGGGCGAGCAGGCGTTTCGCGATATGGAAACCCAGGTGCTCGACGAGTTCGCCCACAAGGGTCCCATGCTCGTGTCGTGCGGTGGCGGCATCGTGCTGCGCGAGGAGAACCGCGAGATCCTGAAGAACAACGGTTTCGTAGTGTACCTGCAGGTCACGGCCGAGCAGGCCGTCGAGCGCGTCGGCGATGTGTCCACGCGCCCGCTGTTCAAGAACCTCGAGACCGCGCGACAGACCATCGCCGGCCGCCTGCCCATGTACGAGGACGTCGCCAGCGTGTCCATCGACACCGTGGGCAAGTCCATCAACGTCGTGGCGCAGGAGGTTCAGGAGATTCTGGAGAAGGAAGGCGTGCTGTGCCTGCGACAAGGGTAGTGGTGAACATCCCCGGCGAAGACGCGTACAACGTGCGCATCGGCGCCGGGGTGCTCGATGCGCTGGGATCGTCCATGCGCGACGTGCCGGCCGTCGCCGATGCGCGGCAAGCGCTCGTCATCACCGACGCCAACGTCGGCCCGCTGTACCTTGCCCGGGCGAAGGCGTCGCTCGTCCAAGCTGGGTATCGCGTTTCCGACATCTGCGTCCCCGCAGGTGAAGAGGCGAAATCGCTCACGGTGCTCGGCGAGGTGCTCGAGGCCATGGCCGCTTTGGCGCTTGAGCGCGACTGCGTGGTGGTCGCGCTCGGCGGCGGCTGCGTGGGCGATCTGGCGGGCTTCGCCGCGGCAACCTACATGCGCGGCGTGCAGGTGGTGCAGGTTCCCACCACGCTTCTGTCCATGGTGGATTCAAGCGTGGGCGGGAAGACGGGCGTGAACCTATCCGCCGGAAAGAACCTGGTGGGCGCGTTCAAGCAGCCTGCGTTCGTGTGCGCCGACACCGAGGTGTTGGCAACGCTGCCGCCTCGCGAGTGGGCATGCGGCTGCGGCGAGGTGGCGAAAACCGCGCTCATCGACGGCGACGAGTTCTTCTTCTGGCTTTCCGACCAGGCATCGGCCGTGGTCGACCGTTGGCCCGATGCCGTCTCCGAGGCCATCGCCCGCTGCGTGGTGTTCAAGGCGGACGTGGTGGCGCAGGACAAAACGGAAAGCCGCGGCGTGCGCGAGTGCCTGAACTACGGCCACACCTTGGCCCATGCTATCGAGAAGCTGTCGGGCTACGGCACGTACAGCCACGGGCATGCAGTTGCCGAGGGCATGCGCTTCGCGGCCCGTATGGGCATGCGGCTCGCCGATATGCCGGCCGAGCTCGTCCAGGCGCAAGGGCAGCTGCTCGACGACTTGGGCTTGCCCGAGCTTGATTGGAGCGCTTCCCCGGCGCAGGTGCTCGAAGTCATGAAACGCGATAAAAAGGCGCGTCGCGGGCAGGTGCGTTTCGTGTGCTTGCAGGATGTTGGGCAGTGGCAACTCCAGGATGTGGCCGATGACGTGATCCTGGAAGAGCTGGAGGCGTATTTCGCGCAGAAGCGGCGGTGACGCCCAGCCGGCGTAAAGTCCGGCGTGCAAGCGGCCGACCATCTTGCAGGCTGGTTGGGGAAGGCAGATGCTGCGACGGCCACCGTTTCGGGCGGCCGTCGGGTACGGCGGCGGGAAGCAACGAAAGGTGTGCAACATGAAGAAGATCCTATTGATGAACGGGCCTAATCTGAACATGCTCGGCATCCGCGAGCCGGGAGTGTACGGCAACGGCACCCTGAAGGATTTGGAGGCGAGCTTCTCCGAATATGCCCGCGCGCACGGTTGCGAGGTGGAGTGCTTCCAGTCCAACCATGAAGGCGACCTGGTCGATAAGATCCACGCCACGCACGGCACGTGCGACGGCATCGTGTACAACCCCGGCGCGCATACGCATTATTCCTACGCGCTGCGCGACGCCTTGGGCAGCGTGAGCACGCCGTGCGTCGAGGTGCACATCTCCGACGTCAGCACGCGCGAGGCGTTCCGCCATATCTCGGTGATCGCCCCGGCGTGCGTGGCGCAGGTCAAGGGCCGCGGCTTCGCCGGTTACAACGATGCGCTCGATATCCTGCTGGAAGGCGCGACCGAGCGCTTGGGCGAGGGCTTCGAGGGACGCTACGCGCCGGGCCAGGTCATCGTGGCAGGACGTGATCTCATTGACGAATAGCATGAAAGCCCAGGCCGCAGGGCGTTTGAATCGCTTGCGCGATGCGGCGGCGGAAAACGGCATCCGCACGTTTTTGGTGCGCGACACGGCAAGCATCGAATGGCTGACGGCCTTCGACGGCGTGTTCGACGACGAACAGGCGCATGCGCTCCTGGTCACGCCGCATGACGCGGTGCTGCACACCGATTCCCGCTACAGCGGCGCGGCGCGCAAAGCGGCGCAGGGCGAAGGCGTTATCGCCATTGATGACGCGCGTCAGGGTCACGGCGAATGGGTTGCCGACGTGTTTACGGCCCGGCATGCAAACGCGCCCGCCGGATCGCCGGCGCCCGAGAGCATCGTGCTCGGCATCGAGGACTCCATGACGCTTGCGGCGTTCCGCGCGCTCGAGGGCGCCCTTGCCAAGGCGCCGGCGTCCCCGCAACTGCGTGAGACCTCGGACTTCGTCCGCTCGCTGCGCGCGATCAAGGAGCCGTCGGAGGTTGCGCGTATGAAAGCGGCCCAGGCCATCACCGATGCGGCGTTCTCCTATATCATCACCTACATGAAGCCGGGTATGACCGAACGGCAGGTGCAGATCGAGCTTGAGGACTGGATGCTGCGTCATGGCGCGTCCAGCCTGGCGTTCTCATCCATCGTGGCTTGCGGCGCCAACGGCGCAAGCCCGCATGCCATCCCAGGCGAGGCAAGGCTTGAAGCGGGGCAGTGCGTGGTTATGGACTTCGGCGCCCGCGCCCACGGATATTGCTCGGATATGACCCGTACCGTGTTCATCGGCCAGCCCGATGCGCGCATGCGCGCGGCATACGAGACTCTGCGCGAAGCCAACGAGCAGGTGGAGGCCGCGATCAAGCCCGGCGTCACCGGCGCGCAGATGCACCAGATGGCCGAGGACGCCCTTGCCGCGGGCGGCTTCGCCGGCAAGATGGGCCACGGGCTGGGCCATGGCGTGGGTATCGACATCCACGAGGAGCCCGTGCTCTCGCCGCGCAACAAAGAACCGCTCGTTGCGGGCAACGTGGTCACGGTGGAGCCGGGCATATATCTGGAGGGCAATTTCGGCATGCGTTTAGAGGATTTCGGCGTGGTTACCGAAACGGGATTCCAGGTTTTCACGCAATCTACGCATGACATGGTTATAATTTAAGGGTTGAACTAAAGGGGCGGCCTTGGTCGCCTGAACGGTTGAAAGGATCTACCAGTGGCTATCTCTACCGCCGATTTCAAGAACGGAATGTGCATCGTCAACAACGGCAAGATGTGCACCATCGTCGAGTTCCAGCATGTCAAGCCCGGCAAGGGCGGCGCCTTCGTCCGCACGAAGCTTCGCGACATCAAGACCGGCCGTGTGGTCGACTACACGTTCAACGCCGGCACGAAGTTCGACACCGTGCGCCTGGAAACCCGCAAGATGCAGTACCTGTACAACGACGGTTCCGATTTCTACTTCATGGATCCCAACACCTACGATCAGATGAGCATGCCCGCCGAGACCGTCGGCGACACCGCCAAGTGGCTCAAGGAGAACGACGAGGCCAGCCTGCTGTACGCCGGCGAGGAGCTCATCAGCATCGAGCCGCAGATGTTCGTCGAGCTGGAGTGCACGCACACCGAGCCCGG
Source organism: uncultured Senegalimassilia sp. (assembly GCA_934661765.1). The sequence continues at coordinate 16,823 of CAKUJT010000012.1, forward strand.
CTTCAAGGGCGACACCGCCACGAACACCACCAAGCCGGCAACCTTCGAGACCGGCGTCGAGCTGCAGGTGCCCACGTTCGTCGAGATCGGCGACGTGCTGCAGATCGACACCCGTGACGGCCGCGTCATCAAGCGCGTCTAGTTCGCATCGCCTCGGCGGTCGATGACCGCGTTTTCGCATCGAACGGCTTTTGCTGCGCGGTTGAAGCATGGCAAAAGGCGCCTGCGGAAGCCGGCATCCGCTCATATTGGGCGAGCCGAAGCATGAATCAAGGTTCGTCAAACGCGACGATATCTCCGAATGCGCCCGTTCAGGGCGCATTCGCTGTATTTAGGGCGGTTCCTTCCGGTGTGCGAAGGCCGTCGCCGTATGCGCGGACCATCGCGGCTGCAGGGCTTGCGAAGCGCGCCGCCTGGGCGGCGTTTCTGTTTCTTGCCCGTGAATTCGCCGTGTGCGCACGGTATCGCCGCCGGCATCTTCTATAATCCTGGTTTCGATCAATACGGTCTGTATCACTTGAAAACGAAGGGGGTGCGAGTTCATGTCAAGGCTTCAGATTATGGATACCACTATCCGTGACGGCCAGCAAAGCCTGTGGGCCACGCGCATGAGCATCGGCGACATGCTGCCGATCCTGCCGAAGATGGATCGCGTCGGCTACTGGGCCATCGAGGCATGGGGCGGCGCGACGTTCGACTCGTGCATGCGCTTTTTGGATGAGAATCCGTGGGACCGCCTGCGTTCCATCAACGCGGCAACGCCGAACACGCCGTTGTCCATGCTCACCCGAGGTCAGAACCTGGTCGGCTATAAGCATTATTCCCGCGAGATCGTGAACCGCTTCATCAAGGCGTCCAAGCGCAACGGCGTGCACGTGTTCCGCGTGTTCGACGCGCTCAACGATATCCGCAACGTGGTGGATACCGCCGAGGCCGTCAACGAATGCGGCGGCCACTTCGAGGGCGCCATCTCCTACACCATCTCCCCGGTGCATACGCTTGACAGCTACCTTGAATATGCGCAGCAGCTCAAGGAGCTCGGTGCCGACTCCATCTGCGTGAAAGACATGGCCGGCCTTATGACGCCGTACCGTGCCGAGCGCATCGTGAAGGCCCTTAACGCCGAGATCGGCCTGCCCGTGCATCTGCACTGCCACTATGTCGGCGGTATGGCCCCGGCCAACTACCTCAAGGCTGCCGAGGCGGGCGTGTCCATCGTCGACACCGCATCCGCTCCGCTGGCCTTCGGCAACTCCCAGCCCGCCGTCGAGATGATCGTCGCGGCGCTGCAGGAAAGCCGTTACGACACCGGCCTTGATCTGGACCTGCTCTTCGAGATCGCCGAATACTGGGAGGAAGTGCGCAAGCGCAGCCACTACAAGCGCGGCGTGTCCTCGCTTATCCATATGCAGGTGTACTCGCATCAGGTGCCTGGCGGCATGATGTCCAATCTCATGAGCCAGCTCGAGGTGCAGAACGCATCCGACCGTCTGCCCGAGGTCATGAAGGAGATCCCGCGCGTGCGCGCAGAGGTGGGCTATCCGCCGCTCGTCACGCCCATGTCGCAGATCGTGGGCACGCAGGCCGTGTTCAACGTGCTCACCGGCAAGCGCTGGGGCGTCGTGTCCAAGGAGATGAAGGACTACATCTGCGGTTACTACGGCAAGGCCCCGGGACGCATCGACCCCGAGATCATGAAGAAGGTCGCGGGCAATTCGCAGGTGCTGCCCGATGACGTGCCGCCGTCGAGCCTGGTCACCACCACCTATGACGAGGTCGTCGAAGAGATCGGCGATCTGGCCCAAAGCGAAGAGGACGTGCTCATGTACGCCCTGTTCCCCAACGAGGCGCGCACCTTCCTGAGCAAGCACCGCGCATCCGAGAAAGTCGACTTCCTCATGCAGGAGGAGTCCAGCAATACCAAGGAGGACGATTACGTGGATATCAATCAGATTCGCGAATTGGTTCGCGTTGCCGAGGAAAGCGGCGTAGGCGAGATCGTGGTCGAGGACGGCGGTCAGCGCATCGCCGTGCGCATGCCCGGCGCGATGCCGGCGGCCGCACCGGTTGCAGCCGCTCCGGCGGTCGCCGCCGCACCTGCAGCTCCCGCAGCAGCACCTGCTGCTCCGGCCGCCGCTGCCGCCGAGCCCGAGCGTCCCGCCAACTGGTATGCCGTGAAGGCCCCCATGGTTGGCACGTTCTACGCCGCTCCCGCACCGGGCGAGCCCGCGTTCGTGAAGGTGGGCGACGAGGTTGCCGCCAACCAGACCCTGTGCATCGTCGAGGCCATGAAGCTCATGAACGAGATCACCGCTGAGGAGATGGGCACCGTCCGCGAGGTGTGCGTCAAGGACGCCGACCCTGTCGAGTTCGGCACCGTGCTGTTCTACATCGAGCCCCATTCCGTCCAGCCCGTCTCGGAGCAGTAACATGTTCAAGAAAGTACTCATCGCAAACCGCGGCGAGGTGGCCCTGCGCGTCATGCGCGCCTGCAAGGAGCTGGGCGTCAAGACCGTGGCGGTGTACTCTACCGAGGACGAGAACACCTATCCCGTGCAGTATGCCGACGAGAAGGTGTGCATCGGCCCCGCCCAGGCAACGAAAAGCTACCTGGTGATGTCCAACATCATCGCGGCTGCCAACATCACCGGCGCCGACGCCATCCACCCCGGTTACGGCTTCTTGGCGGAAAACGCCGACTTCGCCCGCGCATGCGCCGACAACGACCTGGTGTTCATCGGCCCCTCCGCCGAGTGCATCGAGCGCATGGGCGACAAGTCCTCCGCCCGTGAGACCATGAAGGCCTGCGGCGTGCCCACCGTCCCCGGTTCCGATGGTTGCATCGACACCGTGGAGGAGGCTCGCCAGTTCGCCGAGAACGTGGGCTATCCCGTGCTCATCAAGGCGACCGCCGGCGGCGGCGGCAAGGGCATGCGCGAGGTCCACGACCCCGCCGACCTTGAGTCGCACTACAAGGCTGCTCGCGCCGAGGCCGGCGCCGCGTTCGGCAACGACGAGGTGTACCTGGAGAAGCTCGTGCTGCGTCCGCGTCACGTCGAGGTGCAGGTGCTCGCCGATGACTTCGGCAACAACGTGGCCCTGTGCGAGCGCGACTGCTCCGTGCAGCGTCGTCACCAGAAGCTTATCGAGGAGGCGCCCTCTCCGGCGCTGACCGACGAGCTGCGCCGCGCCATGGGCGTCGCCGCCATCAAGGCCGTGCGCGCCGTGGACTACCGCAACGCCGGCACCATCGAGTTTCTGTTGGACACCACGGGCAAGTTCTACTTCATGGAGATGAACACGCGCGTGCAGGTGGAGCATCCGGTATCCGAGCAGATCACGGGCACCGACATCATCAAAGAGCAGCTGCGCATCGCCTCCGGCGAGCCCATGAGCTGCGCCGATAGGGCACCGTTCACGCCGTTCGGCCACGCCATGGAATTCCGCATCAACGCCGAGGATCCCGAGCATGGCTTCCGTCCGTGCCCCGGCACCATCACGCGCTTCGAGCCCCCGGCGGGCCCGGGCGTGCGCGTGGAGGCCTACGTGCATTCCGGCTCGAAGATCAGCCCGTTCTACGACTCCATGGTGGCCAAGCTCATCGTGTACGGCCAGGATCGCGAGGAGTGCCTGGCGCGCGGTCGCCGCGCCCTTGACGAGTTCGTCATCGAGGGCATCCCCACCACGCTGCCGTTCCACCGCCGCGTGCTGGATAACCAGGTGTTCTGCGCCGGCGAGGCCACCACGGACTTCATCGAAACCCAGATGGGAGATGTGTTATGAGCGATTTGACCGTTGACGGCATGGCGCTTGCGCCGGGCGTCGTCGAGACCATCGTCTCCATCGCCGTGGCCGATGTGGACGGCGTCGCCAGCGTGGGCAACGCCCCCGCGGCAAGCCGCGGCATCCGCGGCGTGCTCGGCGGCAAGCCCTCCACGTCCGGCATCGAGATCGCAGCGGACGAAAACGACAAGCTGCAGATCTCGGTGCGCATCGACGTTTATTATGGACATGTGCTGCCCGACGTGGCGGCTGCGGTCCGCCAGTCCGTGGCGGACGCCGTGGCAAGCCAGGTGGGCGCGCAGGTTGGATCGGTCGACGTCTACATCGACGGCGTCCAGTTCAACCGTTAGGAACAAGAAGAAGCACAGGGGATTATTTGCACATGGCATCGAAAAGACACGAGCGCACGACGGCACGTCGCGTCGCGTTGCAGGTTCTGTACACCGCCGAGATCAAGGGCGCATCCGCTGCTCAGATCGTGGCTGAAGGCGTCTTCCCGTCTGAGGAGGGTCCGCTTTCGGAATACGCTCAGGACCTGGTGCGCGGCGTCGAGCAGAACCGCATCGTCATCGACGGCAGCCTGAAGGCCGCTGCGGAGAACTGGTCGCTGGGCCGCATGCCCATCGTGGACCGCTCCATTCTGCGCTTGGCCGCCTACGAGATCATGTTCGTTCAGGACGTGCCCACCAGCGTCGCCATCAACGAGGCGGTGGAGCTGGCGAAGGATTTCGGCGGCGAGGACGATTCCCCGCGCTTCGTCAACGGCGTGCTGGGCCGTATCGCCAAGGACATCGACGATGGGGCCGCTGCGGCTCCCGCAGGCGATGACCCGGCGCAGCCCCTGGTGCTGTAAAGGCGCGATTCGGTGGCATTGGAATCGTATGGGTCCTTCGAGGAGCTCAAAAGCCGCCTCGATGAGATCGTTGAGGCGGTAAACGATAAGGATTTGCCCTTGGACCAGGCGCTTTCCCTGTATGAGGAAGCGGTTGGGCTAGGGCTTCGCGCAAGCGATCTGCTTGAACAGGGCATCGACGAGGCCAGCGTCCAAGAAGCGCTGGCCTCCGAGGCCCCGGCAGGGCTTGCCGATGATTCGGCGCAACCCGCGGCATCTGCGGCGGGCGCGCATAAGGAAGGTCAAGCGGACGGCGGCGCGGCACAGCAAGGCCAGGCCGCCGCTTCCGTCTAGGTCGCGCAAGGCGATCGGATGGCATGACAAAAGGAAAGGCGCAGCATGAGCGACAAGCGCATTCTGGACATAATCGCATCCCCTGCCGACCTGAAGCTCCTCAGCAATGAGGAGCTATCTATACTTGCGGGCGAGATCCGTCAGGAGATCGTGACCACTACCTCGAAAACCGGTGGTCACGTCGCCTCGTCTTTGGGTGCGGTCGAGATCATCTTGGCGCTGCACAGCCTGCTCGATTGCCCCAAGGATAAGATCGTGTTCGATGTGGGGCACCAGGCGTATGCGCACAAGCTGGTTACCGGACGCTTGAAGGACTTCGGCACGCTGCGCACCTATGGCGGCCTTTCCGGTTTCCCTAAGCCCAGCGAAAGCCCCTACGACGTGCATTATTCCGGGCACGCATCCGACTCGCTTTCGGTAGCGCTCGGCTTGGCGGAGGCCCGTGATTTGGCGGGTGCCGACCAGAAGGTCGTTGCGCTCATCGGCGATGCGGCGCTTTCCGGCGGCATGGCCTTCGAGGCCTTGAACAATATCGGCCAGGCGCAAACGCCCATGGTCATCATCTTGAACGACAACGAGATGTCCATCTCGCACAACGTGGGCGCGCTTATGAAGCATTTGGGCTACATGCGCGCATCGTCGCAATATCGCCAGGCGCGCGACAACGTGCAGGAGCATCTGGAGAGCAGCGGCCCGGTGGGCAAGGCGATCACCAATTTCGGCCGCAGCATGAAGGAATCGATGAAGCAGTTCGTCATTCCCCATTCCATGATCTTCGAGCAGCTGGGTATCGTATGCACGGCGCCGATCGACGGGCACAACATCGCTCAGCTGCGGGAAACGCTGCGAGCCGTGCTGAACGCCGACGGCCCGGTGCTCATGCACGTGGTCACGCGCAAAGGCCAAGGTTACATGCCTGCGGTGCGCAACCCCGAGAAGTTCCACGGCATCGCGCCCTATAACATCGCAACCGGTGAGGTCATCAAGTCGGGCAAGCCCTCCGCGCCGAAGTACACCAACGTGTTCGGCAAGGCGTTGGTCGCCGAGGCGGAGAGCAACACCGACATCGTCGCCATCACCGCCGCCATGAAGGGCGGCACCGGCCTCGACGAATTCGCGGAGAAGTTCCCGGAGCGCTTCGTGGATACGGGCATTTGCGAGGAACATGCCGTCGGTTTTGCCGGCGGCCTGGCGGCGAACGGCAAGAAACCCGTGGTGGCGCTGTACTCCACGTTTATGCAGCGCGCCGTCGATCAGATGATCATCAACGTGGCGCTGCCGAAGCTCGATGTGGTGTTCGCCATCGATCGCGCCGGCATCGTGGGCGCCGATGGCCCCACTCATCACGGCGTGTTCGATCTGGTGTATGCCCGCATGGTGCCCAACATGCGCGTGCTGGCGCCCTCGAACGAGGCCGAGCTCGTGCATGCGCTGCATACGGCGCTTGCCATGGGCGGCCCGTTCGCCATCCGCTATCCGCGCGGCGAGGGCGAGGGCGTGCCGTTGCCCGAGGCAGCCGAGGTGCTGCCGGAGGGGAAGGGGCGCGTGGTGCGCGAAGGCGAAGACGTCGCCATTTTGGCATTCGGCCGCATGGTCGGCCAAGCTTTGGCAGCTGCCGACGCGCTTGCCGAGCAGGGGATTCGCACTCGTGTTGTGGATATGCGCTGGGTTAAGCCGCTTGATGTGCAGGCTATTCGAGCAGCCGCCGAAACGAAGCTGGTCGTCACGGTGGAGGAGGGCGTCATCGCCGGCGGCGTCGGCGAAGGCGTGCTCGGCGAGATGGCCCGCATGGGCTTGCATACCCCGGCAATGAACCTGGGCATCAAGGACGCGTTCGTCACGCAAGGCGGGGTAGGCCAGCTGCTTCATGAGCAGGGGCTTGACTCCGAGGGCATCGCTGCCAGCGTGGAAGAGCGCTATCGGGTATTGTAGCCCGCAGCTTTATTAGCTTGGTAAACAGCAAAAGGCCCCACGTCATTTGGAATCCGTTCACGCAAGTCGCATGAGCTTGCGTTGCCGTTGCAACGCGGCGAACGGAGCCGAGGGCGTGGGGCCTTTCTTGTGCCGTAAAGACGTTCAAGGCCTCACGGCAGATAGGCGGAAGCGCTCACGCTTCCTTTTCCATCACGTAATCGTCCATGGCAAACCCGTTGCCGATATCGTTTTTGACGGATTCGATGGTGACGAAACCCTTGCCATAATAGGCTCGAATGCCCAGGTCGTTCTGCTTGTTCACGGTCAGATACATGCTATGCAGATCGCGGGAACGGCATATATCGGTATAGAAGGCGATGATCTGCGATGCATAGTGCTTGCCGCGCTCTTCGGCCAGAAGGTAGATCTTCGAGATGAAGTAGCGGCTTGTCTGCGGTTCCTCGCAGCCGCCGGTGTAGCCCACGGTTTTACCGGCTTCGTCAACCACGAACCAGTATTCGTAGGCATGCTCGGCCATGTCTCGCTTGATGGCTTCCAGGCTTTGGAATTTTTCGACCATATAGTCGGTTTGCGCATCGCCGATGATCGCGGGCCAGTACTCGTGCCAAATCTCGTCAGCAAGCTTTGCCAGCTTTTCCTGATCTTCGTCCGTTTCAACGGCAACGAATCGCACGCTCATAAGCCCGTTCCTTTCAACCAAGTTCGCCTGTTTCCACATTGTAACACCCGCGTCTCGTGCTCGTTACAAAGCGTTTCCCAGAGCGTTAACAATGGCGCATTACGCAAAAGGCCAGGTCAATCAGTGGCAGTATCGAATGCGTAAGAAAAAGGTGCTCAGAGGGAATGGGTATCGGAAAGCGAAGGAGGTAGCGCGATGTATGACACGGGTTCAACGGCATTCATGCTGGTATGCGCCATGCTCGTCTTGCTCATGACACCAGGCTTGGCGTTTTTCTACGGAGGCCTATCGCGTCGAAAGAACGTTGTGAACACGATGATCATGGTGTTCTCGGCCATCGGCATTGTGGCGATCACGTGGACGATCTGCGGCTGGTCGCTGGCGTACGGCGGGGACGGCTCTAGCCCGTTCTTCGGTGGGTTCGATCAGCTTGGCTTCCTAGGCGGCGTGACCGACATGCTCGCCGAGGCCGAGGCGGTTCCGGAGGATGCAACGTATCCGGCCATCATCGACTTCATCTTCCAAATGGCGTTCTGCATGATCACCACCGCCATTATCACAGGTTCTCTTGCCGGTCGTATGAAGTTCGGCGCGGTATGCGCGTTCGTGGCAGTGTGGACCATCGTGGTGTACCCGCCGCTCGCCCATATGGTTTGGGGTGGTGACGGCAGCCTTATCGGCGACACCATCGGTGCGCTCGACTTCGCAGGCGGCGATGTCGTGCACATCTCCTCTGGCATGACCGGACTTATCCTGTGCCTCATGCTCGGCAAGCGCAAGGGGTTCGGCATGATGAGCTACCGTCCGCATAACGTGCCCTTCGTGGCCCTGGGCGCAACCCTTCTGTGGTTCGGTTGGTTCGGCTTCAATGCCGGCTCCGAGTTCATGGCTGACGGCGTTGCCGGCCTGGCCTTGATCAACACCGTGGTCGCTTCCGGTGCGGCGCTCGTCTCCTGGATGATCGTCGAGCGCGTGAAGGTGGGCAAGCCCACGCTCGTCGGCGCTGCCACCGGCCTTGTCGCCGGCCTGGTCGTTATCACCCCGGCAGCCGGCTTCGTCGAGCCCTGGGCTGCGATCATCATGGGCCTGATCGTTTCTCCCATCTGCTACTTCGCCATCTCGTTCTGCAAGGCCAAGATCGGCTACGACGACGCGCTCGACGCTTTCGGTTGCCACGCAGTCGGCGGCATCGTGGGCGGCATCTGCACCGGCATCTTCTGCGTGCCCGAGCTGTCCTGGACCGACTTCGGCGGCCTTCTGTACACCGGCGACGTAAGCCTGCTGTGCAGCCAGATCGCTGGCATTGCCATCACCATCGTGTTCGTCGGTATTCTCGATGTGGTGCTCGCGTTCATCGTGAAGGCCTGCTTCAAGGGCAGCCTGCGCGTCAGCGAGGAGAAGGAAGCCCAGGGTCTCGACATTGCAGCTCACGGCGAATCCGCTTACCCTGCATACATCGGCTTGGACTAAGTTGCGGCTAGCATTGGAAGGAGTTGAACCATGAAGAAGATTACCGCTATCGTTCGCCCTGAAAAGCTTGAGCCGCTCAAGGATGCCCTGTTCGCGGCGAAGGTTTCGGGCATGACCATCTCGCAAGTGCAAGGCTGCGGGTCCCAGCATGGCTGGAAGGAGTACTACCGCGGCACCGAGGTGCTGTTGAACATGGTGCCGAAGGTGAAGTTCGAGATCATCTGCGACGATGCCGAGGTAGATGCACTCATCGACGTCATCAGCGCTACTGCTCGAACCGGCAGCGTGGGGGACGGCAAGATCTTCGTCTTCCCGGTTGACGAAGTCGTGCGCATCCGCACCGGCGAGCGCGGAGACGAGGCAATCTAGCCTTTCGCGAGCAGCGTGAGGCTGCATAGGCCCATTCGGAGCTTGAGGACCTCCCATTTCCCGGAGTCTGGAAATGGGAGGTTTCCTTATGCGCGCGGGCCTTTTGCGGAATCGAGGAAATTGCAAACCCGTGCGAAACATAGGAGCCATCCCGTCTCCCGGAACGTGCGAAATGGGAAGGCTCCTGTGTTTGCCGCTTTCCGCGGAACCGCAGCGATTGCGAATCTACTTGGAGCAGGGAGGCTCCCTTGTTTCGCGAAACCCGATGGAATGGTTGTGAGCAAATTGCATAAGGCTTACTAGCGATATAGAATCCTATTAAGAAGTGAGCCTGACAAGAAGGATAGGAGCAACGCGATGACTGCGAACGACCAGGTCCAAAGCCCGCGCGGCTCGCGCAACACCAAGCAGCGCGCGGTGGTGCTCGATGCGGTGCGCTCGCTGCACAACCATCCGACTTCGGCGGATATCTACGACGTGGTTCACCGCGACCATCCCAACGTGTCCCGCGCCACCGTGTACCGCAACCTGGGCGTGCTTTCCGAGCGCGGCGAGGTTTTGCGCATTCCCGTGCCCAATGCGGCGGACCGCTATGATTTCCGTTGCGATAACCACTTCCACGCGAAGTGCAGCCGGTGCGGCGGCGTTTTCGATATCGAGACGGAGGGGGTCGATCCCTTTGCGCGTATCGTGAACGATTACGGGTTCCAGGTAACGGGCTTCGACCTGGCGTTTTCCGGTGTGTGCCCTGATTGCCGCCGCAATGGCGGCGAATAGCGCGTCTTGCGTTGATCCTTGTCCTCCGATCTGGTTGTTTAGGGGGGGGGTTGAACCCGAAATGGCCGATCATCGCGCAGCACGCGGTCGGATCGCAAGGCGGCAGTGCAAGGGCGCGAAATGAGCGGCTCGCCGTTCCGCGTAGAAATCGTGCAGGGCGGAACGCTGTTGGAAAATAGTGGTTTGGATGGCGCATTGCGCGTGGTATACTCAATTGGCTTATGGGAAGGTCCCGTAAGCATTGGTAATGTAGGCCCCCGAGACATGTTTGTTGCACTGCTAAAAGGGAGCATCTCCTGCAAGCGAACATGGTTTATGTAGCAATCATTCATGACGAAGGGTCCCCGGCAAAGTATGGAAGGGGTCCGTTTTGACCGACATCAAGAACACGTCCGTCATCGACTTCGAGGACATCTCCGACGATCAGATGAATCAGATGATCGACGGCACGCTGACCGAGTTCGACGAGGGCGACCTGGTCAACGGCACGGTTGTCAAGATCGAGCATGACGAGGTGCTGGTGGACATCGGATTCAAGTCCGAGGGCGTTGTGCCCGTCCGCGAGCTGTCCATCCGCAAGGACGCCGATCCGTCCGAGATCGTCAATCTCGGCGACGAGATCGAGGCTCTGGTCCTGCAGAAGGAGGACAAGGACGGCCGTCTGATCCTGTCCAAGAAGCGTGCCGAGTACGAGCGCGCCTGGATCAGCGTCGAGGAGAAGTTCAAGGCTGGCGAGACCGTCACCGGCGAGGTTATCGAGGTTGTCAAGGGCGGCCTGATCCTGGACATCGGCCTGCGCGGCTTCCTGCCTGCGTCTTTGGTCGACCTGCGTCGCGTCAAGGACCTGGACATGTACCTGCACACCGAGATCGAGGCCCGCGTCATCGAGATGGACCGCAACCGCAACAACGTTGTCCTGTCCCGTCGCGTGCTGCTTGAGGAAGGCCGCAAGAACGAGCGCGCTGAGATCCTCTCCAAGCTGTCCAAGGGCATGCGCCTCAAGGGCACGGTTTCCAGCATCGTCGACTTCGGCGCCTTCGTTGACCTGGGCGGCATCGACGGTCTGGTCCACATCTCCGAGCTGTCCTGGAACCACGTCAACCATCCGTCCGAGGTCGTCAAGGTCGGCGACGAGGTCGAGGTCGAGGTTCTGGACGTCGATCTGCAGCGCGAGCGCATCTCCCTGGGTCTGAAGCAGACCACCGAGGATCCGTGGATCAAGCTGGTCGAGAGCTACCCGGTCGGCTCCATCGTCGACGGCAAGGTCACCAAGACCGTCCCGTTCGGCGCCTTCGTCGAACTGGGCCAGTCCATCGAGGGCCTGGTGCACATCTCCGAGATGGCTATGCGTCACATCGACACGCCTGCTCAGGTCGTCAAGCCCGGCGACATGGTCAAGGTCAAGGTCATGGAGATCAACCCCGATCGTCGTCGTATCAGCCTGTCCATGAAGGCTGCTGCTGCTGAGATGGGCTTCGAGATCCCCGTGGACGAGTCCATCCAGGTTGAGGAGAAGCCGGCCAAGAAGCGCGAGAAGAAGGCTGACAAGCCCGCTGAGGAGCAGGCTGAATAAGCTGACCTAAGCGTTAGGCTTCAAGCAACCGCTTAGCATCCGCAAGGCCCCCGGCATACGCCGGGGGCCTTGTTGCGTCTGAGGCTATCGAAGGATGCCCAAGGCTGGGATTGCAAGGCGACAAGGCATATGGTTGGTGCTGTGGCTATGACGCCGTATCTTTGCGCGGCAATAGGCGTCCTTCTCCTAGGCGCGAAAAATGCCGGTAAAGCCACAGCGTATTTATCTTCAATGCGGCACCATCGTTTACGGGTATCGCAAACCTCAAAGGCTGGAAAAGGTTGCGACGAGCATGGGCTAGGCAGGGGGTGTGCGTTAAGAGGCGTTGTCATCGATGCTTTCCGTTCAACGCAAATCGGGCCGCAATCGTGATGCGTTGATTCGCATACGATTGCGGCCCGAAAACGTTCGGTTTGGACGCTCGTTGGTCTGGATGCGCCTATTCCTGCGGGTGCTCCCCTAAGCTGTTGGCGATGTTGGTGGCAATGGAGGCAACAGCTGCCTGCTGGGCCGCAATGGCCTTCGAGGTTGCGGCTTCCATAGGCGTTTCTGCGTGCGCAACCTGGTCGCCTTCCTTGTGCTCGGGCAGAAGGCTTCCGATGGCGTCGTGGACCATATCGATATAGGCTTGCGCGCCTTCCGAGGACAGATGCGTGCCGTCGCCGTCGAACCAGGTGCCATGCGATGCGCTCAGGCTGTACCAGTCGATTACCTGCACGTTGCTGTAACGCTCGGCGGCGCGATCGAGCGCGGCGTTCGTCTCCGCCATCCAGCTTTGCGGGCTGCGGGTGTTCACGAAGAACACGTGCTTGTCGGTGCCCACCACGCCAAGCAGGTCGTCCAGCTGATCGTCGGTTGCCTGTCCGTTCGTTCCCAGGGCGAACACCACCACATCGCCCACGATGTCCTGCTCGGCGTAGGAGCGGTACACTTCCTCGCCGACGGTGAGCTGACGGTTCACGGCGGCATCGATGGCGCCGTAGGGGAACGTTTCGGTGAAGTTGGGGATGGCGCGAACCGATACCGAGTCGCCGATCATGAGCACGTCGAGCTTGGGCTTCTCGGCCGCTGCGGTGGTGCCCGACGTATCTGCGGGCAAGCCTGCGACATGCGCCGATTCGTCCTTCAGCAGATCGCCGCCCTCAAGCGCGGAGGTGTCGGGCACGAAGATCAGCCCGCCGATGCAGACGATGGTGAGCACGGAGGCCGCAGCCGTGGGCAGGGCATGGGTGCGGAGCCAGTCGGCAAGCAGGGTCTGCCCGCTGCGCACGTCGCCCACGAACTTCCCGATGGCGCCATGGCGGATGGGGTCCTCCACGAACTTGTAGGAGAACCACGAGATGGCGAAGATGATGGCGAGCTCCACCAGGTACATCCACCACGGGGTGCCTTCGATGTTGCTGCGCGGGTTCATAAGCAGAAGGATGGGGTAGTGCCACAGGTACATGCCGTAGGAGTGCAGGCCGATCCATACGAGCGGCTTTGCGGCGAACACCTTCGCCAACAGGCTAGACGGGTGCACAATGACGGCGATGATGACCATGGTGATAACGGAGGCGAGCAGAATGCCGCCGCGGTACATGAACGCCGACGTGCCATCGATGCCCGCCATCATGGCCACCAAGCCTATGAGCGCGATGCCGCCCACGGCGTCGAGCGCCAGCCGCACGTTGCGGTCAAGGTGGATCTCGTTGTTCGCGCCCAGTTGGTTCGATGGCCACACGAAGGCAAGCCATGCGCCGATGAGCAGGCTGAACGCGCGGGTGTCGGTTCCGTAGTACACGCGCGAGGGGTCGACGTCGGGGTTGAACAGAATCGCCATCTCAAGCACGGAGGCAAGCGCGAGCACGAAGGTGGCGTTGCGCATATGGGTGCGCTTCACGCCGAATTTGTGCGCAAGGATGAGCACCACGGGCCAAACCACGTAGAACTGCTCCTCGATGGCGAGCGACCAGAAATGCGTGACGGGGCTAGGGGCGCCCAAGGCGTCGAAGTAGGACACGTCGCGCAGGATGTACCACCAGTTGGTCACCCAGCAAAGCGCCGCCCACATGTCCTCGCGCAGCTTTGTGAGCAGGCTGTGGTCGAACAGCGTACAGAGCACGGCGGTGACTATGATGACGAAGGCGATGGCCGGGAACAGGCGTTTCACACGGCGTAGCCAGAACTGCGGCAGGTCGATGGTGCCCGTGGAGTCCCATTCGATGAGCAACAGGCTGGTGATCAGATAGCCCGACAACACGAAGAACACGGTGACGCCGAGCAGGCCGCCGGGCATCCAGGCCATGCCCATGTGATAAGCGATAACGCCGAGCACGGCAAGCGCGCGCAGGCCGTCGAGGGCGGGGATGTAACGCGATTTCTTCCGCTTGGGCTGTTCTACGCTGCCGGATGCGCGCGAGGTCCGCGGCGATGCTCCGTGCGCGCTGCCGTGACGGCCGTCCGTTGCGGCGTTTGCGCGGCGGGTGCCGTACGATGCGGCGGCCGGGGTGCTTGAGGCGCGGCCGTGCATATTGGAACGGTTTTGCGTGTAAGAATCCGATGCGGGGCTTGCGTATGCGCTTCGCGAGCGGTTGCGTGCATGGCTCCCAGCCGGCGTTTCCGGCATGATAGTTCCCTTCTCATCTGCTGCGCTCCCTTAATCCGCAGCACATCGCCCCAGTATACCAGTGCCGCCTACCGTAACCTGTCGGCAAATGATGGCAAGTGCCGTGCGTATCGGCTGCGTGGTGCGTGTATCATATGAATCAGATATGCTTGAAGGCAACGCTGCGATGCCGACAAAGGAGGCAGGCATGGGTATGAAGAAGCTGTTCGTCATCGGCGGCATGGGCGCCGGCAAGTCGACGGCCCGCAAGGTTCTGGCCGAGCAGGGAGTCCCGTACATCGACCTCGACAAGGTCGGTCATGACGTGCTGCTGTGGGATACGGTCAAAGCCGACCTGGTAGAGGCGTTCGGCGCCGATATCCTGGGCGCCGACGGCCAGATCGTGCGCTCGAAGGTGGCGGCGAAGGCTTTCGCCACGCCGGCGGAGACGCGCAAGCTCAACCGCATCACCATGCCGCGTATCGAGGAGGCGTTCACCGATCAGCTCGACGAGCTTGAGCGCCAAGGTAACAAGGCCGTGGTGGTGGAGTACTCCGTGTTCAAGAACCGTCAGGTGTCCATGGCCAACGGCGCCGATGTGGTCATCGCCGTGCTGGCCCCGCTTGACGACCGCATCGAGCGCGCCGTTGCAGGCGGCTGGGACGAGCAGGATGTGCGTCGCCGCATCGCCCGCCAGATCAGCGATGCGGATCGCATCGAACAATCCGACGTGGTGTTCAACAACGACGGCACGCCCGAGCAGCTGCGCGAGCAGGTCGAGCAGTGGTGGCGTGAGTACAGCAAGACGCTGGACTAGGACGGCATCGCGCTGATGGGCGCGATCGTTTGAAACGTTGCGGGCCCCTGCGGCGCGGCACCTGGTTTTGCCGGGTGCGAACGCGCTGCAGGGGCCTTTTGCGTTGCCGTATATGTGAAGCGAAAACGTACACTTGTTCTTTTCCGTATGCCGTGCTAGACTTCGAGCACTGATTCGAAGGAAGCGCCTGCGAAGGACGTGATTGCATATGAGCAGCCATCTGAAGAACATCGAGGGCATGGCAATGGAGGGCAAGCTGCCCGAAGTGCGCCTTGCGAACACGCCGTTTCGAGCGGTCAGCCCTTATGAGCCTTCAGGCGATCAGCCGCAAGCCATCAAGAAGCTGGCACAGGGCGTAGAGGAAGGGCTGCGGTATCAAACGCTTCTGGGCGTTACGGGCTCGGGCAAAACATTCACCATGGCGAAAACCATCGAGGCGGTGCAGCGCCCCACGCTCGTCATGGCGCCGAACAAGACGCTTGCCGCTCAGCTTGCAAGCGAGCTGAAGGAGTTCTTCCCCGACAACGCCGTGGTGTATTTCGTCAGCTACTACGATTATTATCAGCCCGAAGCGTACGTGCCCTCGTCGGACACGTTCATCGAGAAGGACGCCTCCATCAACGAAGAGGTGGAGAAGCTGCGCCATGCCGCCACCAGCGCGCTCCTTTCCAGGCGCGACGTCATCGTGGTGGCGTCGGTCAGCTGCATCTACGGCATCGGCAGCCCCATGGATTACGCGGGCATGGCCGTGTTCGCGGACAAGCAGAAGGAGATGGATCGCGATCAGATGATCCATGACCTTATCGACATCCAGTACGATCGCAACGACTACGAGCTGAAGCGCGGCACGTTCCGTGTAAGGGGGGACAACCTGGACGTCTTCCCTCCGTATGCGGATAACCCGGTTCGCGTGGAGTTCTGGGGTGATGAGATAGAACAGATTTCCGAGATCGACAACGTAACAGGCGAGGTTTTGCAAACCTATGAGGCCCTTCCCATTTGGCCGGCCTCCCATTACGTAACGGCGCGCCCGAAGATGGAGCACGCCATCAAAACCATCCAAGAGGAGCTGCGCGAGCGCTTGCAGCAGTTCAAGGAGGAGGGCAAGCTGCTTGAGGCCCAGCGGCTGGAGATGCGCGTGAACTATGATCTTGAGATGCTGGAGACCATGGGATTTTGCAGCGGCATCGAGAACTACTCCCGGCATCTCGACGGACGTGAGCCCGGAGAGCCCCCGTACACGCTCATCGACTATTTCCCGGACGATTTCCTGTGCATCATCGACGAGAGCCATGTGACGGTGCCTCAGATCCGCGGCATGCACGAAGGAGACCGCAGCCGCAAGATCACCTTGACCGAGCATGGGTTCCGGCTGCCCAGCTGTTTGGATAACCGTCCGCTGCGCTTCGATGAGTTCGAGGAGCGCGTGCCGCAGTTCATCTACGTGTCGGCAACGCCCGGCGATTACGAGCTGAAGGTCAGCCAGCAGCAGGTGGAGCAGATCATCCGCCCCACGGGCTTGCTGGACCCCGAGATCATCGTGCGCGGCAGTGCAAGCCAGATCGACGACATCATCGACGAGGCGAAGGAGCGCGCCGACCGCAACGAGCGCGTGCTCATAACCACGCTTACCAAGAAGATGGCGGAGGACCTGACCGATCATCTTCTGGACCGCGGCATACGCGCCCGTTACATGCACAGCGACATCGGCACGCTTGAGCGCGTGGACATCCTGCGCGATCTGCGTTTGGGCAAGTTCGACGTGCTGGTGGGAATCAACCTGCTGCGCGAGGGCCTGGACTTGCCGGAAGTAACGTTGGTCGCCATTCTCGATGCCGACAAGGAGGGTTTCCTGCGAAACCAGCGCAGCCTGATTCAGACTATCGGCCGCGCTGCTCGTAACGCGAACGGCCAGGTGATCATGTATGCCGACAAAACCACCGATTCCATGGACCTTGCCATCACCGAAACCCGTCGTCGTCGCAGCATCCAGATGGCGTACAACGAAGAGCACGGCATCACGCCCAAAACGGTCACGAAGGCGGTCGTGGACATCATGAGCTACGTGCATGGGGAAATGGGCGATGTGTCATCCGAGCAGGTGAACATGCAGCTTGCCGAGCTGTCGCGCGAAGAGGTGCTGCGCGTTATCTCGAGCATGGAGGAAGACATGGCGGAGGCGTCGCGCAATATGGACTTCGAAGAGGCGGCGCGCTTGCGAGACGAGGTGGTGCGCCTGCGTGCCGGCGTGGAGGGCGAAAGCGAGGCGGATGTGCTCAAGGACCTGAAGAAGAGCGCGCGTAAGGGCAGTGCCTTCGGCAATCGCAAGAACGCGGCGTACGGCAGCTCGCGCCGGTCGTAAGGCCATGCTGTCCGTCGATCGCGGGTTGGTGGACATGGCGGTGGCGGCTTGCTTGCTCAGCGCAGGGCGCTGGTGGCAACTCGCTTATCGCGCATGCTGCGGAGCGGGGCAAAGGAGAGGGCGGTTGCCTGGCAT
The DNA here is from genome assembly GCA_934661765.1 of uncultured Senegalimassilia sp. The sequence continues at coordinate 34,496 of CAKUJT010000012.1, forward strand.
TTGTCGCGGCTAGGGCTTGTGCGGTGCAGGAGGTTGCTGCGTTTGCGGGATGTTAGCGTACGGTTCGCGTAATGCCGCTATCGCCGTTGGTTTATTCGGGAACGTTTTGGTTGAGGCTGCCGGTGCGATAGCCGTCGGCATCAACGGTCACGTAGGCGAACCCCGCATCGTGTATGCGCTCGGTCAGGTCGGTGGATATCAGCGCGTCCATAAGCGCCGCTCGCTGGTTGGGCGCTACCTCGATGCGCGCAAGGTCCCCATGGGCGCGGCAGCGTATTTGGGGAAAGCCTGCGTCCATAAGCGCATTCTCGGCATGTTCGACGGATCGAAGCTTGTCTGCAGTGATGACCTCGTTGTAGGGGATGCGGCTTGCAAGGCACGCGTAAGAGGGCTTGTCCCAAGTTGGAAGGCCAAGCTTGCGGGACAGGGCTCGGACATCGGCTTTCGACAGGCCCGCCGCCAGCAACGGACTGTCCACCTTCAGCTCGCCAAGCGCCTTGAGCCCGGGGCGGTAATCGCCAAGGTCGCTGGTGTTGGTGCCTTCGGCCACGTAGGGTATTCCCAGGCGCGCGGCTCGGTCCATGATGCGGGCGAACAATGCGCTTTTGCAGAGGTAGCACCGATTTGCGGGGTTTTCGGCGAAGCCGGGTATGGCCAAGGCGTCGACGTCCATCACCACATGGCGGATGCCTCGCTTGGCGCAAAAATCGCTTGCTTCGCGAATCTCGCGCGTGGGTATCATCTGCGCACGGGCGGTGATGGCGATGGCGTTGTCGCCTAGCACATCGGCGGTAACGCTTAGCAGCAGGGTGGAGTCCACGCCGCCGGAAAACGCCACGGCAACCGTCCCCAGTTTTGCCAGGTGCTCTTTCAGCGCTTCGTGCTTTTTGGAAAGCTCAGCGGGAAGCGGGGTGGGGGTGTCGGTGCTCATGGAAGGCCTTTCGCGTTGCGGGTGGTGTCATTACGCACGCTAGCACATGAAGTTAGCTTCAGGTTTTGCCGAGCTGCGAGATTTCGCGTTTAGAGCATATCGGTGAAGCGCAGGTTCATGTCGACGGGGGTGGAGATGCCGGCAACGCTGCCGGTGTTGCTGTACTGCCACAGCACGAAATCGAACTGCCCGGAGGGCTGCAGCGCGTTGTATTCGGCGAACCAGATGGGGCGGTCGCCTAGGCTATCCAGGTTCATGCGGGCGATATCCACTTTGTTGCCATACACCATAGAGCGGTATCCTGCTTGCTCGATGCGTTGGCAGAACGCCAGCGCAGCTGCGGTGAGGGTGTCCCGATCCACGTTATTGCCGCGTGCGTTCACTGTCGTGTCCTTCTCGTGGTCGAAGGTTATGGGAAGGTCTAGCTTGCGGCCGCCAAGCTGGTCAAGCACGAAGTCTGCCTCCTCCTGAGCCTCTTCGGCGCTGGTGGCTTGCGAGTAAAAGTACACGCCGGTCTGCAAGCCGGCATCGGTTGCTCCTGCAAGGTTCTCGTTCAGGCGGGCGTCCGCGAACAGACCGCCTTCGGTGGTGCCGCGGTAGCCGGCTCGCACAAAGGCGAACTGGATTCCGTCGCTTGCAACCTGCTCCCAGTCGATGGCGCCTTGCATTTCGGACACGTCGATTCCCGTCTGCGACTTCTCGACCCCGTTCTCGGAGTATGAGAACCTGCCGTTTTGCTGGGAGAGCCCCGAGAAATCGTACGGGCTGACGTAGGGTTGCTTCGTGTTGGCCGAGCGGGAGGTTTCTTCTTGCGACGAGCCGTTGAGCAGCGCCGATGTTGCGTTGCATGCCGATATGCCGACGACAATGAGCGCAAGCGCGAACGCAAGGATGGCGAACGGCTTGCGGGCGCTGGCGTTACGACGTGGGCGTTGCTGGGGGCGAGTCGATCCGGGCCGCGTGGATGCGTTGCGCGTCGACGGAGAGGTGCGGGGTTGTGCAGGGCCGTTGCTCGTCGATGATGAGACTCTGGGCTTCGTGGGCATGTTGCGCGTGGATGATGGGGTTCGGGCGGGTCGCCCGTTGCGGTTTCTGCTATTCATAGGCGTTATGGTAGCAAACGGTGCGGGGCGCGGGGTACCCGTCCATGGTTTGAACGTGGGGTTTTCAAATGCCGCTCATAGTGATTTCCCGCCGCTGACGCACGTTAACGGCGTTAATCCAATTGATACTAACTTACTTCTAATATGCTCGTCTCATTGTTGGTTTTAGCCTGATGCGCACGCTCTTACAGGCGTTTTGCGCGCGATTTCGGGATGCTTGCGCATGTGCGCAAGCAAGCGGGTGTTCGCCTCGTTGGGGAAGCGGGGCGCGACAAGGTGAGGATGGGACGCTACGATGATGGTTTCGACAAGGGGGCGCTATGCCCTCAGGCTTATGATCGATATCGCCAAGCAGGGGGAGGCGGGCGCGCTTGTCACTATGAGGCAGGCCGCGCAGCGTCAGGGGCTTTCCGTCAAGTATTTGGAGCAGCTGGGCGGCGCTCTCGTGCGCGCCGGGGTGCTGAAGAGCATTCGGGGCGTGAGCGGCGGATATTATCTGGCACAGCCCGCCGATCAGATCCGCATCGGCGACGTGTTGCGCGCCACGGAAGGTTCCTGCATGCCGGTCGCATGCGTGGACGATGAGGGCAAATGCGACCTTGCAGGTGGATGCGAGGCGCGTGGGTTCTGGCGCGGCATGGGCAATGCCATCAACGCTTATATCGACCGCATCACGCTTGCCGATGTGCTGGAAGGCAACGTGGAGGCATAGCCGGTGCTGGAGGTGCAATGCGTCATCGGAAACCGATGCCGGCAAACGCGACGGGCTGCAGCTTGCAAGCTGCAGCCC
>CAKUJT010000013.1 GCA_934661765.1 uncultured Senegalimassilia sp.
CGCGCACGCTCATGTATATGGAAATGGAAGTGTTTGAACATGCCGAGCATCGATCTCAACTCCGACCTGGGGGAAAGCTTCGGGCGATACACGCTCGGGCTTGACGACCAGGTCATCCCGCTGGTTTCCAGCGTCAACGTGGCGTGCGGCATGCACGCCGGCGACCCGGCGGTCATGCGCCGCACCGTCAAGCTCGCCGCCGAGGCGGGCGTGGCCGTAGGCGCGCACCCGGGCTACCCCGACCTGCAGGGCTTCGGCCGCCGCGACATAGCCATGTCGCCCGACGAGGCCTACGACTACATCCTGTACCAGATCGGCGCGCTGCAGGCCTTCTGCCACGCCACCGGCGCGCGCATGCACCACGTGAAGCCGCACGGCCAGCTGTACAACCGCGCCGCCGTGGACCCGGAGCTTGCCCGTGCCGTGGCCGCCGCCGTGCACGACGCCAACCTGGACCTGGTGCTGGTGGGCCTGGCGAACAGCGAGCTCATCCGCGCGGGCCAGGCGGAGGGCATCCGCACCGCGCAGGAGTTCTTCGCCGACCGCAACTACACCGACGAGGGGCTGCTGGTATCGCGCAAGCTTCCCGACGCCGTCATCACCGACGAGGACTTCGCCGTTGCCCGCGTGGTGCGCGCCGTGAAGGAGGGCGCCATCGAGTCGGCATCGGGCAAGCTGATCACCGTGAAGCCCGACACCATCTGCATCCACGGCGACAACGTGCACGCGCTCGAGTTCGCCGGTAAGATCCGTACCGCGCTGACCGAGGCCGGCGTGGAAGTGAAGCCCGTGTAGCGACGGGGCCGTGCGCGAGGCGGCGGCGTAGAGCTGCCGCGGGGCTGCGCAACGTAGCGCGCGGAGCAACCGCAGGGCCGAACCGCAGGGCCGAACCGCAGCGCCGCCAGCCGCAGCGCCGCCATAGCGACGAACATAGCGAAACGCGAAGAGGGCCGGGTATCAACCCGGCCCTCTTCTTGCATCCCGCTGCCGCCCTATGCAGGCGCGGCAGCGGGTTCCCGTATCCGGCCTTCGCCGGGTTCGGCTGCGCTAGCGCTTATCGCGACGACGCATGATGAGCAGCGCCGCGATGGACGCCGCGCCCGCCAGGGCCACTGCCGCAAGCGGCAGGACCAGGGCAAGCTTGTCGTCGCCCGTCTGCGTCAGCACCTTGCCGACCAGCCCGCTCGGCGTGAAGGTCTTGCCGCCAGGCTGCGTGGGCTGCACAGGCGCCGAAGGCTCGGTGTACGTGTTCGTGAACGCGAGCACGTCGGCATCGCTTGCCACCGTTGCGTTCAGGTGACCGAGCCCGCCATCGACGACCGTCACGGTCACCTTGTACGCGTGCTTGTCGTACGTCACGTTCGCCTGCGCATCGTCGAGCTCGGTGAGCGCGAACTCATACGTGCCGGGCTTGTCGAACGTCAGCGCCGGGAAGGCGATCTTGCCGTCGGCGGCGTTCTTCGCCTTAAGCTCGGTGCCGTCGGCCGCGGTCAGCACGAACGTGAACTGCCCGTCCTGAAGGTTCTTGCCCACCAGCGTCTTGGAGGCGCCGATGGTCACGGTCGTGGGCGCTGCCTGGTAGGTGTTGGCGAAGGTCGCCTCGCCCGCGCCTTCCAGCGCATGGGTCACGCCGAGCGTGCCGTCGCCGTTGTCCTTCACCGTGGTGACCACGGTGTACGTCGCGCCGTCGTAGGTCACGCCGTTGGCGACGGTGCCGCCCCCGACCTCGTGCAACGTGTAGCGATGCGTGCCGGGCTTCGTGTACTCCACCGGGCTCAGCGCCACGCTGCCGTCGGCGGCGTTAGTTCCGGTCGCTACCACATCTCCGCGCTCGAGCAGCTCGAACGCGAACTCGCCGGCGGCCATATCGCGGCCCGTCAGCGTCTTGGTCACCGTCACCTGATCGGTCACGCTGGAGTTAGCAGGCCCCACCGTGTAGGTGTTGGTGAAGGCAAACGCCGGGTTAGCCGCATCGCCCAGGCGCTCGACCGTCAGCTTGCCGTTGCCGTCATCGGTCACCTTGAAGCTGACCGTCTTGGTCGCCGCGGCGTCGTTGGTCACGCCGGGCACGGAACCGCTCTCCGTCACCTTATAGGTGAACACGTGGGAACGGGGCTTGCCGGACTCGGGCTCCGGGTTCGCCGGCTGGTCGGCCGGCTGGTTGCCGGGAGCGACCACGTCAACCGCGCCGTTGTCGGTATCGGGAGCCGCCACGGCACCCGCACCCTGCCCGTCGCTTGCTGCGGGCTTGTCGCCCTGGTCAGCGGCGGGCTTGTCGCCGTCGTCGGCTGCCTGGGCGGAAGCGTTATCCGCATCCGCGGCGGCCTTGTCGGCGTCTGCGGCAGCCTTCGATGCATCGGCATCGGCGGCCTTCGCGGCATCGGCATCGGTTTCCTTAGCCGGTGCTGCAGCCTGATCAGCGGCCTTCGCGGCATCCGCTTCGGCCTTACCGGCATCCGCGGCGGCCGTCTGGTCGTTCACGCCCAGGGCGCGGTTGAGGTCGTCCAACGTGAACTCGATGGTGCCGAAGTCCACGCTGCCGTTCGCCACGTTATTGGCGGTGGTGCGCTCGGGCATGGGGGCGGCCGCATCGTCGGAGGTCACCGTGAAGGTGAACTTGCCCTCGATGGAGGCCGGTTCAAGCCCGGGTGCCGCCTGCAGCATCTTCATACCGGTCAGGCCCACCTGCACCGGATCGCCCGTGGAGTACGTGTTCTCGAACTTCAGGCCCTTGTCCAGGTTCGCCGTTGCCGTAAGCGAGCCGTCGCCGTTATCGACGACCGTCACCGTGAACGGGATCGGCTGCGTCTGTGCCGTGATGCCCTGGTCGGCCAGGCCGTCGGTCTTCTCGTAAGCCAGGTAGCTCACCATCCACGAGGTGACGCCCTTGTCGGAGGTCTTGGAGGCGTTGCCGTCCTTCACCAGGCCCTCAAGCATCTCGGTGGTGTAATGCAGGGCATCGAACGTCACGGTGCCATCGGCCGCGTTCTTAGCCGTCCGCAGGTCGTCCCCGCCCGCTGCATACTTCACCGCGAAGGTGAACTCGCCGGCGGAAAGCGGACGTCCCGTGAGCGCCTTGGTCGCCGTCACCTGAGCTGCCGTACCGCCCGGGTTATCGGTGGAGGCGGCATACGCGTTGGCGAAGGGAACCACTGCGTGGCCCGTGCCGGCAGCAGACGGATCTGCGCCGTACACGTACGTCTTGGTGCCCTCAGGCCCGCCGGCCACCACGGTCTTGACCGTCAACGCGGCCTGCTCCGGGTTGTCCTCGACCGTCACCGTTACCGTGTACTCCGTCGTGTCGTAGGTGTAGCCGTTAACCTTTTCGCCTACCACCTCGACCACCTTATAGGTGTACGTCTTGCCCACGTCGCTCTGGCGCAGCACCACGTGCTGCTCGCCCAGCGCGGATTTCACGGCTTGCACGCCATCAGCCGCTGCGGGCATAGCGATCTCGGCGCCTTCCAGCGGCAGACCCAGCGCGTACGCCGACGCCTCGTCGCCAGGGGTCACCTTGATCGTGAACTGACCCTCGGCCATATCGCGGCCGGTCAGGGTCTTGGCCACGTTCAGACCGCCCACCGCCGTGTAATCGATTTCAGCGGCGTAGCGATTCACGAACCTGGTGTTCTCCGCGACCGCAGAAGCCTTGAGCAGACCGGAGCCATCGTCGGACACCGTCACCTTGATGGTGGCCACGTTGTCGTCGTACTGGATGCCCGGCAGCTTATGGCCGTCGGCGGGCACGACCTCGCGCACCTCGTAGGTGAACGTGCGCTTATGGTCGGGCTCGGCCTTCACCATGTCGGACGTGAACGTGATCGTTCCGAATCCGAAGCTCTCCGCGTTCGTCTTGGTCACCGTCACGCTGGTCACATCGTTGCCCGCGGCATCCTTGGGCAGCGGGCCGCCATCGAGCGCCTTCAGCTCGAACGTGAACTCATCGGAATCGATCCAATCGCGGCCCTCAAGTACCTTGTTCAGGCCAGCGGTAGCGGTGTCGTAGCTGGTCGGAGTTGCCTGATAGCCGTTCACGAACTTCACGATTGCGGGATCGACAACCTCCCCATCCAGCTTGGTGGCCAGCGTCAGATGCTTGTCGGCATCGCCGCTCATACCCACCGTGATCTCGAGCGTATGCACGCTGTCGTCGTAGGAGACGCCGGGCTTGGCGTCTGCCGCGGCGGGCACGACCTCGCGCACTTCGTACGCGAACGTCTTGCCGATATCAGCCTGCGTGAACGTGACACCGTTCATCTTCGCCATATCGCACGCAACGCCATCGGCGCGCGCAGCGTTGGTGAAGCTACGGTCGGTATCCGCCAAGCGGGCTTCAGCCTCGGCGGCGGCAACCGCGCCTTCCTTGTCCACGCCATGGATACTGAAGGAGAACTCATCGGCTGCCGTGTCACGGCCGTTCAGCGTCTTCTGTACGGTGATGCCGGAGAACTGCACATTCTGCTCGTAGTTGTTCACGAAGTTCGCCGGCCCGTTGTCATAGCTCACCTCGGCGACCAGCTTGCCGCTGTGGTTATCGGTTACCTTGACCGTAACCTTATGGACGTGACGGTCGAACACGATGCCGCCGGTTGCGGCGCCCGGTTCGTCAAGATCCTTGCCGCAATACTTATCCTCCTGCACCGCGAACGAATACGTACCGGGCTTCTTGAACGTCATCTCGCCAAAGGAGAACGTGGTCTCAACGCCCGCCTTCACACCGCTCACCACAGCTTCGTCGGCGCCCTGCGAGACGACGATGTTGCCGGCGGCCTTGGCATTCTGCGTAGCCTCATCGGCCGCGCTCAGCTTGAAGCCGAACTTCTCGCCTTCCGCCATATCACGGCCGGTCAGCACCTTGGTGCCGCTAATCGCCGTGTCGCCCTTGAGCTCGGCGGGGACGGGTTTGTACGAGTTATCGAAGCCGAACATGCTGCCGGCAATCGGCTCTTCGCTATCGTTCTTGTAGTACTTGGCGCTCAATTCAAGCGTGCCGGCAACATCCTTGATGGTCACCTTCGCGGTCCATACCGTCTGGTCGTATTCCATGCCAGCCGGATCGAAGGTCTTGTCCGCAAGGACGTCCTTCACGGCGCGCCACGTATCGCCAACCTTGACCACCTCGACGATCTTGTATTCGAAGGTCGTCTCGTCCTTCCCGGAAGGAATATCGTTAAACGTGAACGTCGCCGACGGCCACGCGATGCCGCCGCCCGCCTCGACCGTGGTCAGAACGCCGCGCCACTCGCCGCGATCGACACGCGTCACTCCTTCGCCCTCGGGCAACGGCGCCTTAGCGTTGTTCGTGCAGGCAATCACGTGGAACATGTCCGACTTAAGCGGGTTCTCACCCGTCAAATCCATATACGTCTTCGCGCCGCTGGGAGTCCACTTCACCTCCTTGTGATTGTACTCGTTCACGAACGACGCCGTATCGTTCTCGATGAGCTGCGGCTTCTCGTATTTCACGCCATCATCGCCTGCCAGCTTCGTCATCTTGGACTTCACCGTCAGCGTGCCGTTATGGTTCTCATCGGTTACCGTCACGACGACCTGGTATAACGCCTGAGATGCGCTCACGCCGGACCTCAGTTGACTAAGCTCCTCGGATTCCCAAATCTGGTACGCGTACGTGCCCGGCTTCGTATAGTCGATGTTCTTGAAATGGAAGCTCACCGGAACGCCATCCTTGGCGTCTTTGCTCGTTACCGTAACACTCGTCTCGCCCTTGCTGTCGCCCAGAGTGTTGGTCGGCGGCATCGGCGCCTCAACGGACGTATCGGCGTCCTTCAGGATGAACACGAACGTATCGGCCAGCCAATCGCGACCTTTCAGCACCTTCTCGCCCTCGAGGCCATCCAGCTTGCCGGATGCGGCGTACGTGTTCGTATACGTTGCCGCACTCGTCTCGCCGGCAGCGATCTTGCCTTCTGCACCGGCGGCCTCTGCTGTGAAGCCATCGCGCGGCGTCTCGCTTACCTTATAGTCCCAGCCCGCGGAAAGCCCGTACACGTACAGGGTCTCGCCCGGCTTCAGAGAATGCTTCGCCTGGCCGTCCTGGCCGAATGCCAGCACGAACTTATCGCCCTGCTGCTCGCCGTTCGCGTTCTTCACCACGGCGTTGAAATTTTTGCCGACGGCATCCTGCATGGCGATGGTGAACTCGAACTTCTCGTTCGCGAAATCAGCCGCGTTGTACCCATCGGGCAGCTTCAGCTGCTTCGTCACCGTCAGCGTGCCGGGCACATCCATGCTCAGCTTGCCGTTATTGCCCAGATAGGCCTTGATCAGCGTTTGCGCGGAGGATTGCTCGGTGCCGCTCCACTTCGGGTTCAGCACGTCCGCAGCTGTTGCCGTGCGGTTCTCTTCCTTGACCTTGTGCAGTTCATTGATGTAGGTCAAACGCGGCGCGCCGGACTTGAAGTAGCAGGCACCCTTGGAATCCTTGGCGATAACGCCCTCAGCTTGCTCAGCGGCATCGCCGGGGAAGGACACATGCTCGGTCTTCGCAACGGGCTTACCGTTCTCCATGGCATAGTAGTCGTGCTTGTAGTAGTAGGTAGAGCCTTTCACTACCGACTTCGCAGGCGTGGTGCATGCCTCATCGGTGTAGATGGGCGTGTCCTGCGTGAAGTAATAGTAGCTATTGCCCGTTGCCGGCTGGAACGTGGCGACCGCGTCGCCCGTTTCCTTGCCAGTCCACTTGTTGGCGTAGAAGTTCACCTTGCCCGTTGCGCGGTCGGTGTTATTCGCCATATACGCCTTCATGGCGTCATTGGGGTTCTCCAGCAAATCGAGCGCCGCCGGCTTCACACCGGAGGAGTACAACACCGAAATCGGCGTGGTGTTCGAGACGCTCATGGTGTCCTTCGCCAGGTCAATGGCGAAGTTGCGCAGCGGGATCAAGGACGCAGGTACCTTCACCTGCACCTTATCGCCCACCGCAGGATCATCGTCCGAACGCGTGACGGTGATCACGACGTCCTTCAGGTCGGCAGCGGCCAGACCGGAATGCACGTCGCCGCTGAAATGGTACGTGTCGACGTTCCCGTCCGTGGTCTTGGACTTGCAGCCGTACACCGTTCCGTCGTACACAAGCTTGGACAGGTCGGTGACCTGCATGTAATCGCCCAGCTGATCATCGAAGGTGATATAGCCGGTCCTGCTCTCGTAGCCTTCGCTTGTCTCCGTGGGATAGCCGGAGCCCTTCGAGATCTCCTTGGAGATGTCGTCGAACACGTGCTTCAGCTCATCGGCGTTGGTCGCGCTCTTGTAGAACGTGGCGTCTTTGCCATCGGAGCCCTTCGCACGATCGCCGAAGTTCCAGTTATACCCATCCCGTGTCTCCGTATACGTCGCAGACGGGTAGTTGCTCGACACGGCGTGCATGAACTTGTTCTCATTGGAAACGCCCTGCCCATCGGGATACTTTGCCGGATCGGCGCCCTGGAAGATGCCGATGGAGTACACCGCAGCACCCGCATCCTTCATTTTCTTAGCGCTTCCAACGGCGCTCGAGGCGACATCTGGAGAGAAGTCGCTATACTTCGTCGGCGTGCCATCGGTGAAGAAGATGACAATCTTCTTGGCATCGGTACGTTTGGAGGTCTGACCCTTCGCAAGCTCCAAACCCGCGGCGGCATTCGTTGCACCGGCGGGCTGGATGGCGTTCACCTGGGAAGAGAAGGCGCTTTTCGTGTCATTGGTGCACGGAGCCAGCGCCTTCATCACCTGGCTGTAGTTGTACTGATACCCGTCGCTCCAATACATGTCGTTGCCGACTTTGTCGGTCTTGTTCCCGGAGAACTTCACGATAGCGACCTGGTGCTGCTTGACCTCGTCCTTGACCGTCGCATTCTGCTTGGCGATCTCATCAATGAACGAGTTCGCCGCGCTCTTGAGCGCGGCGATGCGCTTCGTCGTGTCGCCGCTGCCCATGGCACTGTCCATAGACCCGGAGGCATCGAGCACCAGCACGATGTCAAGCGGCGTGGTCGCCGTATTGGACAGGTTAGAGGTGGACGACAACGCCGTGAGCGCGGTCAGGAAGTCCGCACCATTCTCCTTGGATACGGTGACGCCGTTCTTGCTGATCTCATTGTCCGACACGGTCTTGTCGGTCCAGATGCGTCCGACGCTCGACGTGTCATTCTCGATAAGCCCCTGCCAATCCCAAATGGTCGAGAGGTCCGTGACAACGGTCTTGTTGCCGCTGTACGTTGTCGCCGACGAGTCTTCCGCAAACGCCGCGCCGCCGAACAGCGGCGACAACGCAAGCACCAGCACGGCGGCTAACGCTGCCTTGAAACGCTTCGTCGATTTCATGTCCTCGCCTCCTTCCACCGCATCGCGGCCTTCCATATCCCCATGCGCTTGCATATGCGCGCGCTCGGGCTCTTCCGGTACCCTGACGTCTTCACGGGCCCGCTCCTTCCCGCACGGTTCTCCCCATGCCATGGCGCCCGCCGACGTCGGCATTTCCCCGCCAATCGTCGAACGCGCGCACAGCCCGAAACCGCGCATCGCACCAGCGGCGCAGCCGGCATCAAGCCACTGCACCTCCTGATAACATCATTGCTAATGGGGGTACAGGGAACCACGCCGTATATGCGAACGTACGACCCCGATATTCCGTTTTCGCAGGTGGGCGAACGGGCGTCAGGGGGTCGTATAAACGACCCCCGTTGACAATGCGGCCAAGCCGCGGACGCTTCCCAAGAACTCGCGGCCAAAGTTAGCCATCTGGGAGAAATTGAAAAACGAAGGTAACGCAACACGGGATACAATAGGTTTAGGGGGCACGGACACGCCTGGAAGGAGGGGTGCGATGGACAACGCGAAACGCGAAAATAGGCTGCTGTTTTGCGCACTTGCGTTGTTCTTCTTCGTGTTCCTTGAGTCGACGCTGTTCTTCCAAGCCAACCTAGCTCAACCCGGAGGGCATGGCCCCTTCCTCTCGCAGTTCCCCATCCAAGGTGCCAGCACCCTGGGCCTGCTGGCCTTCCCTCTGAAAAACCGCCTTGTCCGCGAAAAAGGCCGACCGGCGTTCATGGGGGCCGTCACCGTCCTTGGGGTCGCATCCCTTGTCGGCGTCGTTTTCGCGTCGTCGCCGCTGGTGATCGCATGCACGGGCGCGGTCGGGTTCTTCCTTATCGGGCTTGCCGGCGCCACCGTGTACTGGGCAACGTGCGTGAGGTCGCGCAGCATCGCGCGGTTCGCAACGTTGATCGGCGGCAGCCACGCGCTCGGCGTGCTCGCGCAAATCCCCCTGCTCGAGCTCACTTCGAATCACCTAGTCGAAGCTGTCGTGCTTTCCGCGAGCATCATCGCCCTCGGCGTGATCAACGCGCGCATATGGCCGCCCCGATCCGCGCTCGCAGACTTTTCCGCGCGACGGGAACAGCGCAAAGGCGGCCACCTCGAAAGCAGCAAATTCGCCGGATGGCGCCTCGATCATATGACCCCTCGTACCGCCGTCATCGTGATCTTCGCGCTGGTGCTGTTGTTCTCCGTGCTGTTCAACACGCTCTACACTTTTATGGACATTGGCTCGCCCCGGACCAGCCAATATACCGACATCACGCCGCGCATTCTGATGGCAGTCGGAGGCTTCGCCGGCGGCGTGCTGTTCGACCTGCACCGGGCGCGTTACCTGGGAATCACCATGTTCTGGATGATGCTGCTCTCGGTCGGCGCGATGCTCGGAGTGGAGGCAGGCGGGCCGTACGTTGTCGGGGAAGTCGTCTACTTCCTGGGCTCGGGCGTGTTCATGACGTTCTATACCGCAGTGTTCGTCTGGATCGCACAGTTCCTGCGCGCCCCCGACCTGTGGTGCAGCATGGGGCGGGCGCTCAACAACGTGACCGCCATCGCGATCGGCGCACCCGCGCTGCTGGTGATCGATTTGACGAGCCCCGTAGCCGTGGTCGTACTGCTGATTCCCCTGATCATCGGCATCAACGCACTGCTCTTCGCCGCCGGCATGCTGGATCTGCACCCGCGCCCGAGGGGTGACGAAACCGGAGGACGTGCCGGGCAGCAAGCCGACACGTCCGGCTCCGCTGGCAACGCCGCGCCTGGCCAAGCGACAGCCGGTGAGCGCATGCCTGCCGCCAGCGATGCTGCGCCCGGCCCCAATGGCGAAGCGCCTGCTCAGCCGGCAGTCGCCGAGCATACATCGGAAGCCGCGCAACACGCAGCACCCGACGCCGCGCCTTCCGCGGACGATGCAGCTATCGACCCCGAGGCACGCCTTAAGGATTTCGCCAGCCGCTTCTCGCTCACGCCGCGCGAGACCGAGGTACTTGCCGCCGTCACCGCCGACGAGCGCCCGCTCAAGCATGTGGCCACGGACATGGGCATCTCCCTGCGCGTGCTCCAGCGGCACCTAACTTCGCTCTACTAGAAAACCGGCACGCAATCCCGCGTCGGCCTCACGAAACTGTTCTGGGAGTAACGCCTCTCGCCCAGCCACGTCTCCGCACCCGCCCCTTCGCCCGCGCCACCACCGCAAGAAGGCTGCACAGGCAGCCTGCAAAACCTCGCGAAACCGTGCGCCCTCTTCCCCGCCGCGGGCAGCCCCACTCACCCCGTACGGCGCAGACGCCCCATAGCACGCGAAAACCCCGCCGCAACCGAAGTTGCGACGGGGTTTCCAGTCTCAGAAGGCGCAGAATCACGCAGCCTTCCCTTTAGCGAAACAGCAGCTTATGCGGCGTTGCGCTTGGCGGTGGCCACGATGGTCTTCACGCCCTTGACGGCCAGCACCACGGCCAGCACGAACAGCAGCACGGCAAGCAGCGCCTGCACGGCGGGGGCGAAGATGTCGCCGCCCTTCATGATGAGCAGGGTCTTCTGGTAGAACGTGATGCCCAGCGAGGTCAGCGTGGCGGCCAGCATGAAGCCCATGGGCACGAAGAACATCTTGTTGTTGCGGCCCGCGTTGCCCAGCCATGCGCACACGGCCAGCAGCGCCAGGGCGGCCAGCAGCTGGTTGGCGGCGCCGAACAGCGGCCAGATGATGGTGTAGCCGGTCATGCCCAGGAACACGCCGATGACCACGGTGATGATGGTGGCGACGTAAGGATTCGTCATGGCCTTGCGCACGCCCGTCAGGTCCTCGCGGTTCGCGTCGACGGGGGTCCACAGCTCCTGGAACATGTAGCGTGCCAGACGGGTGGCGGTGTCGAGCGAGGTCAGGCAGAACGCGGAAACAGCCAAGATAAGCAGCGCATATGCCAAGCCCTGCACGTTGGCCAGGCCGGGGATGCATGCGAGCATCTGGGACAGGCCGTCGGCGAAGACGGCGGTCGGGGAGGCGTAGCCGCCCGCGGCGTACTTGCTCCACACGAAGCCGACGGCGCACAGCGAGATGACGGCCAGCAGGCACTCGATGAGCATGCCGCCGTAGCCGATGGGCTGCGCTTCCGCTTCCCTATCCAGCTGCTTGGACGTGGTGCCGGAGGCGACCAGGCTGTGGAAACCGGAGATGGCGCCGCAGGCGATGGTGATGAACAGCGCCGGGAACAGGAAGCCCGAAGCGGCGGCCTTGTTCGTGATGGCCTTGCCGGCCTGGTCGACGAGGGCCTGGCCCGTGGAGGCGTCGAACGCGGCGTTCGTGGCGACGAAGCCGGTGAACGCGGGGATCTGCAGGTTCGAGGCAGCGCCCGTGAGGGATGCGCCCACGATGCCGATGACGGCCAACAAGATCATGCCGTACAGCAGGTAGCTGGACAGGTAGTCGCGAGGCTGCAGCAGGATCCACACGGGGGCGACCGACGCGATCAGGATGTACACGCCCAGGATGATCATCCACGTGTTGTAATCCAGCGACAGGGAGATGCCCATGAGCGGCAGGTTGTAGCCGATGGCCACCATGATGACGATCAGCACGATGGCGGAGGCGATGTTCACCGGGCCGGGGATGTTGCGGCCGCGCGTGAGGATGCCGTAGACGACGGCGACGCCGATGAAGATCACCGAGATCATGGCCGTCTGCTGGTTGGCCAGGTTCGTGGCGGCCTTCGTGCCGTCCAGGTCGGGCACCACGACGAACGTGTTCGCCACGATGGAAGCGAATGCGGCCACCACCAGCAGCAACGTCAGGTACGCGAAGATGCAGAACAGCTTCTTCGCCGTGTTGTCGATGTTCTCCGCTACCACGACGGCCAACGTCTGGCCCTTATGGCGCAGCGACGCGAACAAGCTGCCGAAGTCGTGCATGGCGCCGAAGAAGATGCCGCCGATGAGCACCCACAGCAGCACGGGCACCCAGCCGAACACGGCCGCCTGGATGGGGCCGTTGATGGGACCGGCGCCGGCGATGGACGAGAAATGATGACCCAGCACCACATACGGCGGCGCGGGAACGTAGTCCACGCCGTCTTCCAGTTCGTGTGCCGGAGTCGGATTCTTAGGATCGACCCCCCATTGCTTCGCCAGCCAACCGCCATAGCAGACATAGCCGATGACCAGGATGACCGCAGCAACAAGGAGGATGAGCAATGCGTTCATGGAGCCCTCTTCTGTTTTGCGTTTCCGATGTTAGGAACGCGGCAGCAGGTTCGCCTCCAACGTGGTTTTCAGCTGCTTGCCCGCCGCATTCGTTATCACGCGGTTCGCGGAGAGGTCGGCGACGGCCACCCGAAGGTCGGCCCAGCCACGGATGCCCAGGGCGAAGTTCTTGCGGAAGCGCGTTTTGCGCACCGCCTTCGCCGCTTCCTGGGTGCAGGAATCCGCAACGATCACCAGGGATATGGCCGAGGACATGTGGTTCGGCTTGGGAACCACCTTTTTGAGCCCATCATGTTCCATGAACGACACAAGATCGCGCACCTGAGTTTCGTCCAAGGCATCGACGAGGACGAAGAACAGATACTCATGCGTGTCGACTTCCCACAGCTTCGCGCTTTTGACCAGCACGTACTTTTCGCCATAGGAATGGAACTCGGCATACCCGGGGAAGGTGCGGCCGGCGTACTCGTATCCCCGTCGCACATCGAACCATTGCTCGTGTGCAGCGAGAATACGCTTCAGCACCAAGTGTTTTTCGTCCTTTGCCCGGGAGGGTCGCTCCTCGGACCGAAGGGCTGGCTCTCCAACGCGCACGGCGGCCTGTTCCTCCGCCTCACGCCTGGTTTTTCCCGATGCATCCGTCTGTTCGACTGGATGGTCGGTGCCTACGACACCTGTGTGAATAGCCGTTCGATCGCTCAAAAACCCGCAAACTCCTTCAGCATCTTGCCTAGCTCCGCGTCTTGCGTGCGTTGCCATTGTAGTGCTTTAGTAGGATTTTGGAGACTGAAAATGTACACATTTTCCAAAATACCGGTGAATAGTACTCATGGCTAACATCGAAAACCATATGGTTTTGCGCATATGCACAAAACCAGGTGAACGCAAAAGCGCCCGGGAGGCGAACCCTCCGGGCGCTTGATGCTGCTGCGTTGTCGGGGCCTGACGACCCGTCTACCTGCAAGCTTTGCCGTTATGGCTAGGCGCTTGCGGCAACGTTTCGGTTTTGCCTTCGATCAGGCGGGGATACTAGTCCTCCCAGGCGAAGTCGGCCTCGCCGTTGAACACCTTCAGGGCGTCGGCAACGGTGTAGTCGGCCAGCGTGATGGCGCTGATGGCCTTCGTCAGACGAACGGCCTCGTCCAGGCTGCGCTGGTGGATGTTGCGGCCGGTGGCGTTGCCGTCGGCGCCGCCCACATGGATCTGGTCGTGCAGCTGGGTCAGGAACGTCTCGGCGTCAACGGTGGAACCGCCGGCGCAAACCAGGCCCGTGCGGCCCGCGGCCATGGAAGCGACCTTCAGGGCCTCGGCGGCCGTGCGCTTGTCGTCGCCCTCGGGCTTGGGCGGGTTGACCTTCACGAAGTCGGCGCCCAGGCACAGCGCGACGCCGGCGGCGCCCGCGATCAGGTCCGGGTCCTTCTCAGCCGTGACGGCCTTGCCGCGCGGGTAGATCCACAGCACGACCAGCAGGCCGTTGGCATGAGCGGCGGCGATGAGCTCGCCGGCCTCGGCCAGCATGGTGGACTCGTACTCGCTGCCCAGGTAGATGGTGTAGCCCAGGCCCACGATGTTCACGCCGTTCTCGCGCATGGCGAGCACGGCCTCCAGGTCATACAGCTGCGGGCTGTACGGATCTTCCTGGGCGGTCTTGACCAGGTTGGTCTTGGAGTTCATCTTCACCAGGTAGTTGATGTTGGGGTAATCGGCGGCATACTGCGCGATAAGACCACGCTGGCCAGCCAAAACGCCGCACACGCCCTGATCGCCGATCTTGAAGAGGTGCTCCGGTTCGGCATCGGCGATGTCGATGCCCTCGCCATAGAAGTCCTTGTTCAGGTGCTCAACCTTCTGGTCGCACGCGAACAGCATGAGGCGGCCCGTGCCACGGGTTGCCTTCATGTAGTTGTCGACGTACGTCTCGCGGACGTCTGCCAGGACGTCGGCAGGTACCTTCACCTGGTCGCGAGTGATCTTGGGCATGATGTTCCTCCTTATAGGATGCAAGTTCCAAGAAAAACGGCGCAGCACGCGCCGCATGTCTGGGTTCATTTTAACGAAGCGGCAACCCCGCCGCGCCTATCCACCGAAAAAAGCCGCGACCAGCTCGGCAAGCGGCCACTCGCCGGAGCTTTCCCACCGCTGAGGACGCCAGGCGCAGGGATGCCCGGCATAGGCCCTCCCCCAACAAACTCAGAGACAGAAAGCAAAGCCTCCGGGGATAGAAAGTAAAAACATCCGGGACGCCAGCAAAATCAGCGAGGGGCCCTGCAGCGTCGAGTCAATCCGCTTGCCGGCAGGCAAGCGGAACAGTTAGAACCATTCTCGTTTGTTTATCACGTACATCTGCTCGAACTCGGTTTGGGACTTCGAGAGATAGAAGATGCCCTCGACGATGGCGATGACCCAGATGGCCCACGACGCCACCGACAGCGTGAGGATGCCGCCCAGGATGGACGTGCCCAGCATGATGAAGCCCGAGGTGTTGTAGCCCAGGTAGAACTTGTGCACGCCGAGCCAGCCCAAGAACAGCGCGAGCAAGCCTGCAGCCACATGGTCCTTTTCGCCAACCGCGGGCGCGGCGTAGGGCTGCTGATACCCGTATTGCGTCTGCTGGCCGTACGGGTTCTGCGGCGGCACGGACCCGTAGCCCGGCTGCGCGCCATACGGCTGCTGGGCCGCCTGCGCTTGCGGCTGAGGTTGTGCGTACGGCGACCCTTGCTGCGGCGCGGCGTACGACTGAGCCGGCTGCTGGACGCCAGACTGCGTGGCATAGGGCTGGCCCTGCGCCTGTTGCGCATCGGGCTGCCAAGCGGCTGCCGGCTGAGTCGGCTGCTGAGGCTGCGGTTGCGAGCCAAACGACGCCGGCTGAGCCGGCTGAGCAGCATACGACACCTGCTGCGCTTGCGCGTACGGCTGCGGCTGAGGCTGGGTCCCTTGCGGGGCAGCAGGCGCTGCCTGCGGCTGTTCGGACGCCATGCGCAAACGCGCGGCATCAAGACGTTCCTGTGCGGCCTTCAGCTCCGCCTCGGCGGCGGCCAGCTCGTCGGCTGCGCTGCGTTCGTTCATCGGATCCATAGCGTTTCCCTTACCTTTTCTTCCCCAACTTCTCGACCACACCCATCAGCTGCTCGCGGAAAATCACGCACACCACCGCGACCACGGCGAGCACCCCGAGTATGACGATGCTCTGCCACACGTTCCCGTCGACCAGGCCGCTTGCCGCGTACGTGGACACCAAGATGCCCGGGATGCGGCCGATGTTGGACAACAGCAGGAACGTGCGCATGCGCATGTCGGTCAACGGCACCAGGTACGTGAAGATGTCCTTCGGCATACCGGGGATGAGGAACAGCACGAACACGATGAGCTCCAGCTTGCCGGACCGCTCAAAGCGATCGAACTTATCCATCCACTTCTCGGACACCATATCCTTCACGAACGGCGCGCCCAAGCGGTGCACCACCATGAACACGAACGCGCTCGACAGGATGCTGCCCAACAAGATGACCAGACTGCCGACCCAAGGACCGTAGAGCATGCCGGCGGCCATCTGCGTGGCCTCGCCGGGGATGAACGCCACCACGATCTGCAGGAACTGCAGCGCCAGCAGGATAAGGAAGCCCATGGGGCCGGCGTTGCGCACGCTGTCGATGACCTGGTCGATGCCGCCGGGCTCGAACATCATGTGGATGTAGGGCCACACCAGCCAGCTGACCAGGCTTACGATGCCGATAAACGCCGCCAGGCCCACAATCTTGAAGATATCGCCGCGGCGTACGGGCCTGCCGCGCACCTGCGTTTCCTCGTTGGCCTTCTGTTGCAGCTCTTCCTTGCGCTCGTGCGCGCGCTCGCGAAGGCCCTGATGCTGCCTTTGCTCGCGCTTCTTCTTATGGGCCGCCTTGTTCTTGCGCTTGACGGCGCCCCTTTTGCGAGTGTTCGATTGCGCCCTTGCTTCCTTGCGCTTCAATTAGCCCACTTCGCTTCCCGGCTTAGTCGCCGTTTCGTGCCTTGTCGTACTCGTCTTTGAATGCGGCGAACATGTTCTTCTTTTTCGGGGCCACCTTCTTCTTGGCACTCGAGGCCTTGCTCGAAGAAGCTGCCTTGCTTGCGGAAGCGGCCTTCTTCTGCCCGTCCGACGGGGCCACGGCCTTGTCGTACTCCGCCTTGAAATCCTGGAACATGTGCTTGGACTTGCTGATCTGCTTGCCCGTGGCGTACGCGCCCTTGTTGACCGCCTCGCCGGTTGCCGCGGCGGCCTTGCTGACCACGGGTTTCGCCTTGTCGACGGTGGTTTGCACCTTGTCGACGGCGACGGCGGTGGCGGCGCCGGCCTTCTCGGCCACGCCGCCTTCGCTGTTCAGCTCGGCCACCTGGGAAGAGACGAGCATGGCGCCAAGCTGCACCTCTTCGCCCTCCATGCCCTCGGCGCCCATGTTGGCCAATGCGGCGCCCATGCCGCGCTTGAAGCCGCGCACCATGTCGGCGGGGATGGTGCGCTTGCCCAGCAGGGCGTTCGACGTTGCGCCGTTATCGGTTTCGAAGCAATCCACCGTGCCCGTGAGGCGGTTGAACGTGACGTTGCCCACGATGCCGTAGGACTCGCCGTCCTCGCTCATGACGGGAAGGCCCACCCACAGCACGCAGTCTTCCCAGTTCAAGCCTTCTTTCTTGCAGTAGGCCTTGCCGCTTGCGGCGGTATCGGGGCGGATGATGACGCGGCCGTCCACCAGGTCGTAGCCGTCGATGGGGACGAACACGTCGGCGCGATGGAACATCCATAGCAGGTCGGGACGCTTCACCACGAAGCCGATGACGCGTTTCTCCTTCGGGTGGAACACGAAACGGCGGATCTTGCCGATACGCTTCGTGCCCTTCTTGCCGCCCAGCACGCGCGTGCCGGTCAGCTCGTGGGTGGTGATGAGTTTGCTTGCCATGGAAATCCCCTTATACAGCAGGAAGCGGCGCGCCGAAACCTGCCTAGGGCCGGACACGCCGCTTCGGTATCACGATTGGAATAGGATGCTATTCAGCCTTCGGCTCCTCAGCCTGCTCAGCTGCCTCGGCGACCGCTTCCGCAGCGGGCTCGACGGCCTCGGCCACGGCCTCGACGACCTCCTCGGCCACCTGGCCGGTTTCCTCGGCGTTCTTGGCCACCTGGGAAGCGATGCGCTGGCGCGCCGCCTCGATCTTGTCGCGCAGCTCGTCGTTGTCCTGGGTGAAGGACGGCTTCAGGTTGCTGGCCACCTCCTGCACGCGGGCAGCGGCCTGACCGGCCACTTCCTGGCCCTTGGCCTGCACGGAGGAGACGACCTCCTGGCCACGGGCTGCGGCGCTCTGGTACACCTGCTGGGCGTTCACGCCGGCGTCGGCGCTGATGTTCTGCGCCTGGCCCCAGGCCTCGTTCACCTTTTCGGCCACCATGGTGCGGGCTTCCTGACCCGTACGGGGAGCGCACAGCAAAGCCGCCACGGCACCAACGGCTCCACCTGCGAGAAAGATACCAAGTTTGTTGCTCATCACGGCCTCCTAAATATGCGGGACGATCATCTGTGCTGCCATTATACGAGCAAGCCAACAAGGACTCGCCGACTTTCCAATACCTGCAGAAAAAGGTTGCCTTCTTGTTAGATTGCGAAGGGCCCGGATAAAGCTCGGGGGCCCGAAAGGCCCCCACTATCTGCCGATTTACGCGTCCAGCGCGCTTTCGACCAGCTCGTTGAGAAGGTTGGGCAACGTCAGGCCCGCGGCCTTGGCCGCCTGCGCGAACGGGGCCTCAGCGGAGAAGCACGGGTTCGCCACGGCTTCCAGGATGATGGCCTGCGCGCCGTCCCAGATCAGATCGATGCAGCCGCAATCGCGCATGCCAAGGGCGCGATAGGTTTCCAGCACCGCGCGCTCGATTTCGGCGCGGATGGCCTGGGCGTCCGCCTCGCTCGGGGACAGCGACTCGTTGCGCACGGGAACGTGCAGCTCGACGGCGTCGGCGGCCTGTCGCGCTGCGGCGTCGTACCAGCCCTCCTTTGCCACAATCTCCACCGGAGGCAGAGCAAAGGCGTTCCAGCCCGTGCCGATGACGGACACGCGCAGCTGCACGCCCTCGACCCACGGCTGCACGAGCGCGCGCTCGCTGATCTTCAACGCCTCGCGCAGCGCCTCGGCCAGCTGCTCGGCGTCCTCGACGCGGGACACGCCGTGGGCGGAGCTGCCGGACGCGGGCTTCACGCACAGCGGGAAGCTGTCGGGGAAGCAGCTTTCCACCTGGGAAAGCGCCGCTTCCATACCCCACAGCTCGAACGCGCGGCGCGAGAACGTCAGCGTTTGCGGAACCGTTGCCGTAACCAGGTCCTCCGTGAGGTTATAGTACGCCTGGAGCACCTCGGAAAGCGCCGCCTTGTCGTAGGCGAGGCGGCACACCGCCGCGCTGCTGCCCACGCACGGCAGGCCGATCGCGGAGAGCGCATCCTGGATGTCGCCGGATTCGCCGTCGCCGCCGCGCAGGCAGCTGATGGCCGCATCGGACTGCGCGCGCAGCAGGTCGTCGATGAGGGAGCCATCCGCCTGGAACAGCTCGGGCTCGTGCTCGGCCTCCTTCAGGGCCGCCATCACGTCGTTCGCCGCGGCAAGCGAGCGCTCGGCCTCGAACGCGCCGCCTGCAATCACCGCTATCTTCAAGCCCATCTCGGGCCTCCTTCCTATGTATGTTGCGCGTTACCCGCGCAGCAGCTTGTTGAGAAACGCCACGGAATCCCGCATGGCCCTTAGGGCCACCAGGTCGTCGGCGAAGCTCACGTCTATGCGAGCGATGCCCGCCGCCTCGTCCAGCCATTCGCTGGTGCCCACGATGGGGCGTTCGCGCGTTGCGCCCGCCATGGACGGCGGAGCTTCCGGAGCAACGCCGGGCAGCGTGTTCCACCGCCCCGATTCCGCACGTACCTGCAGGTCAACCACCAAATGCTCCAGCAAATGCGGCAGCGGGGTGCAGTCCATGACCGCCGCGAAGGTGGTGCCGCGCTCGTTGACGCAGGCATGCTGCGCCAACGTGGGGACCACGTCCAGCACGCGTGACATCAGCTGGGGCGAAGTTGTGCGCGGCGCGGCGCCGAACGCCACCCGGCACACCAAGTGCCCGCGCCGCACCTCCATGCGCTCGACGCGGATGGGGCCCGCCGAAGCGTCCCCGCCCGCGCAGGCGCCATCATGCATCATCGCAGCGACCCGTTTTTCAGCTGCTCAAGGGTCACCGCGTTGCTGCCCGCCGACTCGATACCGCCCTCGGCCACCGCGCCGGTGAACCCTTGCGAGCCGGAGCCGCTGGAGCCATCGGCGGAATCGCCCGTCGCATCCGCGCCGGCAGCATCGCCGTCAGCGGTTTCGCCATCGGAGGCTTCGCCAGTGCCCGCGTCGCTCGACGCGTCGTCCGCGGAGGACGCGTCGGCGTCCTGAGCCGGAGCCGAGCTTGCCGGCGCCGCCACGGCGCCTTCGCCCGGCGTGCGGTCGAGCACCGTCACGCCGTCGACGGCCTCCTCGCGCGGGACCTCCTTGCCCTGCAACCCGGTGATGAGCTGGCCGAACTGCCAGCCGATATCGCTGAACAGGTTGCCCCAGAACGAGAACCCGTCACCATCGGTGATAACCAGCTCGCTGCGATCGGCCGAGAAGCGGTAGCGCCCCTGCCCCTGCAGGTCGCCGAACGTGAACGTGATGGTCTTCGCCCCGGTGTCGAGCGTGTAGCCGTAGGCGACGTCGCTGGTCAGATGGATCTCCTGGCCATCGACCGTGACCAGGGACGTTGTGCCGTTCGCGTACCACGCGCCTTGGAAGTCGGCGGCGTCGTCATAGCGAAGCCAGCGGCCCCATGAGAACGAGCCCACCGTGACCACCACCACGGCGATCGCCACCAGCACGGCGACGATGGGCCAGGTCAGGTGCAGCTCGGACAGGTTGAACGGGAGCTTGCGCGCCGTTTCGCCGGCCTGTACCCCCTCGCCGGCTTCCCCACCTTGCGCGGAGTCGCCTTCGGCAGCGCCCTGAACTGCGACGTCGGCGCCTTCGCCTTCCCCGGTGCGCTTGAGCATGCGCTGCCGCCGCTCAAGCCTGCGCTTGGCGGCCTCGCCGGCGATGGCGGCGCGGGCGGCGTCCTTCGCTTGCTCGGCATCGGCCTCGGAGACGGCCCCTTCCATCTGCTTCGCCTGGTCGGAAGCGGTTTTCTCGGCCTTCGCGACCGAGAAGCGCTTCAGACGGCGCTTCAGCGCGGCGCCCTTGCCTTCCGCCGCGGAGGCCTGCTCGGCAGGCGCAGCGGATTCCCCGGGCGCAGACGCCGGGGCATTCCCGTCCCCGCCCGGCTGCACCGAGGGGACGTTCAACGGCTTGCGCGCCTTCGTCGGCTTGCCGGTCCCGCGTTTCGCCACGGAAGGCCTGGACAGTTGCGAGACCGAAGGCCTGGCAGGCTGCGAGGCGGCTTGCGAGGAGGAAGGTCCCGCAGGTTGCGCGACCGGCCGTCGAGCAGGCTGTGCGGGTTGCGCGGCAGAAGCCCCCGCAGGCTGCGAGACGCGCTGCGCAGGCCGCGCGGATTGCGCAGCACCCGCTTCCCCAGCCTGAGCTGGGGCCGCCTGGTTCGCCGCCTGGTTCTGCTTCAGACGCGTCGAGCTTTGCGGCATGGCGATGCGCCGTTTGGGCTTGCCCGGTGCCGCCACCTGGGCGCCGGCCTGATTCGCCGCGTTCGCGGCAGCATCGTTCGACCCCGCCGCAGCCGCCTCGGGGCGCACTTCGGGACGGGCGACCGCCTTGCCCTTAACGGAAGGGCGCGCCGGTTTTCCCGGCGTGCCCTGTTCGTTATTCTGCTTCGGTGGCTTTCGTTTCGTTACCACGTGCAAAATACCTTATCTACGTGCAGTTTTTCCTTCAGAAGGCCATGCGCCGGCTTTACGCCTGGTCGCCGATGACCTCGACGCCGCCCATGTAGGGGACCAGCACCTCGGGGACCTTGATGGTGCCGTCGGCCTGCTGGTAGTTCTCCATGATGGCGGCCATGGTGCGGCCCACCGCCAGGCCGGAGCCGTTCAGCGTGTGGACGTAGCGCGAACCCTTGAAGTTCTCGGGATCGCGGTACTTGATGTTCGCGCGGCGCGCCTGGAAGTCGACGCAGTTCGAGCAGGAGCTGATCTCCTTGTAGCTGTTGTAGCTGGGCAGCCAGACCTCCAGGTCGTAGGTTTTGGCGGCGGAGAATCCGATGTCGCCGGTGCACAGGCTGATCACGCGGTACGGAAGGCCCAGCTGCTGCAGGATGTTCTCGGCGTCGTTGACCATGGCCTCCAGCTCGTCGTAGCTTTCCTCGGGCTTGGCGTACTTGACCATCTCCACCTTGTCGAACTGGTGCACGCGGATGAGGCCGCGCGTGTCGCGACCGGCGCTGCCGGCCTCCTCGCGGAAGCACGGGGTGTAAGCGCAGTAATGAAGCGGCAGGTCGGAGGCCTCAAGCACCTCGCCGGAGTGGATGTTGGTCAGCTGCACCTCGGCCGTGGGGATCAGGTAGAGGCCCTCACGGGTTTTGAACAGGTCGTCCTCGAACTTGGGCAGCTGGCCGGTGCCGGTCAGCGTGTTGGCGTTGGCCATGGCCGGGCACCACCACTCAGTGTAGCCGCGGCTGGTGTGCGTATCGGCCATGAAGTTGATGATGGCGCGCTCCAGGCGGGCGGCCTGGCCGCGCAGCAGGACGAAGCGGCTGGCAGCCAGCTTCACGGCGCGCTCGGGCTCGAGCATGTGCAGGTCGGCGCCCAAGTCCCAGTGCGGCTTCATCTGGATGCCCTCGGCCTCGAAGTCGCGCGGGGTGCCCCAGCGGCGCACCTCGGGGTTGTCGTTCTCGTCGTCGCCCACGGGGGTGGTGTCGGCCGGCATGTTCGGCGTGCGCAGCAGGATGTCCTGCAGCTCGGCGTCGGCGGCCTCGCGCTTGGCGGAGACGGCGGCCAGCTGGTCGTTGATCTCGCGCACGCGCTCCTTGGCGGCCTCGGCCTTGTCCTTCTCGCCGGCGGCCATCATCTGGCCGATGCTCTTGGACGTGGCGTTGCGCTCGGCCTGCAGGGCCTCCTCCTCGGTGATGGCGGCACGACGGGCTTCGTCAAGTTCGGAGAAGCGCGACGCGTCCCATGAAGCATGACGGTTCTTCATCGCCTGGGCGACGGCTTCCTGGTTTTCGCGAACGAACTTAAGATCTAGCATTGCGCGCTCCCCTTCTATGAATCGGTTGTAGTAGAGCAGTTTCCCAGTATAGCGCAGCGAACGCGCGTGCGGCGCGGGCGATAAAGGGCCTTCACGGGAGCGGCATGCGAAGACGGCAGCGTGGGAGGACGCCATGCGCGGCGCGCGAGGATGCTATGCGCGGTGCGCGAAGGCGCTACGCGCGGTCCGCCAGCCAGGAGAGGGCGCAGGCGGCATACCCCGCCGCCGCCAGGGGCATCTCCTCCTCGGCGAACCGAACCTGCGGGGTATGGTGCCCGAACGGCACGTCTACGTCCGCCGGTTTCGCGCCGAGCATGAAATAGGCGGTGGGCACGCGCTGGGAGACGAGCGCGAAATCCTCCGAGCCCATCGCGTGCAAGCCGCCCACCGGGCGCGCGTCGGGGACGGCGGCGGTGATGGCGTCGAGGAAGCCCCGCACCAGGTCAACGTCGTTCTCGAGCGACGGCACGTCCGTAAGCACCTCGAGCTCGCCCGTGGCGCGATACGTCGCCGCGACCGCCGGGACGATCTGCCGGATGCGCTCGATGAGGAACGCCCGCTGCGCCGCATCGAACACGCGCAGCGTCCCCTCCATGACCGCCTGCTCGGGAACGACGTTCGCCGCATCGCCCGCCTGGAACCTGCCGATGGTCAGCGCCGCCTCGGCGAACGAAGACTTCTCTCGCGCCATCAGGGTTTGCAGCGCCTCGTGGATCTTGATCGCCGGCACGATGGGATCGATGCAGTTCTCGGGCGTGGAACCGTGGCCGCCCTTGCCCGTCACCGTGATGCGGAAGCCGAACACCGACGCCATGGTCACGCTGCCGTGCAGCACCGTGCCCACGGGCGCCTGGCTGGCCACGTGCATGCCGAGCGCCGCGTCGACGTGCGGGTTCTCCAGCACGCCTTCGGCGATTGCGGCGCGCGCGCCATTGAACGTCTCCTCGCCCGGCTGGAACAGCAGCTTCACCGTGCCGGGAAGCCCTGCTTCGCGCTCCTTCAGCAGCTTCGCCGCCCCCAGCAGGCTTGCCGTATGCAGGTCGTGACCGCATGCGTGCATGCGGCCGTTCTCGGACGAGAACGGCTCGCCCGATTCCTCGCGGATAGGCAGGCCGTCCATGTCGGCGCGCAGCATGATGCACGGCGAGCCCTGCCCGATGGCCGCCACGACGCAGTTGCCGTCGACGAGCGTGGCGAACGGAACGCCCAGCTCGGCAAGGCGCGCTTGCACGAAGGCGCTTGTCCGCGGCAGGGCCAGGTCAAGCTCGGGGAACCGGTGGATCTCCCGCCTCCATGCGCTCATCTGCGGCAATAGCGCCTTCGCTTCCTCGTACAGCGTTTCCATCATGCATGCTCCCATCCAAGGCCGTTCGGCGGCGCGTTTCGCGCGTGTTCGGTTTTGGCGATAGCCGGCTTGCGGTAATTTCCAAAACCCGTGCCGAAGATTCTACACCCGTTAAGCCTATCTGCGTAGTATGCTTTCTACTCATAAATTCCCTATGGGTTTTCTAGGATATAAAACCCGCAGACAACAAGGAGCACGTCATGACCGCACCGAACGCAAGCTACAACCTATTCACCCGCCGCCGTTTCCTGCAATTGATGGGCGTTGCCGGCCTGTCCGCCCTAGCCGGCGGATCGCTTGCCGGCTGCGCAGGCGGGGGCTCGGGTTCCACTGCCGATGCGCCGGCCGCCGTGGCCGACCTCGAGCAAACCGATTCCGTCGTCATCGGCGTGTACTCCGGCGACTGGGAGAAGTCCATCGAGCAAGCCGCGCTGAACGCGTTCGCCGACGAAACGGGCATCGACGTGCAGGTGGTTTCAGGAGCAGACGCCGAATGGCTCACGAAGCTGCAGGCCGCGAACGGCAAGAACGTCCCCTACGACCTGCTGATCCTCCAGCCCGACAGCATCCAGAAGGCGATCGACGCCAACCTGCTGCAGGACCTGGACGTCGAGCACGTGCCGAACCTCGCAAACCTGTTCGACAGCGTGAAGACGCGCTTCACCGTCGACGACAACCTGTACGCCGCCGGCTTCTCCATGGGCCAGCTGGGCATCGCGTACCGCACCGACCTGGTGTCCACCCCGCCGACCAGCTGGGCGGACCTGTGGAGCGACGGGTTCTCGAAGAGCCTGGGCATCAGCCCGCTGACGTACAGCGCCGGCCTGCAGTTCTTCTGGAGCCAGACCGACGGCGGCGCGGACATCGACGGGGCGTTCGCGAAGATGGAGCAGCTCAAGCCCAATATCTCCTCCTACCCCGACGGCGCCGGCACCATCCAGACGCTGCTGCAGCGCGGCGACGTCGCCGCCGTCCCGTTCTGGGACGGACGCGCGTTCGCATGGCAGGCGCAGGGCCAGCCCATCGGGTTCGCCTACCCCTCCGACGGCCCCGTGGCCGCCATCGCCAGCTGGGTCATCCCTCAGGGCGCGCCCAATCTGGCCAACGCTTACCGCCTGCTCGACTACCTGTGCCAGCCGGAGCCGCAGAGCAAGTACGCGGAGCTGTCCTTCTACGGCATGTGCAACAAGGACACGGCCTACTCCGACGACTTCCTGTCGAAGGCCCAGGTCGGCGAGGACTTCTACAACGCCCTTGACTGGGTAGACTACAGCGTGGCCACCCCGAACCTGGCCGACTGGTCCACGCGTTGGCAGCAGATCATGGGCTAACGGCCGCGTAACCGGCGGAACCCGGCGCGAAACGCGGCAAGCCGAAACGTAAACAAGGCCATCGGCCCATTTGAGGAAAGGCAAGCACGACCCTATGAGCTTCATCGAAATCCGACACGTCACGCACTGCTACGACGGGGGCGATGCCCGCGCGCTCGACGATGTCGACTACAGCATCGAGCGCGGCGAGTTCTTCGCCCTGCTCGGCTCGAGCGGCTGCGGAAAGTCCACCCCGCTGAACATCATCGGCGGGTTCGTCGACCCCTCCGCCGGCAGCATCACCGTCGCAGGTCAGGACATCCTGAGCGTGCCTGCCTACAAGCGCAACATCGGGACCGTGTTCCAAAGCTATGCGCTGTTCCCGCACATGACCGTGTTCGACAACGTGGCGTACGGCCTGCGCCTGAAGACCAAGGACAAGAAGGCCATCGCCGCGCGCGTCGAGGAATGCCTGGCGCTGGTGCACCTGGAGGATTTCGCGCGCCGCCGCCCCCATCAGCTTTCCGGCGGGCAGCAGCAGCGCGTGGCCATCGCCCGCGCGCTTGCGCCGCACCCCGAGATCCTCATGCTCGACGAGCCCATGGGAAACTTGGACGCGAAGCTGCGCAAGGAGATGCAGGTGGAGCTGCGCGCCATCCAGCAGCGCACCGGCATCACCACCATCATGGTCACGCACGACCAGGAGGAGGCCATGTCCATGGCCGACCGCATCGGCATCATGCGGGAGGGCAAGGTGCAGCAGGTGGGCACGCCCCAGGAGGTGTACAACCGCCCAGCGAACAGCTTCGTCGCCGGCTTCCTGGGAAGGGTGAACACCACGCACGCCGTCAAACGGGCCGACGGCGTCTTCGCCACCACCGATTGGATCGACGCCGAGGGGAACGCGGTCGCGTTCCCCGCCCCCACCACCGTGGGCGAGATCGCCGGCGACGACCCGTTCATCATGGCCATCCGCCCCGAGAATATCCGCGTGACGGAATCGGACGACGGCAACGCGCACGCCGTCGTCGTCCGCAACGTGGTGTACCTGGGCTCGACGGCGCGCGTGGAAGCGGCGTTCGGCAAGGCCGGCGAGCTGTCGTTCGACCTTGACTGCGGGCATCGCGCCGCGCTGCCGACCGCCGGCGACATCCTGCACGTGACCTGGGATGATGGTGATGTTCTGCGTATCAAGGATGTGGGTTAGCATGGCCACCGTCAACCCCGCCGGCGCACGCCGCCGCACGCCGCGCAAGGTGCGCATCGCGCTCGCCGTGCCGGCGCTGCTGTTTTTGCTGGCGTTCATGGTGGCGCCCATGACGCTGCTGGCGGTCATCAGCTTCCAATCGCCCGATGCCGACGCGTTCACGATCGACCGCTACGCGAGCCTGCTCACCAGCCCCACCTACCTCACCGACATCGCGGTGACGCTCGGCGTGGCGCTGCTGACCACCGCGCTGGTGCTGCTTCTTGCCTACCCCGCCGCAAGCCTGCTCGCGAACGCCAAGCGCAAATGGGTGCGCACGCTCCTGTACATCGTGCTGGTGTCCCCCCTGCTCACCAGCGTCGTGGTGCGCTCGTTCGCCTGGGTGGTCATGCTGTCGCAAAACGGCCTGGTCAACCAGGTGCTCGAAACGTTCGGCGTCATCGACCAGCCGCTGACGCTGCTGTGGAACATGGGCGCCGTGGTGCTCGCCTACGTGCAGGTGCTGCTGCCGTTCGCGGTGCTGCCGCTTGCCACCTCGCTCGGCGAGGTGCGCCCGCAGCTACGCCAAGCGTCCATGAGCCTGGGCGCCGGGCGCATCCGGAGCTTCTTCAGCGTGGTGCTGCCGCTGACCATCCCCGGCGCCGTCAACGGCGGCGTCATCGTGTTCTCGCTCACGGCAGGCAGCTACATCACGCCGCTGCTCATCGGCGGCGGCACGCAGCCCATCCTGCCGCTGGCCATCTATCAGCAGGCCATCCAGATCTCGGACCTGCGCATGGCGGCCGCCATGGCCGTGGTGCTGTTGGTGCTGGTGGTGCTCATCATCCTGCCGGCCGAGCTGTTCTTGAAGCGTTGGGAGGCGAAGATCTATGGCTAACCTCGATCGCGCGGGAATCGGCGGCTCGTCGACGCCCGCGGCCGGCACGCGCCGACGCAAGCGCCTGGAGCCTTCGCGCATCGTCGCCGGCATCCTGGGAGGCGCCGTGTTCGCATTCTTGGCGCTGCCCATCCTGGTCATCACGTTCTCGGCGTTCTCACCCACGGCGTTTCCCGAGTTCCCGCCCACGGGCTTCTCGCTGCAATGGTTCGGCGAGGTGTTCTCCAGCCGCGGATGGATGCGCGCCATCAAAACGTCGCTGGTGCTGCTCGGCATCGTCACGCCGCTGGTGGTGGTGCTGGGCACGCTGGCCAGCTACGCGCTGCATTCCACGAAATCGAAGGCCGCATCGCTTCTGCAAAGCTTCCTGCTCTCGCCTTTGATGGTGCCGCAGATCGTGCTGGGCATCGCGCTTCTGTACGTGTTCAGCTCGCTCGGCCTTGCCGGAACGCTTGCGAGCATGGCCATCGGCCAGGCCGTCATCTGCCTGCCGTACGTGGTCCGCTGCGTCAACGCGAGCATCGCCGGCTTCGATCCGCAGCTGGAGGCGGCATCCATGAGCCTGGGGGCAAGCCCGGCGCAGACGTTCCGCCGCGTGACGTTGCCCCTGATCAAGCCCGGCATCATCGCAGGCGCCGTGTTCGCCGCGGTCACTTCGCTCGGCGAGGTCTCCATCTCCCTGTTCCTTTCCTCGCCGAAGGCCATGCCCGTGTCCGTGCGCGTGTTCAACTACATCGAGCAGACGTTCGACCCCGCCGTCACCGCCGTATCCGTCATCTTCGTCGTCGTGTCCATCGCGGTGCTGATCGTCATCGACCGCACCGTGGGGCTTTCGAAAGTCATGTAAGGAAGCATCATGAAGCAACCATCCCGCTACCGCCTGGGCATCGACATCGGCGGCACGTTCACCGATTTCACCCTGATCGACGCCGAGCGCGGCACCGCCTCCGGCATCAAGGTCCCCACCGTGCCCGCCGCACCCGAGCAGGGCGTGGCCGCCGGGCTGCGCGTGCTGCGCGAGGAGCGCGGGTTCGACCTGTCCGAAGCGCAGTATTTCGTGCACGGCATGACCATCGGCCTGAACACGCTCCTGCAACGCCGCGGATCGAAGCTGGCGCTGCTGGTGACCGAGGGCTTCCGCGACATCCTCACGCTGCAGCGCCTGCGCCTGCCCGTGCCCTACGACTTCACGTCGCGCCTGCCCGAGCCGCTCATCCCGCGCAACCTGGTGTTCGGCGTTCGCGAGCGTTTCGATGCCCACGGGCGCGAAACCGTCCCGCTCGACCGCGCGTCCGTGGAGGCCGCCGCCGATCAAGCGGTCGCGCAGGGCGCGGAAGGCATCGCCATCTGCTTTCTGCACAGCTATCGCACGCCGCAGCACGAGCAGCAGGCCGCCCGCATCATCGCCGAGCGCCATCCACAGCTCAAGATATGCTGCTCGGCGTCGCTGTGGCCCGAGATGCGCGAGTACGAGCGCGCGTGCGTGGCGGTGGCGAACCTGTATATCCAGAAGAACGTCGAGGAGTACTTCGGCAACCTCGAACGCATCCTCGACGAGGCTGGGCTTGCCACGCGCCCGTTCATCACGCAATCCAACGGCGGCATCTCCGACTTGCGCTCCGCGGCGGCCGCGCCCGTGAAAACCCTGTTCAGCGGCCCGGCAGCCGGCGTCATCGGCGCCATCGAGGTTTGCGATAAGGCCGGGTTGGGGAACCTGCTGACGTTCGACATGGGCGGCACCAGCACCGACGTGTCGTTCGTGACGGGCGGCCGGCCCACGTTCAGCTCCGCTTCCGAGCTGGCGGGGTTCCCCGTCGTGCTGCCCGCCATCGACATACAGTCGATCGGCGCGGGCGGCGGCAGCATCGCCTGGATCGACGCGGGCGGCCTGCTGAAGGTGGGCCCGGAATCCGCCGGAAGCGACCCGGGACCGGCGTGCTACGGCAAAAGCCAGCTGCCGACGTTGACCGACGCGTTTCTGACCTGCGGATACCTCAATCCCGACAACTTCGCCGCCGGGCGCATGGCGCTTGACGCCGAGCGTTCCCAGCGCGCCATCGCGCCCATCGCCGAAGCCCTTGGCAAAAACGTCGGCGAGACGGCCGACGCCATGGTGCAGGTGGCCGCCGCCAGCATGTACGCCGAGCTTTCGGGCATCATGGAGCAGAAGGGCTTCGACCCGCGCGAAATGGACATCGTCGCCTACGGCGGCGGCGGGCCGGTCATGGCCAACATCGTGGCCGAGGAGATCCACGCACGCGGCGTCTTGGTGCCGCGCCGCCCCGGCACGCTGTGCGCGCAGGGCGCCCTTTCGGCCGACTTCGCCTACGACGCCACGTCCAACGTGCAGCTGTTTTTGGACGAAGCCGCGTCTGCGCAGGTGGAAGAGGAATTGGCGAACCTGGAAACGCAGGCGCGCGAATGGCTGGCAAGCCAGAACGCCGCCGTGTTGGAGAACGCCCCGGTCGGCATCTCGTTCTTCGCCGACGCGCACTACGATGGGCAGGCATACCATCTGCCCATCGCCGTCGATCGCGATGCGCTGCGCGCTGGCGGGTGCGACGTGCTCGTCGACGCGTTCAATGCCGAACATCGGCGCCTGTACGGGCACTCCGAGCCGCAGGCGCGCGTGGAGATCGTGCGCCTGAGCGCGCGCATCACGGCAAAGACCCCCGCATTCGCCGAACCCGACGCGCCTGTTGCGCGCGCCGGCGCCAACGAAGCGGTGCGCCCGACTTCCACGCGCGTCATCAGGCACAACGGCTGCCGCCACGTCGCATGCGTGTACACGCGCGACGCCCTGCTGCCCGGTCAGCGCATCAACGGCCCGGCCATCGTCGAGCAGGACGACACCACCACGCTGGTGCTGCCGAACTGGAACGCCGTTTGCGACGACCACCTGAACCTCGTCATCACGCGCAACCTGTAGGAGCAACCTATGAGAACCGATGCTTCCCTGCTGGAGATCATCCGCAACCACTATTCCGCCATCTGCTGCGGCATGTGCTCTGCCATCGAGCGCACCAGCTATTCGTCCTACGTCACCGAGTCGGCCGACTTCGCCACGGGCCTCATCACGCCCGACGGCGAATTCTTCGCCTACCCGAAAACGGCGGGCGTCACCATCTTCATGGGCCTGACGCTCGCGCGCACCATAGCCGAAGCCGGCGGCAACGAATCCATGCGCGAGGGCGACATCATCATCACCAACGACCCGTACAACACCGACGGCCTTTCCACGCACCTGCCCGACGTGCATGTTATCAAGCCCGTTTTCGCAGATGGGAAGCTTCTTTGCTACGCCTGGTGCTTCGTGCACACCGCGGACATCGGCGGGTCGGTGCCCACAAGCCTGACGCCCAAGGCCACCGACATCCAAATGGAGGGCCTGCGCATTCCGCCCGTACGCCTCTATCGCGCCGGGCAGCTTGCCGAAGACGTGCGCCGCATCATCCTCACGTCCAGCCGCCAGCCCCAGCTGCTGATGGGCGACATCGACTCCATGATGGCGGCCGTGAACACCGCCGAAGCCCGCATGCACGAGGCCGTGGCGAAGTTCGGCGCGGATGCGCTGCGGGCAAGCCAAGATGACCTTATCGAGCAGGCGCGCGAGCGGGCGCGCAAGGTGCTCGCCGCCATCCCCGACGGCACGTACTCGTTCGCCGACTATCTTGACGACGATATGGAAAGCGATGTGCCCATCCGCTTGGCCGTCGATGCCTCGGCGCACGATGGGCGGGTCACGCTCGACTTCACGCGCTGCGACCCGCAGGTGGGCACCGCGTTCAACCTCATCACGAACGGAAGCCACCACCCCTACATCTACCAGGGGCTTATCAACTTCATCATCAGCCGCGACCCCTTCATCCCCGTGAACGGCGGCCTGACCGACCCCATCGAGATCATCGCGCCGGAAGGCACCGTGGTGAACGCGCTGTATCCGGCGGCCGGCGGATTGCGCCACCCTGTCTCCGTGCGCCTATACAACGCGGTGCTGGGGGCGTTTGCCCAGGTGGTTCCCGAATTGCTGCAGGCTGCCGGCGGCGGACAGGCCGCAATCGTCACGCTTTCCGTGCCCGACGACGCGCACGGCGGGGCATACCGCGCGAACGTGGTCGAGCCCATGGGCGGCGGCGGTGGCGGCATGTGCGGCGCCGACGGCGTGGACGGAATCACGCACGAAACCGGCTTTCTGCGCAACACGCCCATCGAGAGCCTGGAAAAGCGCACCGACATCTTGGTACGCCGCTACGAGCTGATGCCCGATTCCGCGGGCGCGGGCCAGTGGCGCGGAGGCAACGCCATCCGCCTCGATTTCGAGACGCTGCATGCGCGATCCCTTGTGGGGGCGCGCGGCCAAGAGCGCCTTCGTTTCGCGCCTTGGGGCTTGGCAGGTGGCGAAGCCGGCAGCTGCGGCAAGGTCGTGCTGAACCCGAATACGCCGCGTGAACAGGAGCTTTCCAAAATCGCGATGTTGCCGTTCGAACCGGGCGACGTCATCAGCTTCCGCTCGCCCGCAGGCGGCGGCTGGGGCAACCCGAAGATGCGCGACACCGCTTCCGTGCTGGCCGACGTGCGCAGCGGCCTGCTTTCCATCGACGCCGCACGCGAGCGATACGGCGTGGCGTTGCGCCGCGCGGGCGGCAGGCTTTCCGTTGACGAAGCCGCCACCGCGAAAGCGCGCGCGGTCATGAGCAACGCTGCGCCCATATACGGGTTCGGCCCGCAACGCGAAGCGTACGAGCGCGAGTGGACGCCGCAAGCAAGCGATGCGCTGGCAATCGGGCTTCGCCAGCTGCCCGTCGCCGAACATCCCGCGGCAAAGCATGCCGCGCATGCGGCGCTCAAACGTAACCGTGCGGTTACGTTTGAGGACGTGGAAGCCTGGCTCGATCGCCGACTGAACGGCGAGGCCGGCTTGCCCGCGGCCGACGACGAGTTTGCTGCGCTGTATGAGAAGGTGGCCGTTGACCAGCCCGTTTCCAACGATGAGCTTGTCGGCGCACTCAAGGGCGCCATCAAGGCCCGCAGCAAGGTGACCTACCTTATCTGGAAGGAACTGCAGCGCGAATGCCCCGACATCGACGCAACGGCGCTGATCGGGCGCGTGTACCGCGCATGGGGCGCCGAGTGCGGCGAAGCCTGGGAGGGCGTGCACGATGCGGCATCGGCGTTGCTGGCGCAAACGTCGAAGGGCGGCTACCTGACGTTTCAGCAGCGGTTCGTGTGCGCCGGCGAGGCCCGGGCGCAGAAGGATTTCGGGTTCTGCCCGCACATGGAGGCGCTCGACGAGCTGGGGGCCACGGCAGAGGACAAGCGCGCCTTCTGCCAGGACATCCTTTCCGAGGGCGATTACGGCAACCTCGATCCGCACCCGGGCCTGACCTTGACGTTCGAGCATCAAATCGGCGCGGGCGACGACCACTGCAGCTATGTGATAACGGCGCAATAACCAGCGCATGCAGCGGCGCGCGAAGGGCGCCGGCGATAATGGGAGCATGAAAACGATCACCAACATAGCCGACCGGCTGTTCCGCAAGGTGGAGCCGGTCGATCCCGCCTTTGGAGGCGAAGCTGCCGGGACGGCTGAGGAAGCCGCTTCGGGGAAGACGCCGGGGCAAACCCGGCCGCAAACCCGAGGCGTTTTCTCCGCCGAAACCCGTGCGCCGGCGTTTTGCGCCATCGACTGCCCGGGCCGCTGCCCGCTTGAGCTGCACCTGCGCGACGGCGAGCTGACGCGCGTGTCGGCGAACAAGGCCGCTCCCGCCTGCCACCGCGGGCTGTCCATGCGCGCGTGGGCGAACAGCCCCGACCGCCTTATGTGGCCCATGCGGCGCGTCGGGCCGCGCGGCTCCGCGCAGTTCGAGCGCGTAACCTGGGACGAAGCGCTTGACGAGATAGCAAGCCAGCTGGCCCGCATCCGCCGCGAGCACGGCAACGAGTCCATCTACCTGGCTTACACCACCGGGCAATCATGCACCACCGCCGACCCGTTCGAGCGGCTCATGAACTGCTTCGGCGGCTTCCTGGACCACTACAACAACTACTCGAATCCGCAGATCAACGCCATGGTCCGCAACATGTACGGGGCCAGCGCGCTCTATCCCGGCGGCAGCGAGCTCGATGCCGCCGCCGATGCGCGGCTCGTGCTGGTGTTCGGCGCTTCGCCGGCGGAAACGGGAACAGGCCGCGCCACCTGGCACGGCGCCTGGGACCGTGTGGTCGAGCAGGTGGGCGAACGCGGCGGGCACATCGTGATGGTCGACCCGCGCCGCAACGGTTCCATCCCCAAGCGCAAGGGCTCGAGTGGGGAAACCGTTTCCTGGTTGCCTATCAACCCCGGAACCGACGGTGCGCTGGCGGCGGCGCTCCTGCACGAGCTGGCGTTCACGCACAACGCGCTGGACTGGGATTTCCTGCGCGAGCGTTGCATCGGGTTCACCGACGAGACATTGCCCGAGCACCGGCGCGGCCTGGGGCTTTCCGTAATGGATTACCTGCGCGGCACCGGCTACGACCACGTGGCGAAAACGCCCGCATGGGCCGCGGCGATCACCGGCATCCCTGCAAGCGACATTCGCGAGCTGGCCGCGCAGCTTGCCACCGCACGGCCCGCGTTCATCATGCAGGGCTGGGGTCCGCAGCGTCGCAGCAACGGCGAGATGACCAGCGGCATGATCATGATGCTGGCTACAGCGCTCGGGCAGGTGGGCCTGGCCGGTACGAACAACGGCATGAACATCGCCTGGGGCGGCGGCTTCCTCACGCGCGTTTCCGCAGGTGAGAACCCTGTTCCCTTTCGCATCCCGGCGTATCGGTTCCTCGATGCCATCGAAAACGGCGAAGCACTGGGCGCACGCGAGGGAGTTCGCGGGTTACCCGAGGCGGGTTGCAACGATGCAGGGGAATCCGCACCTGCTGCGAAAGCAAGCTCGGAGCATACCCCCCGAATCGATCGTGCAACAGATTCCGTACAACACCAGAACGGCGCCGCACACCTTCCCGGTAGCATCAGGGCGATCATCTGCCACGGCGGCAACTGCCTGACCAACCAGCACGGCGATGTCAACCGCGCGCACCGCGTGTTGGGCGACCCGTCAAAGTGCGAGTTCATCCTGAACATCGATGTAGAGTTCACCGACTCCGCCCGCTACGCCGACATCGTCCTGCCCGACCTGTTCCGTATGGAGCAGGAAAGCGCGATGGATGCCGATACCTGGGGCCGGCGCATCGCTGCGAGCACCGGGGAGCTGGGCGCGCGCTTCGAACGGCGCGGCGCCTGGGAAGTGTGCGTTGAACTCGCGAAACGCTGGGGAATCGAAGATACGTTCACCGAAGGGCGCACGGAAGGCGAATGGATCCGCCGCCTATACGAGAGCGACCGCGAACGCAGCACTGGGCTGCCGGCGTTCGACCGGCTGCTCGAGGATGGGCTCGCCTGGCGAGCCGACCGCGCCGAGCCGTTCATAGCGCTAGCCGATTGGCGACGCGACCCCGTCGCGCATCCGCTCGATACGCCTTCGGGCAAGATCGAGTTGTTCAGCGAGCAGCTCGCCGCCGCGGCTGAAGCACTGCGCGGCACGCCCGACGAGGGCGCCATCACGCCCATCCCCACCTACGTTCCCGAATGGGGCCCGGCGGAGTTCGCCGTCGAGCAGGCCGAACCCGCCTGCGACCAGCCGCTTCGCGTGTTCGGCTTCCATAGCGTCGCGCGCATCCATTCGTCGTGGGGAAACGTGCCCGCGGTTTCGCGGCGTGTGCCGCAGGTCATCTCGATCAACCCCGTGGACGCCGACGCGCGAGGCATCGCGACCGGCGACCTGGTGGAGGCATCGAACCGCTTCGGCACGCTGCGCCTTCCCGCGCACGTCACCGACGACGTGATCGCCGGCACCATCATCATGCCGCAAGGCGCCTGGTGGCAAGCGGAAGGCGGCGGCGCCGAGCCCGTCGACGTCGGCGGCTGCATCAACACGCTCACCACCAGCCGCCCCTCGCCGCTAGCGTTCGGCAACCCCCAGCACACCTGCTGGTGCCGACTCCGCAAACCCTGACACCGGGGACTGTTGCGGTTTGTTGCTAATCGTTGGTTGTTCTTCGTTCTTAGCGCGACCGGAGCGGAAACGGTGTAGTATACTTTGGCTTTGTAATACGCGCCCTCAAGCGCTTGCGAACGAACCGTTAGGAACAGCATGGATTGGATCGGCCTGTACCACTTTCTTTTCGAGACATATGCCGGCATGGGCATTATGATCGGTGCGGGTCTTGTCATCAGCCTTATCGCATGCATCATCATGGAGCGTCGCACCCGCAAAACGTTCGTCGACCGCCCGAAGGGCAAGGACGACTGGTCCTTCTTCGACGATGACGACGAGGAAGACTCCGAATAACCACGCGGCGGCCACTCACTCACACCTGCCGCCGAACCGCCCCGCAACGCCAATACGCGGGGCGGTTTCTTTTTGCCCGAACGCAAAAGCGCCCGCAAGCACAACGCTTGCGGGCGCTTCGTTTCCCAGCTTACGGCTACAGCGCGAAGCCGATGGCGTCCAGCACGTACTTCGGCACCATGAAACGCACCGTCTTCTGCGGGTCCACCATCTGGCACACCTGCACGTCGGCGACCAGCGACAGCAGCATGACCAGGTCGGCTTCGGACTCGTTCGTGCGGGAGGCCAGCAGGTCGACCATCTGCTGAACGGCCAGCTCAGCGGCCGCATCCAGCGATTCCGCGGACACGATGATACCGAAATGCGTGTCGTTCTCGATCAGCGGGTTCACCAGCTTCAGCTCGGGCATGGCCGTCAGCGTGACGGTGGCGTAGCCCGCAACCTCGGCGCCGGAGACGCTGACCTCGCCGTCGCCCATGGCCGCGTGCATGTCGCCGCAGCCGAACAGCGCCCCGTCGACCGCCACGGGGAAGTACAGCGTGGCGCCGGTGGTGATGGCGGTGTTGTCCATATTGCCGCCGTGGCTGCCCGGCGTGCCGCAGTTCACCGGCTCGCCCTCGGGAGCCACGCCGATAACGCCAATCATGGGGCGCAGCGGGATGTTCAGGCGCTCATCCCAGGCCAGCGTGTTGCCCTGGATCTTGCAGTAATGCGTTGCCCACTCGGTGAAGCGGTTGCCGCACACGCCCTCGTCCTGGCCGGTGGCGGAGCAGGTCTGCTCGTCGAACTCGATGTTCTCGATGCGCACCTTCAGCGCGCCGCCCGCCTTCGCGCC
>CAKUJT010000014.1 GCA_934661765.1 uncultured Senegalimassilia sp.
GGTGGTCCGGTGGTCCGGTGGTCCGGTGGTCCGGTGGTCCGGTGGTCCGGTGGTCCGGTGGTCCGGTGGTCCGGTGGTCCGGTGGACCACGATATAATCTGATTTCTCAAATGATTTCAAGTTCACACCAGAACGTAATGTAACAATTAATTGTGTGAATCACTCTAATACATGTTGTAAAAGCTTGAATACGGCACTGATAGTCAGTAAAATAGTCAGTGTGCAGATTCTGCACAGTCCTCAAATCCAATCGTACATATGTTCGTGTTATGAATTAGACAGGAGCACAAATGGCCAGCAGGGCAAAGGTGCGCGGCGGAGAAAAGCAACAGCAATCTCTGTCGTTAGGCAGGGAAACCGTAGAAGAACTAGAGAAGGAAGCGGAGCGTCGCGGGCTCAACAAGTCGCAACTCGCCGACCTGTTGCTGAACGGCCAGCTGACCCAATCCGCCGACAAGCCCACTATCATCTCGATCATGAGCTATAAGGGCGGCGTCGCAAAGACGACCACAAGCACCTGTCTTGCGGTTTGCCTTTCAGAACTAGGCTACAAGGTTCTGGTTATCGACATGGACGGCCAGGGTAACGTCAGCCAAAGCCTGGGTGTGTATGACCCCCGTTCGGAGGAAGCGTGCATTGCTGACGTCCTGTATCAGGCAACGCCGAGCTCTCCGCGTATGTCGCTGAGCGAAGTTATGCGCACGACCGGCTATGAGAACGTTTTTTGCGTACCCTCGAACTTCCGATTTGCGGACGCGGATACTCGATTGAAGGCGGAAATCGCTGGCGGCGTGGACACGCGACTGCTGTACGCGATCGAAGACCTTATCGATGAAACCGCCAGAAGCGGGGAGCAAAAGTTCGATTACATCATCATCGACTGCGGCCCGCGCTTGGACATGACGACCACGAACGCCATCGTCGCGCTCGAAGCCGGAAACAACGCTTCGCACATCATCATCCCCATCAAGGTAGACGGCTATGCCATCGCAGGCCTTTCGCAAACAATCGACACGATCAACCGCACGGCAAGGGAACGCCGTCGCTTACCGCAGCATTGGAAGATTCTGCAGACGATGATCGAGCGAAACACCTCCGCGTACAAATACGGCTGCCAGATGATGAAAGAAGCCATCCCGAACGCCGAGTACTTCAATACGAAGATCGAGAAGAGCACCGTGGTTCCTGAGGCAAGCTTGGCAATGGAGCCCCTCATCAAGTACGACCCCAACAGCAAGCCTGCGATTTCGTATCGACTGCTGGCCCAGGAAATCGAGGAAATGAATGCCTAGGAACAAGCTACAAGCCGCTCTTAAGAACAACGGAGGAGCAATCGCCAACGTGACACCGCGTTACGAAAAGCTCACCGATGAGCAAATGCGCCTTGCGGCATTCGAAGCCAGGGACAACCAAGAAGGCGCCATCACCGACAAGATGGCTAACAGCAATCGTCGAAATACGCTGCTGGCCGAAATGGGCTTTGACTGGTTCGATATTAACAACCTAAAGCCGAACCCCAACAACAGCTACACCATCACCGACGAGGACGTGAATAACCTTGCTGGTCTGATTTGGAACAGCAAGGAAGTCGAACCGCTGATCCTGCGCGAGACGGAAGACGGCATCCAAATCATCGATGGCGAGCGTCGTTGGCGCGCATGTAAGCTGCTTGCGGAAAAGTATGGCGACGCATGGCGCATGGTTCCGGGCAGGTGCCACAAGCTTGGTGCTGTTTCCGACGAACAAGCCAATTTCATCATGCACTCGAGCAATATCGGCCAACGAAACATCAAACCATCGGAACGCGCTCAGGGCTTCAGGGTTCTAGCAGACAAGCTGGTGGAATGGCGCAAGGATGATCCATCCCTAAAGGGCGTTAACACGAAAACCTACCTTGCAGAACACTTTGGAGTGTCTGAACGAACCGCTCAGGTATTGCTGAACATAGCAAGAAACCTGTCAAAGGAAGGCAATGATCTGCTGGATGCAGGAAGCATCACGCAATCCCAAGCAGAAGCGTTGTCGAAGCTGCCGAGCATACAGCAAGAAAGCGTCATCAACGCGGTTCACACTGGAGAATTGACTGCAGAGGAGATAACAACCCTTATTGAAGCAGCAAAAGCCTCCAAGCAAGAACAGCCAATCGAAGAGCTGGTAACAGCCACGCAAACCAAAACACTCGAGAAAGCAGTTCGAAAACCGAAAGCAGCCAAAGATGTGAACGGCTACCTGAAAACAGCTAGAAATGCTCTTCGACACGCAGAGAACGCAGAAGGAGAGGCGGATTTCAAGCTACTCGGTGAAATCAAGGCCTTGGTACGCTCAATTGAAAAATCACTGGACTAAACGCCTCGTATAGAGATACCAACGAGCAGCAATGAAGAAACCTTCCCGAACACGAGTGACAAAAACGCTTGTCGGGAGGGTTTCTGTCATAGATGTCACGAGAACACCCAAGGAAGAAGTAACAAGAATCGGTAGATAAGAGGGTAACAAGCACTGCTTAAACTCGTATGACAAAAAATTGCATGCATCTAGTACTTTCTTGTTATAACGGGTGATGTCTATCAAGACTGGACGACGTTGATTTTGCTTGTACGAGCTAATGACTGCAGCCACAGTCCTAACTGAGCACACAACTTGCTTTGCTATCGAGGCATACGTATACGAACCTTGGCGGAACAAGGCAACAATGCGAGCGTTTCGTTTCTCGCGCTTTTCTTTGGTTATGCGTTTCGCTTCTTTTCGCAAAATCGATCGTTTCGATTCAAAGAAGTTGACAGCCATCTCCTCTTCAAGCGACATGCCAAGGAGCTCGCGAAGGCGATGAGCACCGATGAGGTAATATCCTTGCTCGCCGCGCAGATTAGTCACGGAGTTAACCGATTTGACGATTCCGGCAAGCTCACTTTGGTTAAGTGGATTGATGAAATCGCTGTTGAAACCCTTTAGTTTTCGCAAGGCGATCTCATGTGGGTATACTTGCACGGCCGTGTTGTAGAACACGAACGACATGAGTTCGCGATTCCCCTCGCAATTGAAGTTGCGAAGCTTCTGAAGCTCGATGATCTTAGCGAGTCGGCTGTTGAGCATCGGCTGGTAATTCAGGACAGATGAGGTCTTTTTGAACGCACGCCTGAGATTGTGTTTGCGGTCGGTTTCCGTCAAGTGCGTACCTGCGAAGCCGGAAAGCTCCGTCAAGCTGTACAGTGCATCGAAGGAGTAGTTGGCAAGAGAGGCGAAACGCCCTGCTTTTGCGTTAAAGGTTCCAGGGATGCGGGAAACGCGGGAAACGTCGAATGTTGCGCGATCGACCGAAATGCCCTTAATGGGGGAGATGACGGAATCGAGCAACGAGGCCATGCGTTTCTGCACGCTTTCGAAGAGCTTTACGGATTTGATGTTGACCTGGCCGTTTGCATTCACTCGGTACGGAATGGACCGAGTGAGAACAT
Organism: uncultured Senegalimassilia sp.; assembly: GCA_934661765.1. The sequence continues at coordinate 3,456 of CAKUJT010000014.1, forward strand.
AGAACAGCTGTACGCCTCGACCGGAGTCGATGGTCATAGTGGGTTGAGGGAGGATGCCTTCCCCAACGGCCTTTTGGAGCGTGCTAAGCGTTTGGCTCACGATAGCGCGAGTTTGCTGAAGGTCCTGATCGTGGCAATCGAGATCGAAGAACAGGGCATTCAGTTGCCTGACTTGCTCTGATTTGCGGCATGCCGAAGTGAACCCGTTGTGGGTCATGTAGTAGGCGGACTTCGTGTTGAAGCCCATAGCCGGCAAAGATTCGCTTTTCACCGCGGTGTCCTCCCAGGACCCGCTGGCGTCCGACGAGACCACATAGTAGCTGTTGCGGTCGTCGTGCGTGATGAGCGTGCGGAAAATCTCCCACTCGCTTCCTTGCACGTGGGGGACCGCCGCACCTACATGTGGTTGAGGCATACTGCACCCTTCGCGACCTGCGCAAATGCAGTCGCTTTCTAGTCGAATGTATTCCGTTTTCGACAATGAAAAAAAGGGTGCAAAAACAAGAACGCCTTGTGAGCGCATGTTCTAAGTGGTAAAATATCACCTGTGAGTGAGTGGTCGATACTTGATCACTTAGGCAACCCCCTAGTTGGCGCTAGGGGGTTCTTTTTTCTGTTGTCGATGCAAGCGGGAGCTATGTTGGCGCATAGGTATCCACGCTTGTTACTTGCACAGTCTATAACAAGAAACACTTGAATGTCCACATTGTTTTGTTATGAAAACGGGCAAAACGGCTTGATTCGACTATGCGTTGGTGGTTGTTGCAAGCATCAAATCGGTGGGAATAGGCTGTAAATCCCCCTTTTCGCCTGGTGTTATGTGCCGCATCGGCTCCGGAGCCCGAGAAATTGTTGCAACTTGTTTCCGAATGGAAAAATTTTGTTATAGTTTGATGGCCGAACACCGGTTGACGGTGCTCGGTTGCTAGGCTTTAGCGTATGATATGCAGTCAAAGATCGCTGGAGTCTGAGAGGAGCCTTGGGATGGAAGAGATGCGATTAACCGATGAGCGCCTGAATGTGCTCGAGCATCCCCTTATCGCGCATAAGATGTCGATCATGCGCGATGCATCCACGGCCCCTTCCCAGTTTCGCCAGCTTGTGCACGAAGTTGCCATGCTTGAGGTGTATGAGGCGTCGCGCGATTTGCCGACGGAGTCCGTCGAGGTGGATACCCCCTTGCAGCGCACGGTTGGGAAACGGATTGCGGGCGAGAATCTTGCCGTGGTTCCGATCCTGCGTGCGGGCATGGGCATGCTGGACGGGGTTCTTTCCGCCATACCCTCCGCTGCGGTGGGGGTTCTTGGCATGGAGCGCGATGAGCAGACGCATCAGCCGCACGAGTATTACGCGAAGATGCCGAGGGGCATTGCCGACAGGACGGTGTTTTTGATCGATCCCATGTTGGCTACGGGCGGCAGCGCGCTTTCGGCTATCCATTATCTGCGTGAGCAGGGCGTTCGAGATATCCGGTTCCTGGTGCTGGTGGCTGCTCCCGAAGGGGTTCGCGCCGTTTTGCAGGAGGATCCGAATGTCCGCATTTGGACGTGCGCGCTCGACGATGGCCTGAACGATCAGGCATATATCCTTCCCGGTTTGGGTGATGCGGGTGACCGCATCTTCGGCACTTTGTAGGGGGCGCTATGGAAAACACGCAGCGTCCTATTAGCATCGAAGAGATCGCAACGAAAGCCATGGGGGCATCGCGGCCGGTCATCGGCATCGTGCCGACGTATGACCCCAACGAGGGCATCCTTCGTATGAATAACCATTATGCGCAGGCCATCGTCGCTGCGGGAGGGGCGCCGCTGATCGTCCCGTTCACCAGCGATGTCAGCGTGTACGAGTCTCTGCTGCCGCGCATCGACGGTTTTGTGCTGTCAGGCGGCCAGGATATCAGCCCTGTGCGCTACGGCGGCGATATCACCTACGGAAAGCTTTCCGAGCTGACGCCCGAGCGCGAGGAAGTGGAGTATCTGCTGCTCAGCTACGCGTATCAGTTTGACTATCCGCTGCTGGGCATCTGCCGCGGCATGCAGATGATCAATGTGTTCTTCGGAGGCACGTTGTATCTTGATCTGGAAGAGCAGTTCGACGGCATGTGCGCCGCGGACGATGTCCCCGTGCCGGCAGAGGGCGTGCAAACGCAATCGGGCGCGCGTGTGAACCATTGGCAGACCAAGGAATACGGGCATCCCACCCATACGGTTTCGATTATGCGCTCGAGCAAGCTCGGTGAGATCCTGGGCTGCGATTCCGCGGCGGTGAACTCCATGCATCATCAGGGCGTTCGCGCGCTGCCTCCCAATTTGGCGGCTGCCGCCTACGGACCTGATGGCCTGGTGGAAGGCGTGGAGGCGAAGGATTGCCGCTTCCTTATGGGCGTGCAATGGCATCCCGAGTACTTCGTGGAGGACGGCGGTCATATGGCGCCGTTGTTCCGCGCCTTGATCGATGAGGCGCGGCAGATGCGCTGTCGCGAGGGACGTTGCCACGATTGTCTGCGCATCGATCGTGAGGAGTGCGACCCGAACGCCGTGTGGCCTGCGGTCAAGTTCGCTGACTATATCTAGCTTGATGGTCGGAGCTGGGGTGTTCGAGGCGTTCCGGATCGTGGGCCCGCCGCGGTTTTCGCGGAAGGCCCACGATAAGCTTGCGAGCTGAGTTTTGCTCGAGAATCCGCATGCGGCGCAGGACTGCGCGAGGGCGCGTTTTGCCGCCGATTTTGATGGGCTGCAGTGCCGCTTTTCGGCAGCGAAGCGGAATCTGCGAAGCCTGCGAGCGTGCTTGTCCGTTAGGCTCTTGGGCGAGCGGTTTATTGCTACGTTGAGCGAAAATCTGCGTACGCTTGCGAGCAGCTTCGCCGACGAGTACGACGGATGCTTCGACCATGGTGTGGCACGGGGCTTCGCGATGGCAGGTTGTTTGAAGGAGTAATACCAGGTGGATGGTGAAATGCGAGAGCGTGTGCTGGTTGCGATGAGCGGCGGGGTGGACAGCTCCGTTGCAGCGCTGCTGCTTCGCGATGCGGGCTATGATGCAACGGGCGTCACCATGAAGCTGTTCGACAACGAGGTTGCCGGCGCCGGGGGAGCGTGCGTGGTGGGCGAGAGCACCTGCTGCAGCCAAAGCGATGTGGAGGACGCCCGTCAGGTGGCGTTCGGGCTGGGGCTCGAGCACTTCACGTTCAACTTCACGGGAACGTTCGGCTGCGAGGTGATCGACCGGTTCTGCGATGCGTACCTGCGCGGTCGCACGCCGAATCCGTGCATCGACTGCAACAGATATCTGAAGTTCGCCGCTTTGCAGCGCCGCCGCGCGCAGCTTGGCTTCGACTATGTGGCGACCGGTCATTATGCCCGCCGGGCGTTCAACGAGCGAACGGGCCGCTTCGAGCTTCGTCGCGGGCTGGATGAGGCGAAAGACCAGAGCTATGTGCTGTATCACCTGACGCAAGACGACCTGGCGCATATGCTGTTCCCGTTGGGAGAACTGACGAAACCGCAGGTGAGAGAGCTGGCGGAGAAGCATTCGTTCGGAAACGCCCACAAGGCGGAAAGCCAGGACATCTGCTTCGTGCCCGATGGGGATTATGCGTCGTTCATTGCGAGGTATATGGGCTTCGGGGACGATGCCGCGCGTGATGACGGCAAGGAGCCGACGGTTCCCGCGGCGTTCGAGCCTGGGAACATAGTCGACGTCGACGGCAAGGTGCTTGGGCGGCATAGCGGGCTGGTCCATTACACGATAGGGCAGCGCAAGGGCATCGGCATCGCCGCGCCCGAGCCGTTGTATGTGGTGGGCAAGGATGCCGGCAAGAACGTGCTGGTGGTGGGCCCGCGCGGCGAGTTGGGCGTGCGCGAGGTGCGCGCCGGGGATGTGAACCTGATCTCGGTGGCAGAGCTTGACAAGCCGATGCGCGTTACGGCGAAAACGCATTACCGCCAACGAGTGCAAGCTGCCGAGGCGGTTATGGAAGGCGATCAGCTGGTGGTTCGCTTCGATGAGCCGGTTGCCCGCCCGGCGGCGGGGCAGTCGCTGGTGCTCTACGATGGCGACGCCGTTGTGGGCGGCGGCACGATCGAGGCCAGCGAATAAGTTGCTTAGACGGCTTGTTGAGCTGGGGTTTCCAATAGACAGGCTGCATTGGGAAAGCGGTTGAGCTGCGTTCTGCAGCTCGGACGTCTGACATAAAAGGTGCGCCGTAAGGGGCTGATTTGGGAACTCCTCCGGAATCAGCCCCTTCGACTTTGCTGTGCGTCTTCGGGCGCTTCGGCGAGCTGTGTAGACGGCGAAACCTGGTGTCTTCGGCTGTTCGGGTGATCACCTGGGTGATTCGGCTTTCGGCGGACCTGTTCTTCGTGAGCGAGGCCGTAGGGGGCGGGCTGCCGCGGGAGCATAGGGCAGCTTGACCTGCTGCGAAAAAAGACCGACTCGCATCATGCGAGTCGGTCTTTTTTTGCGAGGTGCTATGGGTGTTGCGTTCGCTACTTCACGATGCGGACGCGATGGACGCCTTCGATGGCCGTGAGCTTGGCGACAAGCTCGTCGGTTGCGGGGGCGTTGAGGTCGAGCATGGTGTAGGCGGCGTTGCCGCGGGCCTTGTTCGTGAGGTTGTCGATGTTTGCGCCCACTTCGCCGAACACGCCGGTGATCTGGCTGAGCATGTCGGGCACGTTGGCATGCAGCACGGCGACGCGACCGCCCTGCGCGGGGGCGGGGCCCATGTCGCAGGCGGGGTAGTTCACCGAGTTCTTGATGTTGCCGTTCTCCAGGTAATCCTTCATCTGCAGCGTTGCCATGATGGCGCAGTTGTCCTCGGCCTCGGCGGTGCTGGCGCCGAGGTGCGGCAGCACGATGGTGTTTTGCATGGCCATGACCTCGGGCGTTGCGAAGTCGGTGACGTAGGTTGCCACGCGGCCGACCTCGAGGGCCTCGGCCATGGCGGCGTTGTCGACCAGGGTGTCGCGGCTGAAGTTCATGACGGCGCAGCCGGGTTTGGCGACCTCGAGCTCGTGCGCGCCGATCATGCCGCGCGTGGAATCCATGGCGGGCACGTGGATGGTGACGTAGTCGCTGCGGTGCAGGACGTCGTCGAGGTTGGTGACGTGCTCGACGGAGGGGGACAGGCGCCAGGCGGCCTCGGCGGAGACGTAAGGGTCGTAGCCGAGCACGTTCATGCCCAGGTCGATGGCGGCGTTGGCCACAAGCGCTCCGATGGCGCCCAGGCCGATGACGCCGAGCGTCTTGCCGGAGATCTCCTGGCCGGCGAAGGCCTTCTTCGCCTTCTCGGCGTCCTTGCCGATGGTGGGGGAGTCGGCGTGCTCGCGGCACCAGGCGGCGCCGGGCAGGATGCCGCGGCTTGCCAGCAGCATGCCGCACAGGACGAGCTCCTTCACGGCGTTCGCGTTGGCGCCGGGGGTGTTGAATACGACGATGCCGGCTTCGGCGCACTTGTCGAGCGGGATGTTGTTCACGCCGGCACCGGCGCGGGCGACGGCCAGCAGGCCTTCGGGCAGGTCCATGTCGTGCATGGCGGCGCTGCGCACGAGCACGCCGGAAGCCTGCGCGATGTCGTCGGTGAGCTGGTAGTCGGATCCGAGCAGGTCGGTGCCCTTGGCGGAGATGTTGTTCAAGCAGTTGATGTAGCGCATGAAGCCCCCTTCGGCGTGTGCGGTTGCGGTTTGCGAACTAAATCTAGCTATATAGTGGGTTTGGGGGAGCGCAAAGTCAACGATTGGGGCGGCGGTCGGCGGATTTGCGGCGGGTTTGGTAGCAAATCGCGAGATGGATCGCGGTTCGGTGAACGGGTTTTCCTATCGGCCGGTTATGCTGCTGACGCGTAGGGTGGCGTTGATCCGGTCGAGCACGGCGTCGCGGGGTATGCCCTGGGCGATGCCGATCTGGTCCACGAGGAAGTCGGAGTTGTTTTTCACGAACGAGAGGAAGAACTCGGGAGGCACGTTTTCGGTTCCGTGCTGGGCTCCGTGGGCGATGATGCCGATGATACCGCTGGTGCTGTACTCGATGATCAGGCGCGTGCCCGGCGTGAGATCTTCGCCGTCGTCGCACAGGATCGCCTTCCAGGTGGCGAACACGAGGTGCTTGATCTTGGCGGAAAACAAGTCGATGCCGCCCTGGTTGATGAGCAGCGCGAATTTGCCCGTTTTGCGGTTGATGAGCGCCTCGAAGCCGTCGATGATCGATGAGCCGGCTATCAGGCCGAACACGTTTTGCATGATCGATCCGTTGCCGAGGACCTCGTCTTCGATGACGCGGTCGACAAGGTCGTCCATGCTTTTGAAGTGGTAGTAGAACGTGCCGCGGTTGAGTTCGGCCTGCTCGGCGACCATGCCGACGGTGATGTCGGCAAGCCGATGGCGTTCGAGCAGGTCCCAGAACGCGTTGGCAAGGCGGATATCGGCGGCGTCGCGTTCGCTTTTCCTTGGGCGTGCCATGGCTACTCCTGGTCTTCGACGTCGGTGTTTTCGGGATCATGCGTGGGCTGCCGCTGCGCCTTCGCGTTCATGATGAGCATTTGCAGGCGGTTCTCGATATTGGCGAAGCTGACATCGGGATCGTAATCGAGCGGCAGGATGTTCGCGTCAGGATAGCGCGCTTTGAGCTGCTTGACGACGCCTCGTCCGACCACGTGGTTCGGCAGGCAGCCGAACGGCTGCAGGATGACGAACGCGCGGCAGCCGCGCGCGGCGTGGTGCAGGATCTCGGCGGGGATGAGCACGCCCTCGCCGGCATCGAACGTGTGGTGGATGATGGAATCGCTTTCGCGCACGAGCTCGGGCATGCGACATGCGGGTTCGTAGAGCGGGTGGGCTTTCGCGATGTCGTCGCAGACGTTGTGCGCGACCTCGAACAGCTGGTTCGCCACGCGATTGAACGCTTTGGTGGCGAAGGGCTGCGAGACGTGGAACTCGCGCGCCTGCGCGTCCTGGTAGAAGTAGGTTTTGCGGATGACGTCGGTCATGCGCGCCTCGATGATCTCCAGGCCGTTCGACTCGAGGTAGTCCTCGATGTCGTGGTTGGCGCCGGGGTGGAAGTTCAGCAGGTACTCGCCCACGATGAGCACCTGCGGGCGTCGGTTCGCACGATCGTAGCGAACGGTCCTCATGATGGCGATGGCCTGCTTGAAGCCGTTGACGGCGCCGCGGACGCCGTGCTTGCGCATGCCCGTCATGACGCATTCTATGGCCTGGTCGAACGCTTTGTTCGCGGCGCCGGGCTCGAGCTCGTAGGGGCGCATCTTGCGCAGCAGATCCTCGAGCGCGTCGATCATGGGCAGGCCGAACGCGATGCGGATGGCGCTGCCAAGCGACATCTTGAAGCCCGGGTGCATGTTGTGGGCGTCCTTGTCATCGTTGGTGATGATGGGGACGTAGTCGTAGCCGGCGCCGTCGAGCGCCTTGCGCAGCAGCGCCGCGTAATGCGTCAATCGGCAATCGCCGATGTATTTTCCGGTGCCGATGGCGACGGTATGCGGGTCCCATTTTCCGCTGTCGAGCGCGGCGAGGGCTTCGCCGATGGTCATTTGCGCGGGGAAGCAGATGTCGTTATGGACATATCGTTTCCCCAGTTCAATGGCGTGCTCTCGGCCGATGTCGAGGGAGACGGCCTGTGCGCCCTGACGAGCGAACGCCGCGGACATGAGCAGGGAGAACGCGTGTGAGGTGTTCGGCACGAGGATGGTCTTGATGCGTCGGTCGGCCTTGGCGTACTTGACGGGGTAGGGGTCGGGCAGCGGATGGGCATCGGCGGGCGTCGAAGGGCAGGTGGACGCGCTGCCCGTGAAGGTTCCGGTCGCGTTTTCTCCGGCGCGCTCGATGGCGGACTGGCGCGCGCGGCGTTCGTCGACGGTTTCGATGAACGAGCGCACGCGGATGCGCAGCGGCCCGGCGACGTCGGATTCGTCGAGCTTGAGGATGAGCGGCTGCTTGCCGGAGCGTTCCTTCATGAGACGGCAGATCTCGTCGGAAAGGTAGGCATCATGGCCGCAGCCGAAGCTCACGAGCTGCACGTACTCGAGCGCGGGGGAATCGGCGGCGATGACGGCGCTGGCGAGCATGCGCTGGTGGAAGTTGTTCACGATGTCGATGCGGCTTGCCGATAGGTCGATGTCGGCGATGCCGGGGACGGCGTCGGGCGGGAGCACGGAGTGCCCCATGTCGGAGAGCATTTTGGGCAGGTCGTGGTTGACGAGCGGGTCGTTGTGGTAGGGCCGGCTGGCAAGCACGATGGCGTAGGTCCCGGCGCTGCGGGCGGTCTCGATGGCGTGCGCGCCGGCTTCGATCAGCAGCGCTTTGAACGCGCGTTGGGCTTTGTCGGCCTGTTTGATGGCGCGCATCGTCTGATCGGCGGGGATGCTGAACGTGCCTTCCAGATAATCAATAAGCTGGCGATCGCGGTCCTCGGTGGAGTACCAGTGGAACAGCGGGTCGTCGAAGGGGATTCCCCAGCGCTTAGCGGGGTCGTCGGAGCTTTTCACCACCATAGGGTAGCCCTTTACCACGGCGCACATGGATATGCTGGTCGATGCGGTGTTCTCGCTGGGCACGGTGGTGATGATGGGCATGAAGATGCGGTCGACGCCGGCGCGCGCGAGCTCATGGACGTGGCCGTGCACCAGCTTCGCGGGGAAGCAGATGGTATCGGAAGTGACCTGGGGCAATCCCTCCTCGAACATAGCGCGCGTGGACGGACGGGAGAGGCGGATGGTGAAACCGAGCGAACGCAGCAGCGCGTTCCAGAACGGCATGGTGTCCCAGAACGCCAGAACGCGCGGGATGCCGATGGTGATGCCGCGGTCGGGCGCGATCTGCTCGATGGACCAGTCTTGGAAGAGGAGCTTCTGGCGCGCTTCGAAGAGGTTTTCGCCTGCTTTCGCCTTCTCGTCGGCGGTTTTGAGCGCCGAACGCGTGGCGGGGTCCTTCGGGTTGCCGACGATCTCGCCACGCGGGCAACGGTTGCCGGTGACGAACGTCGCGCCGTCCGCGAAGGCGATGACGGTGCGGCTGCAGTGGTTTGCGCAGAACGGGCAGGCGACGTTCGAGCGCTGCTGGTAGGAGAACGCGTCGAGCGCGTTGAGCCCGATGAACGTGCTCGACGCGGGCGCAGGGTTTGGCGCGCCGGCGGGGGCTGGTGTGTGGGATCCGGTTTCGCCTTCCGAGCATTTCGCCTGTTCGTCAGCTTGTTTCTTCATGTGGTCTCGCGTGAGCAGCGCGACGCCGATGGCGCCCATGAGCCCGGGGTAGGGCGCGCGCGTGACCGAGCGGCCGATGTGCTGCTCGAGGGCGCGGAGCACCGCGTCGTTGCGGAACGTGCCGCCTTGCACCACGATGTGCTCGCCGAGGCTGTCGAGGTTGGGAACGCGCACGACCTTCGTGAACACGTTCGCGGTGATCGAACGGCACAGGCCCGCCATGATATCTGCAGGTGTGCGGCCGTTTTTCTGCTCGCTGACGATACTGGAGTTCATGAACACGGTGCAGCGGCTGCCGAGCACGGCGGGTTGTTCGCTGGTAAACGCCGCGTCGGCGATTTCGGGCGTGGGGATGCCGAGCGTTTGCGCGAAGTTCTCGAGGAACGAGCCGCAGCCGCTCGAGCAGGCCTCGTTCACCACGATGTTGCCGATGATGCCGTCAGAAAGCCAGATGGCCTTCATATCCTGGCCGCCGATATCGAGGATGAAGCTGGCGTCGGGCACGTAGCGGGTGGCGGCGTGGGCGTGAGCAACCGTTTCGACGGTGTGGTAGTCGGCGTGCAGGGCGCGGTGGAACAGCAGCTCGCCGTAGCCGGTGGTGCCGACGCCGGCGATGTCGAGCGCGACGCCGGCGGAGGCGTATCGATCGCGCAGGCCGATGAGCGCGTGGCGCGCCACCTCGAGCGGGTCGCCTGCGTTGTTGGCGTAGAAGCTGTCGACGAGCTGGCCGTCGTCGGCGACGAGGGCCAGCTTGGTGGTGGTGCTGCCCGAGTCGATGCCGAGCCATACGCGAAGGCGCCCGTTGCGCGTGTGCGCCTTCGCGGCGGCGCTTTCGGGGCCGTGCGGCTCCTCGGGAAGCCGGTTGCGCTGCGCGAAAGCCTCGTGCTCGGCGGCGGTTTCGAAGAAGGGCTTGCCGGGGGCGTGGCCATCCTCGGCGCTGGTGAAGCCGACGAGCGATTGCGCGGCCGCGTCGGGGTCGATGGTTGCGGGCGTGTCGGCGAACATGCCGGAAAGCGATAGCGCCGCGCCCCGGGCGACCATGGTCTCGGGGTGCTCGGGCACGATGGCTTCGTCGTCGGCGAGGTTGAGGCGCTCCTTGAAAACATCGACGAGCACGGGGTTGAACGTGAGCGGGCCGCCTTCGAAGATGACGGGCGGGTTCACATCGATGCCTTGCGCCAGGCCGCCGAGCGTTTGCTTGGCGATGGCATGAAAGGCAGATAAGGCCAGGTCATCGCGCGACGCTCCCTGGTTGAGCAGGGGCTGGATGTCGGTTTTCGCGTACACGCCGCAGCGGCCGGAGATGTCGTGGACGGTGCGCCCGCGGCCGGCGGCTTCGTTGAACCGCTCGATGGGCAGGTTGAGCACCGAGGCGATTTCGTCGATGAAGGCGCCCGTGCCGCCCGCGCAGCTGCCGTTCATGCGCATGTCGGCGACGTCGAGCGCGCCGGTGGTTTCGTTGGCGCGGAAGAAGATCATCTTGGCGTCCTGACCGCCGAGCTCGATGGCGCAACGCGTGCGCGGGTAGAGCGCTTGGACGGCGCAGGCGTTGGCGACGACTTCCTGCACGAACGGGACGCCGAGCTTGTCGGCGATGGGCGCCGCGCCGGAGCCGGTGAGCGCGATGCGCAGGGTCGTCTGCGGAAAGAGCCGCTGCAGCGTTTGGAGCGCCGCGCGGACGCTTTCGGCCTGGCGTGCGCCGTGGCGTTCGTACGACGTATGCAGCAGGTCATGCGACTGCGCGTCGAGCGCGCAGATCTTCGTTGTTGTCGAGCCGACGTCGATCCCGACGTCGATGGCGGAGATGTTTCCCATCGTTGTTCCTCAAGTAGTGCAAGGCGGTGCGGCGGGCCTTGTGCTCGGTACGCGGAGCGCGTCGCAAAGGCATTTCGTTCGGTTCCCATGGTAGTTTATCCAACAGGGTGTTGGGATAAAACCGACAAGATATCGATTTTGTCGCGGTTCTGCAGGATCGCTCCTGGGCGATAAGCCTGCCGGACGGGGTCGTTTCGCCTGTTCTTCCCGCTTTCGCTGTTTGCAATACCTATGAAGGGTTGGGCGGGTGAAGCGGGATAGTTGACAAGGGTGCTAGAATTATCAGCTGGTATTTGCTGTAATTCGAAGGGACGTGCTATGTCAGGGCATTCTAAGTGGGCAACCACGAAACATCGCAAGGCTGCGCAGGACGCTAAGCGCTCCGCGTTGTTCTCCAAGCTGTCGCGCAACATCACCGTTGCTGCCAAGGAGGGTGGCGACCCGAACCCCGACAACAACGCATCGCTGGCCGCTGCAATCGACAAGGCCAAGGGTTACTCCCTGCCCAAGGACAAGATCAAGACCGCCATCGACAAGGCCTTCGGTTCCGGCAAGGACGCCGCGAACTACGAGACCGTCGTGTACGAGGGCTACGGCCCCTGCGGCGTGGCCATCCTCTGCGAGGCTCTGACCGACAACCGTAACCGCACCGCTGCCGACGTGCGCGCCGCATTCACCCATGCGGGTGGCAACCTGGGCACCTCCGGTTCCGTTTCCTACATGTTTGAGCGCAAGGGCCAGATCATGGTCTCCAAGGAGATCGAGACCGGCGACAAGAAGCATCCCATGGGCCCGAACGGCGCCGCTGCCGACGAGGAAGAGTTCGAGATGGCCGTCATCGAAGCCGGTGGCGACGACTACGAGGACGCCGACGAGGAGTGGATCGTCTACACCCAGCCGTCCGACCTTATGGCTGTGAAGAAGGCCCTGGAAGAGCAGGGCGTGCAGGTCAAGGGCGCCGAGATGACCATGGAGGCCACCACGCCTGCAACCGTCACCGCCAACGACGCCAAGAAGGTCATGCGTCTGGTGGACAAGCTGGAAGAGCTCGAGGACCTGCAGAACGTGTACCACACCATGGACATCACCGAGGAGATCGCGGCTGCTCTGGACGAGTAAGCGCGCAGAACATCCTTCGCATGCGAACGGCCTCCCGATCGGGAGGCCGTTTTTTATGCTTTGGATCCTGTGCTGGCCGGGCGGTTTTGAAAAGAAACGGGGGTGAAAAAATCGTTGAGGGGATACGAACATCCGTGTGGTAGTATGTCCACGAACAAATGTTTGAACGGATAAGGCGGGCGGATGACGGAACCTCGAACGATTTTGGGCATAGACCCGGGCTTGGCGAACACGGGATGGGGCGTGGTGCGGCAGGACGGCCCGCGCATGGAATGCGTGGCGTACGGGTGCGTATCCACGCCTGCGGGCGTGGAGCTGTCGCAGCGTTTGGCGAAGATCCACGAGCAGATCTCCGCGGTGATCAGCCGGTTCGAGCCCGTGTGCTTGGGGATCGAGACCGTGTGGTTCGGCCAGAACATCACCGCTGCCTTCGCCACGGGGCAGGCGCGAGGCGCCGCTTTAGTGGCGTGCGCGCAGCATGGGCTTTCGGTCGGCGAGTTCACGCCGCGTCAGATCAAGATGGCCGTGGTGGGCACCGGCTCGGCCGATAAAGCGCAGGTGCAATATATGGTGAAGAAGCTGCTGAACCTGCAGGTGGAGCCGAAGCCCGACCATGCTTCGGACGCGCTTGCGGCCGCAATCTGCTATACCACCCACGAAGGGTTCGGGGGAGTCGGCGGCGCCAATGCGCTGGCGAAGCTGGAATCGCGCGGCCGCGTGATGGCCGGCGCGGGAACGGGAGGCGCCGCCGGCGCGGCGGCTCGTAAGATTTTGGAGGAAGGTGCGCGATGATCGCATTTCTGAAGGGCATGCTGGCGGGCAAGACCGCCGCGTGCGCGTATATCGATGTGCAGGGCGTTGGCTATGCCGTCGGCATGTCGCAGGGTGCGCTTTCGAAGCTGCCTGCGGTGGGCGAACCTGTGCAAGTGCACACGTATCTGCAGGTGTCCGATAACGGCATCGCGCTGTACGGGTTTTTAACGCTTGAGGAGAAGGCGCTGTTTGAGCGCTTGATCGGGGTCAGCGGCGTGGGCCCGAAGGTTGCGCTGGCGGCTTTGTCCTCGTTCACGCCCGAAGCTTTGGTGGCGGCCGTGCAGGCGCAGGATGTGGCCGCGGTGCAGAAGATCCCGGGCGTGGGCAAGAAGACGGCATCGCGCATCATCTTGGAACTGAAAGGCTCGTTCGATCAGGGGCTGGCAAGCTTGTTCGATGCTTCGGGGGTGCCTGCTTCGGCGGCTGCCGCTGCGGCCGAACGCCTGAAGGGCGCACGCGAAGCGTTGCTGGCGCTAGGCTTCGCCTCTGCAGAGGCAGATGTTGCGTTAAAGGGCGCGCCCGAAGACGCGGACGAGAACGCGCTGATAAAATACGCCTTGAAACGTTTGGGTAAGTAACAGGTTGCGCCATCGGCTTGGCGGATGCGCTGATTTCCCTACAGGGGTAGGTTTTGCTGGAGCGCCGCTGAAGCTTGGGGGCCTTGCAGAATGCGGGGCGCTGCTTTGCTTTTAGCAAAGGACGGGGTGGCTTGGAAGAACATGGATGACGGAGCTTGAGCTTTGGCTGATGGAGTGAAAATAGAGGGAATGGTTTTCGAGGCGGGTTCCGGTTTCGATGGCGGGTCTGCGTCGGTGGCTCCCGTCGCTGCGACCGATTCCTCGCAGCGTGCGGTCACGCCGGATTTGACAGAGGACGACCTTGCGCTCGATCGCAGCTTGCGACCGAAGCGCCTGGGCGATTACCTCGGCCAGACGAAGATCAAAGAATCGCTTGCCATTTTGATTCAAGCTGCGCAGGAGCGCGGCGACGTTGCGGACCATATCCTGTTCTCGGGACCTCCGGGCCTGGGCAAGACCACCCTTGCCACCGTAGTGGCCAACGAGCTGGGCGCGAACATCAAAACCACCAGCGGCCCTGCCATCGAGCGCACGGGGGACCTTGCCGCGATTCTCACGAACCTTGAAGAGGGCGACGTGCTGTTCATCGATGAGATTCATCGCCTGAACCGCATGGTGGAAGAGGTTTTGTATCCCGCGCTTGAGGACTTTGCGTTGGATATCGTGGTTGGCAAGGGACCGGCGGCTCGTTCCATCCGCTTGGACCTGCCGCGGTTCACGCTTATCGGCGCTACCACACGCACGGGTCTGCTTACCGGGCCTTTGCGCGATCGCTTCGGTATCGTGTTCCGCCTGCAGTACTACACGCCCGAGGAGCTAGCTTCCATTGTGCAGCGTTCTGCTTCCATTTTGGATGTGCCCATCTCGTACGACGGCGCATTGGAGATCGCGCGTCGCAGCCGCGGAACGCCTCGACTGGCGAATCGTATGCTCAAGCGCGTGCGCGATTGGGCTCAGGTGCGTGGCAACGGCGTCATCGATGAGGACGTGTCCGCGCAGGCGCTGAGCTTTTTCGAAGTGGACCCGCTGGGGCTGGACGCGGTGGATAATCGCATTTTGGAGTTGCTTTGCGTGCAGTTCGGCGGTCGTCCGGTGGGGTTGACCACGCTGGCTTCGGCGTTGGCTGAGGATCCGGATACGCTTGAAGACGTGTACGAGCCGTACTTGATGCAGCAAGGTCTGCTCATCCGCACGCCGAAGGGCCGCCAGGCAACCGAGCGGGCGTACGAGCACCTGGGCATTTTCCATGAACCGACGAATAGCTAGGAGCGGCCGATGTTCGAGCAAGACTATCTGATGAAGTTGCTGCTGGCGTTCTACCAGGCGATGTTCAAAAGCCTGCGTCGTGTCACCGACGAGGACGAAGATCCGAAGGAAGCAGCCGATACACTTGACGAGGTCGTTGGTAACGCCGTTGGGATGGATGGTGCCAGCTTGCTGTCGCTGACCCCGGAATCCGTCGTCGGCGTGCTGCAGGTGTCCGGCACCGATCCGCGCGTAACGGAGTTCATCGCGCGAAGCTTGCTGCTATCGTCCGAGTATCTGACGCAGGCGAAGCAAGGCGCGCTGGCGTCGTTGCGCGTGGAGCAGGCGCGGGCGATCGCGGATGCGTATGAGATCGATCTGCCTGACGACCCAACCGACCTGTCGGACTTGAAGGAAATGGCCGAGCAAGCTAACGCCTGATAGGGGCGATGACGGGAGCGAACATGGCGAAGATCGTAGCGGTCGATACCGACTTTGAGGACAACTACCTGGAAGAGGCTATGGCCCGGGAAGCGGGCATCGAATTCGAGGTCACGCGCGGCCGCACTGCTAAGGCGGTTATCGATGGATTGTTGAAGACCGGCGCCGATGCGGCGGTGACGTCGTATGCGATGTTCCCGCGCGAGGTGTTCGAGGCATGTCCGAGCCTGAAGGCGGTCAGCCGCACGGGCGTCGGATACGACGAGATCGATGTGATAGCCGCCACCGAGCATGGCGTTGCCGTTTGCAACGTGCCAGGTTACGGTACGGAAGTGGTGTCCGACCATGCCATTACGCTGGCGCTTTCGGTTTTGCGCCGCATCAACGAGCTTGACGCCGATATGCGCCGCGGCGTGTGGGATTATGCGCGCACGCGTCCGTTAGGACAGTGCCGCGGCCGCGTGTTCGGTGTCGTGGGCATGGGGGAGATCGGTAGAGCGACGGCTAAGAAGGCCGCTGGTTTGGGCTTTGAGGTGGTGTGCTGGTCGCGTAGCTTGAAGCCCGGGCGTCGCACCCCTGAAGGGTATCCCGTGCTGCGCTTGGATGATTTGCTGCAGCAGGCCGATGTGGTCAGCTTGCATACGGCGCTTACCTCCGAGACGCATCATCTCATCAACGCTGAACGCCTTGCGCTTATGAAGTCGGATGCCGTGCTGGTGAATACCGCTCGCGGCGCCGTGGTGGATACCGTGGCGCTGGCTCAGGCGCTTTGCGAGGATAAGCTGTGGGGCGCGGGTTTGGACGTGTTCGAGCAGGAGCAGCCCTTCGACTTCGATCACCCCATCATGAAGGCGCCGCACACCGTGCTTTCGGCGCATGCGGCGTATTGGTCAGAGGAATCAGGCCGCGAGCTGCGCGAGCGAGCGATGCAGGCGGCTATCGACGCTGTGCAGGGACGCGTGCCGGTTGATTGTCTGAATCCCTGCGTGTTCGATTCTTCTGTGAAGTAGCGCTTGACGATGACGTAGCGTCATCCGCTACCGTGATTGTTTTTTCGGCAGAGTAGATGTCGGTTCGTGGGGTGAAGCAGGGCATGGGACAACAAGGCAGCCAAGACTTGATGACGGTTGGAGAATTGGCTTCGCGCGTCGGCGTGACGGTTCGAACCATCCAGTACTACGATCAACGCGGGCTGCTGCATCCCACATGTAAGGGGGAGCAAAATCTTCGCCTGTATTCCTCGTCTGACGTCGACCGCCTCAATCGCATAATCACGCTGAAATACCTGGGGCTTTCGCTTGCCCAGATTCAGGAGGGCGAAGGGAGCGACCCCGACGGTGAGCTGACCGCCGCTTTGTCGAATCGTGAGGCGGAGCTGGAACGTGAAAGCGCAAGGATTCTTCGGGATATGAATGCGTTGCAGAGTTTGCGCGCGCATCTTGCTGTGGCCGATCATGTGGATTGGAGCGAATCCGCATCCGCCGTCGGTAGCGTGCGGGACCGTGAGGACATGCTATGGTCCGCTATCACCGGCGAATCTCTTGAGGGCTGCCCGATTCCCGAGTTATCTCGTGAAGAGGTTATCTGCTGGCATCAGCTGATGGGTGACACGATCGAGGCAATGCACGACGGCGTTTTGGCAACCGATGAGCGTGCGCGAGCGCTTGCGATTCGTTTTTCCAGCTTAGGGGGCATGCCCCATGCCCTTGCCGGTTTGAAGCGCTTGGCAAACCAGCGCAGCTCGGGGCCAAAGCAGTACGGTCGTGACTTTTATGCCGGTATTCAACGGCGCACGTTGAGCTTCTTGCAAGATGCGCTCGATTGCTCTCGCTCTGATACGCGGGAATAACCGCACAGGTACGCTTATCGTTGTATTGACGGCGACGTAGCGTCGCTCGATACCGTTTTCCCCTGCAGTGATAACTCAATCAGAGGGGGAGACGATGATCGTATCGTGGATGACCACGAATCGATGCAACTTGAAGTGCGCTCATTGTTATCAAGACGCAGACGAGTGCGATAACCGGGAGCTGTCGACTGAAGAAGCGCGCGCGATGATTTCCGATATTGCACGTGCGGGTTTCAAGATCATGATTTTCAGCGGCGGTGAGCCGCTTATGCGTGATGACATTTTCGACCTAGTGGCTCATGCGGCATCGTGCGGACTCCGCCCGGTATTCGGCAGCAACGGAACCTTGATCACGGAAGACGTCGCGCGAAAGCTGAAGGCGGCGGGTGCGTGCGCTATGGGCATCAGCATCGACAGCCTTGATGCGGAAAAGCATGACAAGTTTCGCGGTGTCAACGGCGCGCATGAGGCAACGCTGGCAGGAATCGAAGCCTGCAAAAGCGTCGGCCTGCCGTTCCAGATTCACACCACTGTGGTTGATTGGAACCGTGATGAGGTGTGCGACATCACTCGGTTTGCTAAAGAATTGGGCGCGATGAACCATTCGGTGTTCTTCCTGGTGCCGGTTGGGCGTGGCAAGGATATTTCTGACGAAAGCATCGACGTTGAGCAAAACGAGCAGCTGCTCGCTGACATTTTGCGCGCCGGTCGTGATGCCGGCATCGAAGTCAAGCCTACGTGCGCGCCGCAGTTTATGCGCATTGCCGAGCAGATCGGTGTGCAAACGCGCTATACGCGAGGTTGCTTAGCGGGGTTGACGTACTGCGTGGTCGGAAGCGAGGGCATTGTGCGCGCGTGCGCATATATGACCGAAGATGCCGGCGACGTGCGCAAACAGCCGTTTGATGAGATTTGGCAAACCAGTCCGGTGTTCCAAGAACTACGCACGCAGGCATATAAGGGTGCGTGTGGAGCGTGCGATTACAAGGGCGTATGCGGTGGATGCCGCGCTCGTGCTGCGTATTACCACGATGGGGACATTTTGGGACAGGACGATTATTGCGCATGGGGCATGAAGAGCACAGCGCGGGATGCGTCCGGCGTATCGGTCGCTTAGTGGGACAAACTAATCCAAAAGGAGCAAGCAATGAATAAGGCTGCAAAGGGGGTCGTTGCGCTTTCGTGCGTGTTGGCTATGGGTGCGGGGTCGTTCTCTCTGGCGGGGTGCTCGTCGCAAGGAAACCCTGCTGCATCTGATGCAAGCGAAACGGAGGCATCGGCAATGCAGGGCGCGTATACCTTTACCGATGATTTGGGCCGCGAAGTGACGGTCGCGTCGCATAATCGCGTAGTTGCCGGCATGGGCAGTTTCGCAAATGTGTGGGAGCTGGCCGGCGGTACGCTGGTTGGCGCGTCCGATGACGCATTCTCTGATTACCGCATTGCATCGGATGCGCAGAAAATCGGCGATTTTTCGTCGCTCGACGCAGAATCGATCATCGCGCTCAACCCCGATTTCGTGATTTTGACGGGGTCGAGCAGCGGCCGCGGCGGCGGGGTTGCGCAAACCGAGTTGGCCGATACGCTTACGGCGGCGAACATCCCCGTGGCGTATTTCAAGGTAACCACCTTCGATGACTACCTGCGCATGCTGCGCACATGCTGTGATATCACGGGCGACGAGCAAGCATATGCGGAAAACGGTCAGGGTCCGGCCGATAGGATCGCCGAGATTTGCGCCAAGGCGGAAGGAAAGCAAGCTGGCAGCGCCGTGGTGCTGACCACATATTCGGGCGGTACGCGCGTGCAGTCTTCCTCGACGCAGACGGGGACCATGCTTGCCGATTTGGGTGCGCAGAACATCGCCGATTCCGATAAAGGCCTGTTGTCCGATTACAGCTTGGAGGCGCTGATCCAGGACAACCCGCAAACCATCTTCCTTCTGCCTATGGGCAATTCGGATGAGTCGGCGCAGCAGGCGCTTGCCGAGCAGACGACGCAGAACCCTGCATGGGCGCAGCTTGATGCAGTGAAGAACAATCGTGTGGTGACGCTTGATCCGAAGCTGTTCCAGTACAAGCCGAATGCTCAGTGGGATCAGGCGTATCAAGTCCTGTTCGACGCGCTGTACGGCGAATAGGTTGATTCGTGCGCGGGAATCGACTCAAAACGGTTGCGGGGACGG
Source organism: uncultured Senegalimassilia sp. (assembly GCA_934661765.1). The sequence continues at coordinate 22,715 of CAKUJT010000014.1, forward strand.
ATTGTGCGCGACGTCGTTTTCGGCTGATGCTGCTTGTCTTGCTTTTGGCGCTTGCCGGCGTGGTGTTCGCTGGTCTGGCGCTGGGGTCGTCATCTATTGGTGCGAAAGACGTAGTTGCGTACGCTATGGGCAACGCGTCCGACATGGCTGTGAACGTGCTGGCGAACGTGCGCGTGCCGCGCGTCCTTGGGGGCGTGCTTGCCGGTGCGGCGCTTGCCGAGGCGGGCGCGCTTATCCAGGCAACGCTGAATAACCCGCTGGCCAGCCCGAACATCATCGGCGTCAATGCTGGATCCGGCCTGTGCGTTTTGCTGTTCGCATGCGTGGCTCCGCACGCGCTGGGCGTGTCGGCAGCCGGTGCGTTTGCGGGCGCGCTTGCCTCGGCGTTGCTGGTGTTCTTCGTATCGTCGTATGCGGGGGCATCGCGCCTCACCATCGTGCTTGCCGGCACGGCGCTCACGTCCATATTCACGGCGGGAATGAACGCGATTCTTATTTTCAATCCGGATGCCTACGTGAACTCATCCGGGTTTTTGGTCGGAAGCCTTTCGGGCGTGATGTCGTCTGAGCTGGTGATTCCTGGGTGTGCGATCTGCGTCGGGCTGCTTGTGGCCGCATGCCAGGGAACGCGTCTTAACATCTTGTCGTTGGGGGATGAGGGTGCGCATGCGCTGGGGCTGAACGTGCAGCGAACCCGGCTGACATTGCTTTCGCTTGCGGCGCTGCTGGCGGGTGCCGCGGTTTGCTTTGCCGGGCTTATCGGGTTCGTCGGGCTGGTCGTCCCCCATATCGTTCGCTTCTTCGTCGGCCACGACAACCGTCGCGTATTGCTGCTATCTCCTGTTGTCGGGGCCATCGTGGTGTGCGCGTGCGACACCGTTGCGCGCACGCTGTTCGCGCCGTTTGAGGTCCCTGTGGGAATTTGCATGGCGCTGATAGGCGGCCCGTTCTTCATTTATCTGATTCTTCGTTCGCGGAAAGGAGAGGTCGATGGGCGATCTTGAGTTCGATGACGTCGTATTCGGGTACGGCGGCAGCCTTTTATTCGACGGCTTTTCCGCGTCGTTTCCGAAAGGGACCATCAGCTGCATCGTCGGGCCGAACGGTTGCGGGAAATCAACGCTTGCGAAACTTGCCATGGGGCTGGTGAAGCCGACGTCGGGGCGCGTGCGCGTTGCCGGGCGCGATGTGTCATCGCTGGCTGCTCGCGATCGAGCGCGTCTTTTAGGCGTGTTGGTGCAGCAGCAAGAGGCGCCGATGATGACGGTGCGAGAGCTGGTGATGTGCGGAAGGTTCCCGTGCTGTGGGTCGTTTTCGCGCTTGAGCAGGGAAGACGAAGAACGCATCGACGAGGCGCTTTTGCTTGCCGGCGTGTCTGAGCTGCGCGATCGTTCGCTGCAGAGCTTGTCGGGCGGGCAGCGGCAGCGCGTGCGCATGGCTATGGTGTTAGCGCAAGATACGCCGATCGTGCTGCTTGACGAGCCAACGTCGTTCATGGATGTTGCGGCGTGCTTCGATATGGTGCGGCTGATTCGCCGGGTTCGGCAGCGCGGCAAGACGGTTGTCGCGGTGATTCACGATTTGAACCTGGCGCTTTCGGTTGCTGACCAGGTGTTTGTGATGGAACGAGGGCGCTTGGCCGCGCAGGGTGAAGCGAAGGATGGCGGTGTTCGTGCTGCTATCGAGCAATCCTTCGGCGTGCGCCTGGAGCACGTGCAGACAAGTTGCGGCACAGCCTGGGTCCCTTTCGAATCGCGTGAATGAATCTGCCCCCGCAGCGTTCCGGCTCGCCATCTTTTAAAAGGCGGCGAGCCGGAACGCTGCGGGGGCATTGGCTCATAACCGGCGTTGCTGGTACAGGCCGTTGCCGGTGAATCCTTGCTTGCGGTAGTAGCCGCGCGTGCCGATGGCGCTGATCACGTTTACGGCTTGGTATCCGTTGCCGCGGGCGATATCGCAGGCTCGCTCGATGAGCATGCGGCCGAGGCCTCGGTGCTGGGCGTTCTCGCCGCCTTGATGCAGGCCGGCAACGCGCCCGTATACGTGAACCTCGCGGATCATGGCCTCGCCTGAATGGATGGGCAGGTCGCAAGCGTGTGCGCCGACGTAGTCGGCGTTCGGCATGGACAGGCGCAAAAAGCCCGCGATGCGGTTGTCGGGAGTGACCCACTGCAGGAACACCTCATGGGTGTTCGTCGTCTCGTAGGAGACTTCCGAGAGCGAGAGCTCGTCGTTTGCGGCGGCTCCGAAAGCGATTTCTCGGGAGCGGATCTCCTGCACCGGCTGGGCGCGTTTGGCAAGCTCCAGATCGACCAGCTGTCGCAGGTTCACCTTCTTGTTGCCGGTCATGATGTCGTGCGCCGAGATGTCGCGAATCATGCGCGAGATACGCGTGAACGGCGGCGTGACCAGCACGTCATCGGCCAGCAGGTTGACCAGCTCCTCCTCGGTATAGGGGCGCCAGCTGCCGTCGCGCCAATGCGCGACCAATCCGGTGCCGTCCACGAGTGCGCAAGGGTACAGCTTGATCTCGTCGGGTTTGAAGGCGGGATGCTCGACCATGCGGCGGTAATCGGCGGCGTCGCTTTCGGGCGTTGCGCCGAGCAGGTTCGTCATAAAGTGCGCATGCGTTTTGAAGCCGAAGATGCGGGCGAATTCGAAAGCCTGCTGCATGCGATCGACGCCGATGCCTCGATGGTTTGCGGCGAGGATGCGCTCGTCCAGGCTTTGGATGCCCATCTGCAGCTTCGTGCAGCCCAAGCGACGCAGCATGGCAAGCCGGTTGGGCGAAACGGCGTCGGGGCGGGTCTCCACCACAAGGCCCACGCAGCGGTGTTCTGCGGACTCGTTTTCGTGTTGCAGGGCTTCCAGCTGGGAAAACGTTGCGGTTTGCCATTGCGCGGCGGCGGCCCAGCCGTTACGGGGAGCTGCATCTTGCGGGTCTTCAGGGGCGGCCGATTCGGGGTCGGCCTTCTGCGTGTCGCTGATCACGGCGCGGTTAGGGAGAGCGTTGCCGGTCGCAGCATCGCAGTCATCCGTTCGAGCGCGCAAGCGGGCGTCGTCCGCGCGGGCTCCGCAGGCGTATAGGCTTCGAACCGTTTCGTTGTAGGAGGCGTTGCCGGCAGTGACGCGGGCTTGTGCTTCGGCGGCCCAGTCGGCAAGGTCGTTGCGTTCGCAGGCTATGCCGGCGTTGCGGTACTGCTCGCGGCGCGTTTCGGATTTGCGTTCTACCGTGGCTTCGCATCCCATGTCGTTCAAGGCACGGAACAGTTCGTGCATGTACCAGATTTGGTAGGCCTCGGGGTAATCGCTCCAGGTGCCGCCCAACACGATGAGCTCCACCTTATCGGTGACGTGCCCCATTTGATGCAACGTGCGCAAACGGGCGGTGACCTGCAGATACGGGTCGAACCAGTTGCGCTCGGCGCGTTGGCAGGCGGGTTCATCATGCAAGTAGCTTTTCGGCATGCGCACGTCGTTGGGGCAGTACAGGCATGCGCTCGAGCACGGCCAGGGCTTCGTGAGCACGGTGACGGTGGCCACGCCGGATGCGGTGCGGCGGGGTTTGACCTGCAGCGTTCGCACAAGCAGAGCCTCTTCGGCGGGCGAAACGCCCCAGGTATGCCACTGTTCGGGGCGGTGTTCCTTCGCCTCCTGATAAAACGGCAGCAGCTTCTTCTTCGCCACATAGCGAACGGGGCCGGCCACCTCGCGGTTTCGGGCGCGGATGATGCGGTCGAGCGCGTCGGGAGCAAGCGGGGCGTTGGTGCGGCGGATCTCGCCGAGGATGTTCTGCAGTGTCTTTTCCATAGCCGGTATTGTACGGCATCGCGCAAAAGGGCGAAGGGGCGGTGCATCGGTATCGCGAAAAGGCACGAAGTAGCGCGTCGGTCAGGCAGCGCGCGATGCGGCTGTGTGGGAAAAGTCATGCAGCTATGCGCAAATCAACTTGTGTGGGTCTCTTCGTGAGCGCTATTGCGTGAATGCCGGGGCGTACGGACCGATTGTCGTGCAAGCCGCCTCGGCTTTGTCTCGCTATGTTCGGTGCGCGCGAAGCTAGGGACTGGACATGTGGCGGCTATGGACGGGAGTAGAGTCGAGCGCGGGGGATGATTGTACGGTAGGCATGGAAACCGCAAGAGGCTCCTCGGGCGTTGGGGGACTCTCGACATTCGCGTTAGTTGCATGTTGTCGGCGTATACGTGAAGGGTTTGCGGACCGCGCAGCGGCAGTTTCATGCAAATACCCCACGGATTCAGCGTCAGATGATGCAGAGCGCTAATCAATTGCAGTTGAAAATTGCCTTATGACCTGGTGTTATCCGCTTATCGAGAAATCAGTTCCCAAGTGATGTTGGTTTAGTGCCATTTAAACGGCCACGTTAGAATTAAAGAAAAGGACGAAACAAAGCAACGATGGGAACGCCCGTGGACAAGCCGCTTACATATCTGGACAACGCCGCAACGACGCCTCCTTATCCGGAAGTGCTTGCGCGCATGCACGAGGTCATGATGGACGGCTGGGGCAATCCTTCGTCGCCGCATGTAGTGGGGCGTCGTGCAAAGGAAATGCTCGAGGACAGCCGCGCGATCATCGCCGATGTTCTTGGCGTGGATGCTGACGAGATCTACTTCACGTCCGGCTCGACGGAATCGAACAATCTGGCCATACGCGGGGCATGCCTGGCTCAGCGTGAGAACCCGGGCAAGATCATCACCTCCACGCTGGAGCATTCTTCGGTTACCCGAACCGTCCGCGGCATGCGTCGCGATCATGATTGGGATTGCCGTTACGTCGATGCGCCGGATGGCTGCTTTGACATGGAGCAGCTGAGCGAACAGTTGCAGGATGGCCCCACCTCGCTTATCTCGGTGATGCGTGTGCAGAACGAGACGGGCTGGATCTTCCCCATCCCCGAAATCGCGCAGCTGCGTGATGAGCTGGCGCCGGGCGTACCGCTGCATTGCGACGCCACGCAGGCGTTCTGCAAGATGCCGGTGAATCCGCGCGAGTGGGGCGTGCAGCTGCTCACGGCGGGCGCGCACAAGATCGGCGGGCCGCGCGGCATTGGAATCCTGTACGTGCAGCGCGGGCTTCCCATGCACACCACCGCGTTCGGCGGCAATCAGGAGCGCGGTTTGCGCTCGGGCACCGAGCCGGTGTTCCTTGCCGTGGGCATGGCCGAAGCCGTGCGCATCACGGCGTCGCATATGGAAACGGACATGGAATACGCTGCAAGCCTGCGCGAGCGCGCCATCGAGGGTTTGAAGCGCGAGATTCCCGATGTGGTGGTGCATGCGCCGGAAGGCGGAAGCCCCTACATTCTGAGCGTCAGCGTGCCGGGTTTGCCCAATGCTGTGTCGGTGAAATACCTGTCCGGTCGCCGTGTGTGCGTGTCGCGCGCATCGGCGTGCGAGGAAAACCACACTACCGTCGCGCCGGGCACGTGGCGTCCGAAGCATCCGTTGTCGCTGCAGGCGGCGGGCATTCCGCTTCGCGAGGGCAAGGAAACGCTGCGCGTGAGCTTCTTCCATCGCAATACGCCGGAAGACGTCGACCGCTTCGTTGCCGTGCTGGCGCAATGCGCGCGAGAGATGCGCGAGTCGTAGGGCGTGGAGTTGCACGAGATGGACGAAGGGCTGGCGCTGCGGCTGTGCGCGCTGACCGGGGAGTTTTATCGCGCGAACGCGGAATCGTTCTCGCAGACGCGGCAGTCGCCGTGGCGGGGCTGGGTGCGCTTGCTCGAGGTTATGGATGCGGCGGCTGAGCAAGAGCCGCTGCGCGTGCTTGATGTAGCGTGCGGCAATCTGCGTTTCGAGCGGTATTTGGCGGACGCGTTGCCTAGCAGGGTGCTGTCGGGTTATGCGGTGGACAATTGCGATCTGCTGGTGGAAGCAGGGGAGCGGGGCGAGCTCGGTCCCTTGTCCCGAATAGCCTTCCAGAACCTTGATGCGATCGAGCGGCTTTCCGGCGGCAGCCTTCGGGAGTCGCTTGAATTGCCGGATGTGTCGTGCGACTTTGCGGTATCGTTCGGGTTTATGCATCATGTGCCGTTGGAGCGCTGGCGCGTGGAGCTGTTGCGCGCGCTTATCGCGAAGGTGCGCCCGGGCGGGTTCGTGGCCGTGAGCTTCTGGCGATTCCTCAATAGCGACAAGCTGGCGCGCAAGGCGCAGGAGACCACGAGCCGTGCGCTCGTTGAGCTGGGGCTTCCCGAACTGCTGCCGAACGATTATCTCTTGGGTTGGCAGGACACGCAGGGGCTGTACCGCTATTGCCACCATTTCGACGAGCCGGAAATCGAGCGGCTGTTGGCGGCGGTGGCGGATTCGGCGGAGCTTGTAAGCCGTTTCGAGGCAGACGGCAAGACGGGTAACTTGAACGAATACGTGGTTTTGCGCGTAAAGTAAAGGGCGGCCACCATGCGAATTATTCGCAGGCAACCGCCCTTTTTCGTTTCGCCGCCTACGCAAGCAGCTTTTTGCCTGCGCCGGAGATCACTGCTGATCGTGCGACCAGGTACGTCGACACCAGATAGATCGCGTACACCGCGATCACTAGCGCGATGCCGATGGCAAGCGTGCCGGCAGCCGCCGAACCGCCCCAAAGCGACAGCAGGTTCTCGTACAGAAGGCTGATCGCGCATGCGGAGTGACACCCTGCAACCAGAAGCGGAGCCACGAAATAGATGCCGATCTGCGCGCGCAGGCTTCGCAGCACCATGCCCCTGTCACATCCCAGTTGAGCCAGCAGGCGATAGCGAGGGATACCATCCGCTATCTCGGAGAGCTGCTGAACGGAAAGAACGGCTGCGGTGGTCATCAGGAAGACGAACCCGATGTAGAGCGCCAGGTAAACCAAGAGCAGCTTAAGCCCCATGCTATCGGCGATAATGCCTTCGCTCGTGTCGTAGTAAGACACCGGCCATGCGCCGGAATCGTAGGTCCAGCCCATCTCGGCAAGCTCTTCACTCGGAGGAACGGCCTTGCCGTATTCGGCCATCAGGTCTTTCATAGCTTGCTCTTGCGAATTGCTTGCCAAGTTGACGTTCAGCTCGCTCAAATACGGTAGGTCGCCGGCGGCGAACCTTTCGGCCGCCAATTCATCGGGAACAACCAGCACAGCGATCAGGCAGCTCATGTTGCTTACCTGGAGCGATTGCGAAACAACCTGTCCGGATGCGGTCAGCTCGTGGCCGTCGACGGTGATGGTGCGCCCTTTCTGGCCAAGGGCCTTTGCGTACTCGGACGATTTATCGACCGTGTTGTCGACCAGGTACTCGTTGGAAGCAAGCTCGATCGGCTTTTCGCCTGTAAGCTGACGAGCGGCGTTGAACTGCGACAACGATACGTATTGCACGCCTTCATCGGCCATGCTGGAGTTTTCGTCGGAGCCGATCTGTTCAAGCGTGAAGCCGCAGCTGTCGACAAGTTGCTTGTTCGTCAAATCGTTCGCAAGCCACGTGTCCACCTGAGCCGAGCCGGTCACGCGCTCGTCCCAATCGGGAATGAGCGACTTGAGATACGCTGCGGTGGAGCCGTCGTTCGCTTGCCATAGGTTGTGAATCTCGTTGCGTTGGGCCTCGACCTCTTGGATTGCGGCCGCCTTCTCCTCTTCTCCGCCATACTGGTCGGCCGGCACCGCTTCCATGTCGGAGATGTCAAGCGCCATCAGGCTCGCGCGGATGGATGCGTCGAACTGCGTGTTCTCTTCCAGTTGATCGGAGAACAGCGACGCCAGGCTAAAGCCTGTGGAAAACACAACGATGCTAAAGAATAGAAGAATGGTAACCGCCCACAGCGACACGAACGCGGTATTCACCTTCGCCGCGATCTGGCGCATGGTGAACATGGCGAGTCCCTTGAAATAGACGCCGCGCAAACGTTGGATCAGGAGGATGAAGAACCCCGACGCCGACCAGAACAGACCCAGCGTGCCGACGAGCATCAGCACGGTTGCGGTGCGGAAGTGCTCGCCGAAGTACACGAGGCCGTCGAGGTTGAGCTCGGCATACGCCTTCGCCAGAATCAGGCACGACAGCACGAAGACGACGAGGCAGACGATGGGGTTGCGCACGGGCATGCGCTCGTTGCGGGAGTTGGCCGAAAGCAGCGTGGCAAGCTTGCAGCGCGAAATCTGCACGGCGTTGAACAAGGCGACCACAACGAAGATGAGCGCGAAGCACCCCAGCGTCAGCTCGGCGGAGCGGGCGCTGAACAGCAGATGATAGTCGCTGATGGCCACGCCGATGAGGCCCGCCGTGGCGAAGGCGATCGCTTGCGAGATCAAAAAGCCCAGCCCAAGGCCCGCCAGCAGTGCGATCACGCCGACGATCAGCGTTTCCATCAGGACCACCGAAGAGACTTGGCGCGGGCTCATGCCCAGCAGCAGGTACGTGCCGAATTCCTTTTTGCGCGCCCGAACAACGAATCGGTTGGCGTACAGGACCAAAAAGCCTAAAACCACGGCGACGACGATGCTGAAATAGGTCATGACCTGCGCAAGGATGTCGAAAATGCTCGCACCGGATGCTAGGAACACATTTGCGGCGCCTTCCTGGGCTTCGAACAGCACGCGCGAGTCCTCGATGGCGTTGAAGGCGTAGAACACCGCTACGCCCAAAGTCAGGGTAACGAAATACACGGCGTAGTCGCGCATGCTGCGGCGCACGTTGCGCAAGGCTAGTTTCATCAACATGATGGCCACCGCCTAGTTGCGCGGCTCGGCGGCGTGCGAGGACGCGAATCCGACCGCGGGGGAGTCGCCCTGCTTGCCGGAAAGGAACGCTTGGACCTCGAGGATGCGCTGGTAGAAATCGGTTCGGGCGTCATCGCCGCGGCGCAGCTCGTTGAACAGCTTGCCGTCCTTGATGAACAGGATGCGGTCGGCGTAGGAGGCCGCGACCGCGTCGTGCGTGACCATCATGATGGTGGCATGTAGCTTCGCGTTCAGCACCTCGAGGGTTTCAAGGAGGACGGCGGCGTTGCGCGAATCGAGCGCGCCGGTGGGTTCATCGGCAAGGACCAGCTTCGGGTCGGCGACGATGGCGCGCGCCGCGGCCACGCGCTGACGCTGGCCGCCCGACATCTGGCGCGGGTATTTCTGCAGGACGTCCGTTACGCCCAGCATGTTCGCGGTGCTATCGACCTTTGTGCGGACGGCATCGGCTTTCTCGCCCTTGATGGTAAGGGCCAGGGCGATGTTCTCGAAACCGGTCAGGGTGTCCAGCAGGTTTGCGTCCTGGAAGATGAAGCCTAGGTCATCGCGGCGGAACTTGGAGAGCTGACGGCTGCGCAGCTGCGTGATGTCGAGCCCGTTTAGGATGATGTTTCCGCTGGTCACGGTGTCGATGGTGGAGATGCAGTTCAAAAGCGTGCTTTTGCCCGAGCCCGATGGGCCCATCACACCGACGAACTCGCCTTTGCAGATATCGAACGATACGTCGTCGAGCGCGCGTGTGACGGCCTCGCGCGAGCCGTAGACTTTCCGAACATCGCGCACGGACAGCAGGACGTTGCGGCTGTCAGGCGTGCCCGCGTTCGCGATGCCCGCCGGCGGGGTTGCGGTAACTATGGTCATGGGGGAGTCCTTTCTCTTTGATTCGGCATATCCCCATGATGCGGCGCTTGCGAAAACGGAGCCATCGAAGGGCCTTACCGCAATCTTACGATGTTGTAAGGTTGGCGGCCAAATCCATGCGCGTGCGGTCGATCGGGAAGGTCAGCGCGACGGTGGTGCCCGCCCCCTCTTCTGAGGAAACGCGCAGGCCAAGGCCCATTCTTGCGCAGGCAACGGCGGCTAGGTGCAGCCCCATGCCCGTTGCCTTGTGGTGCGTGCGGCCCCGGCTTCCCGTGAAGCCGCGATCGAACACGCGCGGCACATCGGCGGCAGGGATGCCGTCGCCGTCGTCGCCGATTGCCAGCTCGATGCAGCCGTCTTTCGTGCCTGCGTCCTTCACCATGCTCTCGAATCGAATGGTCTTCGCTCCGTACTTCGCCGAGTTCTCCAGAACCTGGCCGATGATGAAGTCGGTCCATTTCGCGTCGGTGAGCACTTCGAGCGCCTCGTCGATGGCGAACTCGAGCGAGATCCCTGCGCCGATGAGCGTGCGGGACCGTTGGCGGCACGCCTTGCGTGCGATGGCCGCAAGGTTGAGCTGCTCGATGGAGAAATCCTCGCTTAAGGTTGCCGAGCGCGCGTAGTAAAGCGCCTGTTCAACGCGGGATTCGATGCGGTCGAGGTCGCCGCGCACCTTGTTGATTTCAGGGCCGTGAAGGTTCGATAGCGCTAACTGCGCCGATGCGATGGGTGTTTTGGCCTCGTGGACCCATAGCTCGATGTAGTTGCGATACTCCTTCATGTCGCGGGAACGGGCGGCAAGCTCGTCGGAGGCGGCTTTGCCCTGCACGGCGAGCGCGCGGTAGGCGATGGAGCCTTCGAGCGTGCGCGGTTCGTCTAGGATCGACGAGAGGTAGCGCGCGTTTTCGGGCGAGTCGCAGAACAGGTCCAGCTGCTGGTAGAACTCGCGATCGCGCAAAAACCCGCCGGCGAGCGTGGCGCTGGCGAACAGGGCTTCGCAGAGGGAAACGAGCGCGATCGCCGAAGCGTTCGAGCCGGTGACGGCCATGATGCCTGCGACGACGGTTATCAGGGCGACCGCGCCGAACGCGAACCCGGCGTGCGAGCGGAGGCAGGCGCCGAAGGAGTAGGCGCGCTCCGGGCGGTCGGCGCGGTCGTCGGCGGCGGGCGGCGTGGGCCCGGGCGAAACGGGCGCGGGATCGTGCGGCGAGGCGGTTGACAAGCTGGACGCCGGAGTGGGGCTTTCCCGGATCGAGCCGTTCATCGGATCACGTAGCCCAGGCCGCGGCGGGTGGTGATGAAGTCGTCGGGCACGCCTGCGGACTGCAGGCTGCGACGCAGGCGGTTCACATTCACCGTGAGCGTGTTGTCGTCGACGAACGCATCGGTTTGCCACAGCTCATCCATCAGCTCGCTGCGCGAGATGATGGAGCCCGCGTTCTCCATGAGGATACGTAGGATCAGAAGCTCGTTGCGCGACAGCTCGACGCTTTTGCCGCGATACGAGACCTCAGCCCGCACGGGGTCCAGAGAAACGCCGCTGTGATCAAGACACCCGCGCGCCGGGTCGGCGGAGCCGCTGCGCGCGAGCGCGCGGTCGATGCGGGCGAGCAGCGCGGCGGGGCGATAGGGCTTGACCACGTAGTCGTCCGCGCCGACGTTCATGCTCATGACCTCGTCGAACTCGCTATCGGAGGAGGTCAGCACGATGATGGGGACGTTGCTGTCCTGGCGGATGGAGCGGCAGATCTCGTGGCCGTATGCGTCGGGAAGCGAAAGGTCGAGCAGGATGCAGTCGGGGCATGCCGCCAAAGCCTCGACCGCGGCGTTCGCGAACGACTCGCAGCAAAGGCATTCGTGCCCCTTAAGTTTGAGCATGCGCACAAGATTTTCCCGCAAGGAAACGTCGTCCTCGACGATGAACAATCGCGCCATCGGTCCCCTTCCATATCAAACGGATGAGCCGATGATAGCGCAACGTCGCGGGTTGCCGGCGCTTCGTCATAAGCCTGACGCTTTGGGGACGTAGCACTATCTGTCAGGGATGTGGCTTCCTCCCGGGCGCCGTTTCCCCTTCCGCTCGCGGCATTGGCCGGAACGTGGTCGGGGGCGCCGGCGAGTTAGTCTATGCTTATGCGCATAAGAGGCTTGCGAAAGCAGCGACGGCGTGAAAGGAACCCTCATGGGAATGAATATCGTATGTCTGGACCTGGAAGGCGTGCTGGCACCGGAGATCTGGGTCGCGTTCGCGGAAAAGGCCGGCATCCCCGACCTGATGCGCACCACGCGCGATGAGCCCGACTACGACAAGCTCATGCAGTTCCGCCTGGACGTGCTGCGCCGCCACGGCATGGGCCTGCCGCAGATCCAGGAAGTCATCGCCGACATCCAGCCTGTGCCCGGCGCCAAGGAGTTCCTGGACGACCTGCGCGCGCAGACCCAGGTGATCATCATCAGCGACACGTTCGAGCAGTTCGCCCAGCCCATCATGGAGAAGCTCGGCTGGCCGACCATCTTCTGCAACACGCTGGAAGTCGCCGACGACGGCACCATCACCGGCTATCGCATGCGCTGCGATCAGACGAAGCTGACCACGGTCCGCGCGCTGCATTCCTGCGGCTTCGAGACCATCGCCTCGGGCGACAGCTACAACGACCTGGGCATGATCAAGGCGTCGAAGGCAGGCTTCCTGTTCCGCAGCACCGTCACCATCAAGGCCGAGCATCCGGAGATCCCCGCGTACGAGACCTTCGAGGACCTGTCTCGCGCCATCAAGGCCGCGCTGTAAGGCAGGTTTGCGCGAAGGGGCGCGGGCTCGCGTCCGTTTGAGGGCCGTCGCCCGGAACGTTCGCCTTGACGGCTTGCGTTTCGGCGGCGGCCTTTTTCGCTTTGCGGCTTGTGTTTCTTCGGAGGGTTAACAGGGCGGAAACCTGAATCGCTGCCGGATGCAATAGGATACTGCGCAGGTATCAAAACACTAGGAGTATGATGGGGCGGCTTATACCATTGCCGTTCCCATGCAAGCGTTGCAAGCCTGCTTAAGCAGGCGAAACGGGGGAGAAATGACGAGATTGTCCATTGCGCCCGCTTCGGCGGACGATGCCCGCATCGGCGGGTTC
>CAKUJT010000015.1 GCA_934661765.1 uncultured Senegalimassilia sp.
AGAAGGGTTCCGCCGCCCCCGAGAACTGCCCCATCTGCGGCGCTCCCGCCAAGGTGTTCAAGCAGTTCTAAGCTGCAAGCAAACGAATCGCAAAGGCCGCCCACCAGGCGGCCTTTTTCGTTCTACTTCCCCATCTCCAGCAGCACCTCGCCCTCGAGCGACTCCACGCGGGCGGCTCGTACGCGGCCCGCTTCCAGCTCGACGAAGCCGACCGATGCCGGGAACCCGCCACGCGGGCGGCTGCAGCTTCCCGGGCAGATGAACAGGCTGGCCGGGTACGCGTCGCGGCCGGTGAGGATCTCGGGGATGTGAGTATGCCCGTGCACGCACACTTGCGGCAGCGGGTCGCCCGGCGCGATAGCGCGCGAGCCGTTGAAGCCGATGCGCGCATCGTTGGGATAGTGCGCAACCAGGAAGCGCACGCCGTCGATAACCGGATAAGCGAACCGCGTCACGTTCTTGCCGTACTCGTCGTAGTCGTTGTTGCCCAACACCGCCGTAGTGGGCGCCATGATCTGCAGCTCGCGCAAGATGCCGGGGTCGCAGATATCGCCCGCATGGATGATGTGGTTGCAATACGCCAAAGCGCCCAGCGCCGCATCGGGCAGGCGCCCATGCGTATCCGAGATCAGTCCAACCAGCTTCATGCAAGCATCACCTTCTCCTTTAGGCGAACAGCGTCCTACCCTTTCTCCACCAGATCGATCAGGTCTTGGTGCGAGTGGATGTCCAGCTTCGCGTATATGTGCTTGACGTGCGCTTTCACCGTGTTGCGCGACACCACCAGCTGCTCCTGGATGTAGGCGCGGTCGCGGCCGCGCGCAAGCATTTGGAACACCTCGAGCTCGCGCGGGGTCAGGCTGTACTGGCTAGCCAGCGCCTGGCAGCGCTCGTCGAACGTGGCTTTCGGCGCCTCGACCACCGCCGTCTCGACCGGCGTCACGCCATCGATGACCTCGCGGAAGCTGAACCGCCGCAACCCGATGAGCGCATAACCCACGAACAGCAAGATCAGCGCAGCGGCGAACAAATCGAACAGCGGCGTGCCCATGCCGGCGAGCACGTTCGCGCGCACGCCCACCGCCGCACCCAGCGTAGACCCCAGACCCGAGACGCCGCGGCCCCACGCGAACGCCGCCACCGCGCCGCGGCTGTTGCGCGCCGCCACCGCGATAAGCACAGCCCATGCGACCATGTCGAACAGCGTGTTGCCCGTGGACAGCAGCAGCACCGTTGCGGTGCTCGAGCGCGGCAAGTCCATGGTCATGGCCAAAAAGCCCGCCACGATGAGCAGCACCGACACCTGCACGAGCAGATCGGCGGGGAAGCGTTTCTCGGATAGCAGCGCCCAGACGGCTACCACGGCCACGGGCAGGATAACGAAGAACGAGGACAACGGCACGCCGCCGACCTCGCCGAAACGCAGCGAGCAGCCGAACGCCACGCGGAACAGGAACAAGCACACGAACAGCTGGCTGGCCAGCGGCAGAAACGACGACGGGCGCGTGACCGAGAAGTCGTGCGGAGCCTCGCCGGCCTGCGTTTGCTCAAGCACCGGACGAGCGTCGCGCCACGACAAGGCCCATGCGGCGAAGGGCGCCGCAAGGAAGAACGCCATACCCGCCCACACGGGCAAAAGCCACGCGAACGCCGATGCCGCAGCCTGCGCCACGAACGCCAGCGGGATCAACACGCTGGCCTGAGCGGTGGACAGGCGCGACGCGGCAATGCCCGCAGTCAGCGCGCACCATGCGCGGCCAACCGCCAACGCGCACGACGTCAGCACCAGCAACGGCGCGCTGCCCAACCCCAGCGACAACGGAAGAGCGCAGCCCGCAACCATAAGCGCAAGGGCGCCCGCGTTCAACGCTCTCACATGCAAAAGCGCAGGTCGGAAGGTCGCCAGCAAGCCGATGGCTATGAGAACCGCCGCGTTGGCGGTGATGGATATGTCGCGCGCGTACGTGAAAATCCCATCGAAGGCCGGGAACACCGACACATTCATGAACGACGAGACGGAAAGCACCAGCGACAGCGCGGCGAACGAGCGCCAGAACGCCGGCGTGAACAAGTCACGCACGTTAGCGCGGCCGGCTTCAGTATGCACATCGACGGCTTTCTCGCGGGCGCTCACAGCTTGGCCTTCGCCGTATGTCATCTTCTTCGTCATGCACCCCATTCTAGCATGCTGCGATTTGCATTCGTTGGCAGCCGGCACCCCGTCTCACCTTGCGACAGCCCTCGTCGCCACGCGCCGACGCCGCACCCACCGACAACGGGAAAGCGCCGCACACCCGAGGGTGCACGGCGCTTCATAGGTCGCCCCGGCAGGCGCTACGCCTGGCCGGTTGCCGCCAGCATGCCGGCGCGGCGGCCTTCGACCATGGTGCGGCCGCAGGCCAGGCCCGTGAACAGGTTCGGGTAGCTGGTGCTGAAGAAGCCGCCCGAGCAGTCACCGGCCATGTACAGGCCGTCGATCTCGGAACCGTCGTCGCGGGTGGGATGCATGTTCGTGTTGATGCGCACGCCGTCGAGCGTGGCCAGGAACCATGCGCCCGTACGGATGCCGTAGTACGGCGGGGTCTTCAGGGCCATCAGACGGTAGGGCTCCTTGTTGTAGTCCTCGTCCTTGCCGTTCTCCGCCATCTGGTTGTAGCGGTTGAACGTCTCCACGAAGTTGTCCACCGGGATGTTCAGCTTCTGCGCCAGCTCCTCGGGGGTGTCGGCCTTCTGCAGATAGCCCTTCTCCAGCAGCGGGTCGAAGAACATCTTAGGCATCAGGTTGATGGGCATGTTCGACGGGCTGCCGTTGTCGAACGGGTACAGGCGGCAGCAGCCGACCTCGTTCATCTGCTTGACCTGCTCGACATAGTCGCTGTCGAAGATGTCGCAGTAGGTGTGACCGGGCTGCATGACCGTGGAGTGCAGCATGTAGTCGTACGGGCCGGACTCGTTGCAGAAACGCTTGCCGTTGAGGTTGACCTTCATGAACGGCTGCTCGCCGAACCAATACCACTCGCCCACGATGCCGTCGCCCGCCTTCTCATCAGGCTTGACAGCCGCACGGTTGAACATGCACGCGGCACCGATGGGGTCCATCTGGCCGCCGACCCACATGGCGGCCTTGATGCCGTCGCCCGTGGGATTGCCGCCGGTGCCGTTGCGGGCGATGGAGATGCGCATCTTCTGGTTCCAGGGCTGACGCGCTTTCATCATCTCCAGGTTGTTGCCGTAGCCGCCCGTCGCCAGGATGACGCCCTTGGGAGCGTTGATGCGGATGTAGTGGCGGTCGTTCACGTCGCGGGCGATGATGCCGACCACGCGGTTGTTCTCGTCCTGCTCCAGCTTGATGAGCTCGGTGGACCAGCGGAACTCGGCGCCCTTCTCCTCGGCGTACTCCTTGAGCGACACGCCGAAGTTGAAGTTCTTGTCTTCCTTGCCCTTGTCGGTCTTGTTCGGGCTATGGCCGGTCGCCCACGCCTTGTCGCGCGCGCCCTGGCCCTCCGTGCCCACGGAGCCCTCGAACTGCATGACCAGGCGACCGTCGCGCTCGACGATCTCGGTGAGCCAGTCGATCAAGGCGCCGGACTCGTTCGCCCACACCTTCACCAGGTCGTAGTCGATGAAGCCGTTTGCGTAGCGGACGATGTCCTCCATGGCCTCCATCTTGTCGATCTTGAACTGCGGGAACTCGTCGAACGAGGCCAGCTGCAGCTTCGAGTCGATGGCGCCGATGTCCTCGCGCGGGGCGAGCACGGTGGGGGTGCGGTCGATGCCGAGCACCTTCGCGCCGTTTTCGGCGGCGGAGATGACGGCGGGCAGGCCGGCGGTACGGCAGCCCACGACCAGCACCTCGGTGTCGATGGTCTCGGTGATGTCGCGCTCGGCGACCTCGGGAGCCTGGCCCAGCCAGCTGGGCGTGCCCGGCGTCTGGCCGGCGCTCGCGTTTACCGGCTCCTCGCCGGCGGAGACGGTGTAGCCGTTGCCGCAGCCGGTCAGCGCGCCCATGGCGGCGGCGCCGATGGCCGTGATGCCCGCGCCCTTGAGGAAGGTGCGGCGGTCGAGTCCGTTATGCTGCATTCGGGGCCTCCCATCCCTCAGGCATGTTCAGGTTGTGGCACTGGTTGCACATGAGCACGCTCTTCTCGTGAGCCTTGTGGCAGTCACCGCACTCGAGCGCCAGGTCCTGGTGGCTGCTATGCGGGTTGAACTTCTCATCGTTGCCCTCGAAGCCCCAGGTGCTGGCGACCACGTCGTTCATGTCGTGACAACCGCTCTTGGCGCAGAACTCCTCGCTGGCCATGTCGGCGCCATCGGCCAGCTTCGTGCCGTCAGCGGTCATGGGATAGTCGTCGGCGACCCACTTCATGGCCTCGCCCACCTGCTCGGTGATCACGGGCTCATGGCAGCTCAGGCAGTTGTTGCCCGCCTCGGCGTGCGCGGTCACCAGCATACCCTGGTCGCCGCTGTAGTACGTGTCCACGTAGCTGTCCATGGGGCTGTGGCAGATGGCGTTGCAGAAGCTGGGCGTCTCGTGCCACACCCAGAAACCTGCGCCCGCCACCACGATCACCGCGGCCACGACGCCGCCGATGATCCAGCCGCGCTTGGCCTTGCGCTTCGGGGAGGGCGCTTGCGCGCCCTCGCCGGGCTGGGAGAACTTCTCGTCTTCAGCCATTCGTTCCTCTCCTTTTCCTTGGAACCTTCGGCAAGCCCGGCGGGTGCGACGACGCTCGAGGAAGACGTCCGCGACCGGATGGCGGTCGCATGCTGGCGAAAGCGACGCGCTGCGCCGTGCCCCACCCGCCGGACTTGCCGCGGGGCCCTCCACGGCCCCACCCAACGCGCACATCATGCGCCCGCACAAGCGCGCACGCCTAGTACCCCCGCGGGGTAAACTTCGCGTTTATCCAGATGAGAGCAGGGTAAGGAAACGCGGAAAGTCCCGCCGCGGGCATGCCGCGACGGGACTTTCGTAAGGAGGTGAGAGTTGAGAAAAGGTTCGAGGGACCAGGAGGAGCCGATCCGGAATCGCTGTTCGAACCAGCTAGTCGATCGAGATGGAACGCGAGGTTTCAGGCTCGGGCTTGGCGATCTTCTTCGGCACGTCGATCTGCAGAGTGCCGTTGTCGAACTTGGCCTTGATGTCGCCTTCCTCGATATCGTCGCCGACGTAGAAGGTACGGCTGCACTTGCCGCTGAAGCGCTCCTGGCGCACGTAGGTGCCCTTCTTGTCCTCGGTCTCCTGCTTGGTTTCGGCCGTGACGGTCAGGTAGCCGTCCTTCAGCTCGGCCTGCACGCCTTCCTTATCGAAGCCCGGCAGGTCGATGGTCAGCTCGAAACCGGTCTCGGTCTCACGGATGTCGGTGCGCATCAGGTTCGGCGTGGTCTTCACGCTCGGCGCCGCCATGGTGCCGAAGAAGTTGTCGAACGGGTCGGTCATAAGATCGTTGAGGAAGCGATTAGAACGAGGTACCAACATGGACATCATCGTCATCTCCGTTTCTTGGGGCGAAGCGCGCTGCCCGGCGCCGGCCGATCCTCGGTCGAGCACCTTGCCCGATACGCTTGCCAGGCAAGCTGCTGCGCCGCATTGCGCAACAGCCGTCAAGCTTGCGAACGGGCCGGCAGGTTGTTCCGCCGCCGTTTCGGTTGCTTTCGTTGCGGCCCCCGTTCCGGGGACCGTTCCTTTGAACAGTTATTGTTATAGTCCTCGCGTTAGCACTCTGCAAGCGAGAGTGCTAACGCGTTACCTTCACGTCATTTTCGCGTCACGATGCGGGAACTTGGAGGTCGAGTGAGGCCGCAAACCGCACGGCGGGCGTCAGGCAGCGGCGTCGCGAACCCCGCCGCAAACGGGGCCCGGCGACGGCAAGCCGCTCGCAAGCGACACGCGCGAGCACGCGAACCCGGCGACCTGCGCCGCATCTTCACGCGGCGTTCATGCTTCTTTAAGGCTTCTTTCAGGCGGCGCACCTACTATATGAACCGTTCCTTATCCCTTCCCTTTACGGATCGCGCCCTCCCATCCGCGATCCGGCCAGGCGGAGTCTCCCACTCCCGCCCGGCACGCGGGGCGCGGGATTCCCGCCCGCACTCCGACGATTCCCAAGGCGCCGTCTTCCCATCGGCGCCGCTTCGCCGTCTCGTCTCCCATCCCGGGACGGCGAAGCCCATCGCGGGGTCTCCCTCCCCGCATCGCAGAGGACCGCCGCGGCTTCCCACCGCGGCGGTCCTGCGTTTAAGCGGGGAAACGGCCGGGCGGCCCGCCGTTCGACGCTCGCCACGCACGCGCCCCATCCGAACCCGCCGCCCAACCAAGCCTGCGCTTCCCAACCCCGCCGCGCGTGCCGCGCGAGACCGCTGCGCTTGCGCTACCATGTCGTTAATCGACAGGAAGGAACCCCCCATGCGCGAAACCCCGCAGCTGAAGCATATCGAGCAAGTATCCGACGGCTGGATCAAGAAGTACATTCTCACGTACGTGCTGCCCGACGGCAGCGACTACATATATGAAGCGGCCTCGCGCAAGGGCCTGGAGGCGTATCGCGCCGAGCTGGCGCGTCTCGAGGTGCGCAGCAACACGGCCATCGCGGCCATCGACGAGGGCGCGGAAGACTTCGGCGCCGCGGCCATCGCCGCGGCCGAGCAGGCCGCCGGCACCAGCGGCAAGCGCACGGCCGACGCCGTGTCCATCGTGCCCATCACGCGCGACGGCAACCTGGTGCTCATCCGCGAGTTCCGCTATCCACTGAACAGCTGGGTGGTCGGCCTGCCCGCGGGCCTGGTGGAACCCGGCGAAGACCTTGCCGTAGCGGTGGACCGCGAGCTGCGCGAGGAAACCGGCTATGGCCTGCGCACCGACATCCCGAAAGGCGCCGTGGAGCTGCTGCCGCAAGCCGGGCACTCGTCAACCGGCATGAGCGACGAAAGCGTGCAGACGGTGTTTGCCCAGGTGGAGAAGGACGAAGCGGCCCATCCCGAGCACGGCGAGCTTATCGAGGTGTTCACGCTGCCGCTTTGCGAGGTGCCGCGCTTCCTCAAGCAGAACCCCCTGCCGCTGGGCACCCGTCTGCAACTGGTGCTGGAGATTTTCGCGCGAAACGCGAAGTAGCCGCTCTTTACGGCCAGAAGGCGAAAACCCGCCGCCCTCGAATGAGGACGGCGGGCTCGAGACAGACCTATCGATAAGTTCGCGATAGGCGCAAATCCTACTTCCCTTTGCGGGCATCGTCCAGGATGTTGAGCGCCATGGTGTAGCCGCCGGCGCCGTAGCTCAGGCACTTCGACACGCGGGCGATGGTGGTTGCCGACGCGCCCGTGGCCTTCTCGATGGAAGCGTACGAATTGCCGGCGTCGAGCTGGCGAGCAACGGCCAGGCGCTGCGAGGTCTCGCGGATCTCGCGGATGGTGAACAGATCTTCAAGCAGCAGGAAGATGTCGTCCTTGTCCTGGATTTTTGAGAAAACGGTCAGCAGATCCTCCACCTCGGGGGTTCTCAGCTCGCTCATTCGGCATCGCCTTTCCGATTCACCGGGTCCTTTGTCATTATTGTACTCCATCACGGTGGAGTGCTCGAGAACTCCGCAAACCCCCCGCCGCAAACGGCAAGCGAACCCGACACTGGGGACGGGACGTCTTACCCGACCGGCGAAACGCGATGCCGGCTATTCCTCGGGGACGGCGAGCAGGGGCAGGCGAAGGCGAACCGGACAGACAAGCCTCCGTCCCCCTAAGCGTCACGTGGGGACGGAGGCTCCTGCCGAGTCCGGACCTCTTACTTGCCGCCGCCTGCTGCCGAGCCACCTATGCCGCCCATGCCGCCCGCGCCGACCATGCCGCCGGCTCCGCCCATGCCTGCGGACGCCGTGCAGCTTGCCGTGATGGTGGTCTCGCTACCGCCGCTCACCGTGCCGGAATCCGTGTAGCCGTCGGCGTTGGCATTCGCCACCTCACCGCCGATGACCAGGGTATATTCGCCGCCTTCCGCAAAAGCCGGACTGGATGCCAGCACCATGCCGAAGCGTTTGGTCGCTGTGAACGACGCCACCACGTTACCGCTGCCGTCGACCACGCACACGCTCTGGCCCGCTTCGCCGCTTGCCGAGGTCATGGCGAAGGCCCGCGTGCCGCTGGTGAAGTTTTGCGCCATGCCCGCGGAGCCGACCATGAGCACGGTGCCGCCGCTGACCGTCGCGCTGCCGTCGTAGTCGAACGCGCCGTCGCCGTCGCTCGTGGGCCCGGAGACCAGCAGCACGCCGCCCGTCACCTCGACATTGCCGTTGCTGTCGATGGAATCACCGACGGAATCGACCACCAAATAGCCACCATTGATCTGGATGAGGCAGTTGCTATCCGCCTGGCCCATGCCGCCGCCGGCCGCAGAGTCGCCGCCCTGCTGCCCGGAGTCGGCGACACCGCCCGCGTTACCCGCTTCGCCTGCGCTACCGCCGCCCGGCAGCTCGGGCGCGCTTCCGCCCTGCTGAGCACCTGCAGCACCCGGAGCTTGCCCACCTTGCTGGGCGCCAGCGGCGTCGGCGGCCTGACCGCCCTGTTGCATGCCGGCGGCATCGGGAGCCTGGCCGCCCTGCTGCATGCCTGCGGGCGCCTGGCCGCCGGCGTTCGGAGCTGCGCCCCCGCCACCTTGGCCGGGCGCACCGGGCGTGCCGCCGTTGGGAAGCGTGCTGCTCACCGTATCGGCATCGGCATCGTCGGACAAGTCGGCTGCGCTGGCATTCAAGCCGTCATCGCTTGCCACGATATGCGTATCGCCGCCGTTGACGTAGACCTTCTCCGCTTCGTAGCCCTCGTTGCAGCTGGTCACGTTCACGGTTCCGTCGTCCACGGTCAGCTTCGTCTCCGCATGGAACGCGTCGTCGCCCGCGCTCACCTCGATCACAGAACCCAGCAGGTGCATCTCCAAATCGGAATGGAACGCGTCATCGTTGGCCGCCACCGTCAACGAGCCGCCCGCAAGGCGAACGAGCGTCTTACCCTGCACCGCATCGTCACCGGCCTGAATATCGAACGTGCCGCCGTCGATGCTCACGAAGCCCTTCACGGGATCGTCATCCTTGTTCGACTTGATACCGTCGCCGCCCGCCTCGATAGCGAAGACGCCGTCGCGGATCTTCACGCAATCGCGGCCGCGCAGGCCATCTTCCACAGCGCTGACGTTGTACGTTCCAGATACAACGACCAAGTCGTCCTTCGAGCACACAGCGTGACGGTACGCGCTCGTCACGTTCAGCGTCCCGGACCCGTTCAACGTCAGGTCGCAGCGGCTGAACAGCGTGGCGTACGGCTCGTCGGAATCATCTTCCAGCGCGTACGACGACCCATCGGACAGGCTGTTCTCCGTCCCCGCGTCCAAGGTGACGAAGCACTTGTCCGCGTTGCGCACATAAACCGCCGGGCCATCCTCGTTATGGATGGTCGCGCCCGCCAGCACCAGCTGCACCTTGTCGTCGTCGCCGGCGTCGACCAGCAGCTGCCCGTCGGTCAGCTCGCCCGACACCACGTACGTGCCCGCCGACGAGACGACCACGCCATCGGCGGACACCTGGGCGCCCGTCCCCTGCACGCTGGCAGAATCGCCGGACAGCGTGATGACGGTCGCGGACGACGCATCATAGGAAGCGTCAAGGTCGCGCTTGGAATACTCCAGGTCAAGAGCGCTTTCATCGAACGCCACCGCAACCTCCTCGAACGATGCGTGCTCCGTGTCGGAAGCGCTTGCCGCGGCGGCCTGCTCGGATGCAGCCGAGTTTTCCGCACCCGACGAAACCGCCGCGCAGCCCTCCATCGCAAGCACGCCGCTCAAAGCAAGCAGGGCGACCACGCCGCACGCCAGGCGCGTCAGCCCGCGCACGTCGGTGCGCTCCGTCGCCGAGGAACCGCCTGCAACGGATGCGACGACGTCGGGACCCCGCCCCTCCTCTTCGCCAGCAGGTCCGCAAAAAGCCCCGGAACCTTCGGCCTCGGCTTCGCGCGCCGCCCGGGCGTGTCGGTTCGCAAACCAGCCCATTTAGAGCACCTCCTTGGAGATCTGCGCGTTGCTCAAGCTGACCTTCAGGTTCCCGTTCAGGCAGCGCACCTCGTCCATCAGGCGTTTCTCGATCCCGGGTTGCGCTAGGCGCAGCCGATACTCAAGCTGGTACAAACTGCCCATGTTCGTGGTGGAAACCTCGGTCAGCTCATGCTCGGCGGTATAACGCGCCAGCACGGCATCGAACATCCCGTCGAACTCCAGGTCCTCGGGCACCGTCACGCGAAGCATCTTCTCCGGCTGCTGCGGGCGACCAAACGGCGACAGCACGTACACCACGTTCACCACGCCCACGATAAACGTGAACAGCACTGCCAGCGCGATGAATCCCATGCCAGTGGCCAAGCCGATCGCCATGGCGAAGAACACGCTGCCGATGTCCTTCGCGCTGCCCGGGATGCTGCGGAAACGCACCAGGTTGAACACGCCCATGACGGCGATGCCCGCGCCTAGGTTGCCGTTGACCAGGGTAATCACCATCTGCACGATGAGCGGCAGCAGCGCCAGGGTAACCACGAAGTTCTTCGAATACTTGTGGCGGAACATGTAGATGCAGGCCACCGCCGCGCCGAGCACGATAGACGCGGCGCAGCACATGAGGAACTGCACGGTGGACACGCTCGCCACCAGGGAATCGGTCGTTCCGAAAACCGAGGAGAGGGCGGAATCAAGCACAACGATCATCCTTTCGGGAGGTCAGAGACGGGAAAGCGCCGCGAAGGAAACGGACGCCGGCGGCGCGTTCGCACTCCTGATAGGCGGCGCCGTACTTGCTGAACGACGACGGATACGCCTGACATCCGCTGAGCGCCTCGACCAACCAGGACGGATACGACCCTGCGGTCTTCACCTCCATGATCGTCTCGCCCAAGCTCAGAAGCGGATGAAAGGTGCTGCCCGCCTCGCGCTCGCCCGCCAACACATCGCGATACGCGACGCCCGAATCGAACGTGATGCGCAGCTCATCGGCATCGGCACCCGGAACCGGGGCGTACGCCGTGCGCTCGCACACGATATACATGGAAGGGCGCAAGTTGCGGTAGCGCACCGTGAACGCATCGATCTCGCGGGCGATCTGGATGCTGTGCAGCGAAAGCGCCTCGTCCTGTTGCAGCTGGTCGGACAACGGATTCTGCACGCAGGCGTTCTCGTAAGGCACGCGCCCCATCAGGTACGCGTACGCCGCCGTCAGCGAGCACCCCACGCGGCGCTTGTACACGATGCCGTCGTACTTCTTCTTGATCTCCACGTACACGCGCTCGCCCGAAGTCGGCGTGCCGTACCAACGCAGGCGCAGCTTCTCCTTGTACAGGGGCTTTTCCAGACTGCGCGCGATCAGGTCACGCGTCGGCGTGTCGAAATACAGGCTGGTGATGCGCGTGCGGCCGTACTCGTCGGCGGCCATACGCCCGGCCAGCGCGTCGAGCACTTCGCGATGTTGCTTCGCGTTTAAGCGATATTTGACCTCTTTGCGTTCAAAGGTGTCGGTGAATGAAGCCATCGTTTCCTCCCAAGGGCCCAGCGGCCCACACTCGGGGAACATTTCGAGGCTAGATACTACGAACACACCCTTAAAGTTGACTGAAACCGAGGTCGGAAACACGAAAGCCCGCCGGTAGCGGGCTTTCGATCGTTGCAGTCGGAATCTTACGGAATCGGCGCTACTCGGGCTTTTTCGCTACGTGAACTGCGGCGATGCCGCCGGTGTAGTTCTTCCAGGTGACGTCCGTGAAGCCAGCATCCTCCATCATGCGGGCCAGGCCCTGCTGGTTGGGGAACGCCTTGATGGACTTCGACAGGTACACGAAGCCGTCGCGGTCGCCCGTGATCAGGCCGCCCCAGAACGGGATGAGGTGCTTCAGGTAGAAGTTGTACAGCGCGCGCCAAACAGCATTGGGCGGAGTGCTGAACTCAAGGCACACCAGGCTGCCGCCGGGCTTGAGCACGCGATACATCTCCGACAGCGCACGCGGGCGGTCGGGCATGTTGCGGATGCCGTAGGCCATGGTGATGGCGTCGTAGCTGGCATCGGCGTACGGGATTTCCTGCGCGTCCACCACCTCGAAGTCCACCGGCACGCCGTCGGCCGCGCCGTCGGCGTAGTGCGCGCGGGCCACGTCGAGCATCTCGTTGACCAGGTCGGTGCACTGGATATGGCGCGGATGCTTGGCGCGCGCCACGGTGAAGCTGACGTCGCCCGTTCCGCCCGCGATGTCCAGCACATCGTCGTTTGCGCTGATGGGAGCCTGTTTCATCATGCCCGCCAGCCACATCTTGTAAGCGCCGAAGCTGGAGATGGCGTTGAAACGCTCGTACTTCTTCGCGATGGTGGAGAAGATGTCCTTCACGCGTTCGGACGAGATCTCTGCCGGCGCTTCCTTGCCGGTGGCGGTATCGATGGCCATGCGGTGCTGCTCCTTGCGTATCGTGCGCGCCCGGCGAACCCGGGCGCGTTCATCAAGCTGGCCCTGCGCGGGCCGTTCGTTCGACATTCCAGTATAGCCGTTCACGCAGCCGCGCCGCGCGTTCGGCATGAAGCGAACACGCAAGCTGCGGCTGCGACGGCCCAGCGGCCGAGGGCCGGCGAAGGGACGTGGCCGCGCAACCCGCGCAAGGCGCAAGCAGCAAAGCCACGCCCATCAGGCAAAACGCCGACGAGAGCCGTTTTCGCGAAGTCTCAAGACGCGAGCTGCTAGTACTCCTGCTCCAGGTCCGCGTGCGCCTGCGCGTCGGTTTCAAGGCCGTAGAACTTCCTTTGGCGGAAGCGGTCGAGCGCCACCAGGGCGATCATGCCGGCGTTGTCGCCGCAGGCCGAAAGCGGGGGCATGACCAGGCGCACGTGCATCTTCGCGCACAGCTTCTCGTACGCCGCGCGCAGCACGGGGTTGGCCGCCACGCCGCCGCCCAGGCAGAACGTGGGAGCGCCCGTTTCGCGCAGCGCCATCTCGGCCTTCTTCACCTGCACGTCCACCACGGCGGCCTCGAAGCTGGCGCAGATGTCCGGCACGTTGAGTTCACGGCCCGCGACGCGCTCGTTGTTGATGTAGGTGACCACGGCGGTCTTCAGGCCCGAAAGGCTGAAGCGCATGTCGCCCGAATGCATCATGGCGCGGGGGAACTCGATGGCCTTCGGATTGCCCCTGGCGCCCTGCGCCGACACCACGGGGCCGCCCGGGTAACCCAGGCCCAGCGCCTTGGCAACCTTGTCGAACGCCTCGCCCACCGCGTCGTCGATGGTGGCGCCCAGCACGCGGTAATCGCCCCAGCCGCGCATATGCACGAGCATGGTGTTTCCGCCGCTGACCAGGGAAACCACCGCCGGAGGAGCGAAATCGGGCGCGCCGATCTTGTTGGCGTACATGTGGCCCTCAAGGTGGTTCACGCCCACCAGCGGCTTGTCGGCGGCCCAGGCCGCGCCCTTGGCGAAGGCCACGCCCACAACCAGCGCGCCCACCAGGCCCGGCGCGTACGTGACGCCCACGCCATCAAGGTCGGCCCAGGTCAGACGCTCCATGCCCAGGCGCTGCGCCGCAACGTCCAGGCATTCGTCGCACACGCCGCAGATGGCCTCGATATGCTTGCGGCTAGCAATCTCGGGCACCACGCCGCCGAAGCGGGAATGGAAGTCGATCTGGCTTGCCACCACGTCGGAGAGCAGGTTGCCCTTGCCATCGACGATGGCCGCGGCCGTCTCGTCGCAGGAGCTCTCGATGGCCAGGATGAGCGGGCGCTCGAGCTGCGCGGCGGGCTGGGCGGCCTTCTGCGCGTCATGCGCCTCGTCAACGCGCAGCGTCATGCCGGCGACGTCGACCTGGGATTCTTGAATGCCGGCGTCTTCGGTGACGGCGCGCAGAGCCTTCGCGTCGGCGGCGCCGCCGACGGCCGAGGAGCCGATGACGCCCTGCAGCGGGCCCTCCATGATGACGGCGTCCTCGCGGTCGGAATAATAGTGCGGTCGCTTGCCGATGGAATGCATGCCGAGCGATTCATAGAACGCCTGCGCGCCGACGTTGGAAGCGCGCACCTCGAGCGAGCACGTGGTGGCGCCCAGGTCGCGGGCATCAGATGCCACGCGCGAGATGAGCTGACGCGCGATGCCGCGGCGGCGCCACGCCGGATCGGTGCCGATCTTGAGGATCTGCACCTGCCCGTCGATCACCATGCCACCGGCATAGCCGACCAGCACGTTCCCGCGTGCAGAAGAGGCGCCATCGGAGCCGGCATCGGGGCCTTCCCCGCTTGCATAAGCTGCCCACCAGGTGCGGTCGGCGCGCGGAAGCTCATCGGCCACAAGTGCCGCGTTCCATGCGTCCGAGCCCATGACCTGGGATTCCATGGCGGCAACGTCCTCGGCGTGCGCGGCGTCGAGCGGCTTGTACGTGATGCCATGCTCGTCGGGGCGCGCGTTGAGCACCGCCGTGTCGTGCATGGTGGCGCGCTGATCGCGGCGAGGCGCAGCATCCTGCACGCCCGTGGCAAGGTTTTTCGGGTCGTTCTTCGCCAGGCGGATGCGCTCGTTCTCCTCGGCATCGGACAGGCGCGTGTACACCGGCAGCAAGAACGCCGGGTTGTGACGCTGCGTGTCCAGCGGGTCGGCCGCGCCCGTGCGCCATGCGTCCTGCAGCGCCAGCAGAAGCCCACGACCCGTAGGCGCCCACAGCTCCTCGGGCAGCAGCGTGCCCGCGGGGGCGAACAGCTCCGCGTACTTCGCAAGCCCATCGCCCGTCAGCTGCAACGTGTCCGCCGCAGCGCCGGAAGATGCTTCGTCGACCAATTCTCGGGCTGTCACCTGCGCTTTCACCACGCGATCGGCCTCAAGGCGATGCACGCCCGCATCATCGAGCGCGTAACGGACGGGGTAGACCTCCTTGCGCATGGCGTCGGCGACCACGGCCAGGCGGCCGCGCACGCCCGAGGCCCACGCATGCCAGGCCACCACGTCGAGCGACGACACGCCCACCAGCGCGGCGCCGAGCGCCTGCGCCGCGCCCTTGGCCGTGGCCATGGCGATGCGCACGCCCGTGAACGACCCCGGGCCGCGGCCGACGCACACGCACGCCAGCTGGCCGCGCTCCACGCCGGCTTCGCGCAGCAGGGCGTCCACCCGCACGAGAAGCTGCGTGTTCGACGCGCGATGCGCCGCCACCTCCACCGCAGCCACCGGCTCCACCGCGCATGCCGCGGCGTTCAAACGGCCCAGCCCGATGGAGATCACCTCGTTCGCCGTATCGAACGCCAACGCATATGCGGTTTCAGGCACAGTGCTCCCCTTGCTTTCGAATATGGTTCCTATATGGCCGGTTTCGCCGCGAGATGCCGCCTGCCGTGCGGCGTCCATCCGGGCCGCATCGAGCGCGACAGCGGGCGCTTAAAGCGTCTCAGCAGGCGAATCGGCGGGTTTGGCCTCCGCGACCTTGATCGGCGGGATGGAGCCCGTGTTGATGGGGGCGCCACCCGGCACGATGAAGCCGCCGGCGCTGGCCGTGCTCTTCGACAGGCGTGCCTTCGAGTCGTTGGCCCACACGGTGAGCAGCTGGCGGGCGCGGTTTCCCAGCGCATGCGCGAGCACGCGGCGGCCGCCGTCCTCCGTCACCAGGATGCGGATCTCCAGATAGCCGTACGGCAGCGCGCCGGGGAATTTCTCGCCCCACTCGATGAACGACACGCCATCGGCGTCGATGGTGTCGTAATAGCCCGTGTCCTCCAGCTCGTCCTGCTCGTCCAGGCGATACAGGTCGAAGTGGTACAGCGGAAGACGCCCCTGGTGGTACTCCAGCAGGATGTTGAACGTGGGGCTGGTAACCTGGGCGGAAATGCCCAGGCCCGCAGCCACGCCTTGCACAAATTGGGTTTTGCCGGCGCCCAAATCGCCCGAAAGCACCACCACGTCGCCCGGATGCAGATACGGAGCCAGCGTTTCGGCCAGCTGCTTCGTCGCCTCCGTGGACGCGGTTTTGCGTGCGTATGTCAGTCCGTTAGCCATAATGCAGCACATCATACGCCAATGCGCGCAAACATGCACCCCACCCACGAAAACGGCGGATAAGCAGGGGAAAACGGCTTTCGGGAACGGGCTCGAACACCCGCGATGGCGAAAAACGCTCGAAGCGATGGCCCGACCTTGCCCGGCACGCCGATCCCGCTCCACGGGGCGGGCGGCAAACGGGGCCGCTGGCCGGCCACCCGCGAAGCCCGATCGGCAACGGCGCCCGCCGCACGCACGGCCGCAGCGCGCAAAAACGCCCGCCGCAAGGGCGGGCGTTCGGCTAGCCTTTCAGGCTTTCCTTCAGTTGGGCCTCGGCGGCGGCCACGGTGTGCTGCATGGTCATGCTGGTGGTCACGGTGCCCACGCCGCCGGGCACCGGGGTGATGGCGTCCACGATGGGCTCCACCTCGTCGAAGTCCACGTCGCCGCACAGCTTGCCGTGCACGTCGAAGTTGATGCCCACGTCGAGCACCGTCTGGCCCGGGCGGAAGTATTCGCGGCCGTACGCGCGGGCACGGCCCGTGGCGCAGATGACGATATCCGCCGAGCGGCTGATCTCCTGCAGGTTCTCGGTGCGGCTATGGCAGATGGTGACGCTGGCGTTGCGGCGCAGCAGCATCATGGACACGGGCTTGCCCACCACCAGGCTGCGGCCGATGACCACCACGTGCTTGCCGACGATGGGCACCTTGTAGTGCTCCAAGATGGCGACGCACGCCGCCGCGGTGCAAGGGGGGAAGCCATCCGGCGCATCGGTGAACACCGCTGCCAGCGAAGCCAGCGAGATGCCGTCGACGTCCTTTGCCGCGGTCAGCGTGTTGCACATGGCTTTCTCGTCCATGAACGTGGGCAGCGGGCGAAACATCAGGCAGCCGTGCACCGTCTTGTCGTAGTTGATGGACTGCAGCGTGGCCTTGAGCGCGGCTTCGGGCGCGAACTCGTCGAGCACGTAGGGCTTGGTGTGGATGCCCAGGCCGGCAGCGCGCTTGACCGCCGTGCGCTCGTACGACAGGTCGTCGGGACGCTGTCCCAGGCGCACCAGCGCCAGCGTGGGTTTCACGCCCTGCTCCTCGAGCGCGGCGATGCGCCCCCGCATATCCTCTGCCATGCGGTCGACGACCGGCTTGCCCTTCAACAACTCTGCCACGTTTTCTCCACCTTCATCTATCGGCCTGCAGGCCGTTTACGAGACCGCATCCTTCACGAACGCGAACACCTCGTCGCAGTGCTCGCGCGTCTGCGCGACGAGCCGATCCGCCTCGTCGCGGTAGCGTGCGGCGCGTTCGGCGTCGTCGATGGACGCCGCGTTAATGTACACGTTCAAGCTGGCGCCGTCCACGGCTGCTCGGGCGAACGCCACGGAAACGCCCGCATCGCTGCGAGCCATGCGGCTGCCGTTGCGCGCCAGGAAATCGGCGTGCTCCACGCACGCGGCCGCCGTGCGCATGATGTCCAGCGGAACCTCGGTGGCGCCGACGAGGGCATCCTGGATGGCCGCCTGCTTGGCCGCAAGCTGCTCGGGGGTGTCCTTGGGCATGCGGTAGGCCGCCGCCAGCGGGCCGAACGCCTCAGCGTCGGCGCCCACCAGGGAAAGCAGGCGCCCGCGCAGGTCCGCCAGCTTCTCCAAGCGCATGTACACTTCGGGTTCGACCTGGGCATACGTCTTCTTGCCCACGGTCAGGTTGCCCACCATGGACGCCAGCGCGCAGGCCAGCGCGCCGCAATATGCCGAGGCCCCGCCGCCGCCCGGCGTGGGGGCCGCCGAGGCAAGCTCCTCGACGAACGAAGTATCCATACGCTTCCTTTCCATTTCCAACCGCACAAGCGGTCTGCAAGCTCGACGCCGGGACCCAGCAACCCTACGAGCAGTTTACCCAGCTGAGTGGCTGGGTGGTGTCCACAAAGCGAGTTCCGCACGACGCAAAAGCCCCAGTAGGGCTTTTGCCAAAGCAGGACTGTCTGAGCGACTGGACACCACCCAGTCGCTCAGCGTCCGGGACTAGAACAGCCCCGTGATCTTGCCGGTCTCGTCCACGTCGATCTTGAAGGCCGCGGGGCTCTTCCCCAAGCCCGGCATGGTCATGATGTTGCCGGTAAGCGCCACCACGAAGCCGGCGCCGGCGCTGACCTTGACGTCGCGCACGGTGATGCGGAAGCCACGGGGAGCGCCCAGCTTCGTCTGGTCGTCACTGAAGCTGTACTGGGTCTTGGCCATGCACACGGGCATGCCGCCGAAGCCGAGCTTCTCCAGCTTCGCCAGCTCCTTGGCAGCCTTGGCCTCGAAGTCGACGCCGTCGGCGCGGTAGACGTTCTTCGCTACGGCCTCGATCTTCTCGCGCAGGCTCAGGTCATCGCCATAGGAGAACTGGAACGTGTCGGCGCTGCGGCCGGCCTCGTCGCCGTTCTCGCACAGGCGCACGACCTCGTCGGCCAGCGCCAGGCCGCCCTCGCCGCCCTTGGCCCACACCTCGGACAGGGCCACGTTCACGCCCAGCTCGCGGCACTTGTCCTCGACGAGCTTCAGCTCGGCCTCGGTGTCGGTGGGGAAGCGGTTGATGGCCACCACGCACGGCAGGTTGTACACGTTCGTGATGTTCTCCACGTGCTGCAGCAGGTTGGGCAGGCCGGCCTCGAGCGCCTGCAGGTTCTCATCGTTGAGCGCATCCTTGGCCACGCCGCCATGGTTCTTGAGCGCGCGGACCGTTGCCACCACGACGACGGCGTCGGGCTTCAGGCCGGTCAGACGGCACTTGATGTCCAGGAACTTCTCCGCACCCAGGTCGGCGCCGAAGCCGGCCTCGGTGATGGCGTAGTCGCCCAGCGCGCGGGCCATCTGCGTGGCCATGATGGAGTTGCAGCCGTGCGCGATGTTGGCGAACGGGCCGCCGTGCACGAACGCCGGCGTGCCCTCGAGCGTCTGCACGAGGTTGGGCTTGAGCGCATCCTTGAGCAGCGCGGCCATGGCGCCCTCGGCATGCAGGTCGTGCGCGGTGACGGGCTGGTCGTCGAAGGTGTAGCCGACCACGATGCGGCCGAGGCGCTCCTTCAGGTCGGTGATGCTGGTTGCCAGGCAGAAGATGGCCATGATCTCGCTGGCCACGGTGATGTCGAAGCCGTCCTCGCGCGGCACGCCGTTGGCCCTGCCGCCCAGGCCACACACGATGTTGCGCAGCTGGCGGTCGTTCATGTCCACCACGCGCTTCCACGTGATCTTGCGGACGTCGATGCCCAGCTCGTTGCCGTTGTGGATGTGGGCGTCGAGCAGCGCGGCGAGCAGGTTGTTTGCCGCGCCGATGGCGTGGAAGTCGCCGGTGAAGTGCAGGTTGATGTCCTCCATGGGGATGACCTGGGCGTATCCGCCGCCGGCGGCGCCGCCCTTGATGCCGAACACGGGGCCCAGGCTGGGCTCGCGCAGCGCAACGACGGGGTTCTTGCCGCGCTTCTGCAGCGCGTCGGCCAGGCCCACCGTGGTGGTGGTCTTGCCCTCGCCGGCCGGCGTGGGGTTGATGGCCGTCACGAGCACCAGCTTGCCCGGCGTGTGCTGCTCATCGCGCAGCAGGTTGTAGTCCACCTTAGCCTTCGTGGTTCCGTACTGCTCCAGGTACTGCTCGGGCACACCCGCCTTCTGCGCGATGGCGCTGATGGGTTGCGGAGTCGCTGCCTGGGCGATTTCGATGTCGGTCAACACGTCGGGGCCTCTCTCTCGTCTGGATGCGGACGCGCCTCGTCCCTTCCGCGAGGCGCATGAACGTAGTGCCATTGTAGCGGCGAGCCCTGTCGGCCACAGGACAGGCGCCTGTTAAGAAACCTAGATTTCAAGGCAACGGCGAAAATGCGGCCAAATTTGTTGCAATTGTGGAGAAGCTGGCGACGGAACCGCCTTGCAGGCGGCTTCCCGAGGCGCCGGAGGGCGAAGCCGGAGCGGGGCCCCGTGCGCAGGTTCGCCCTACTCCAGCACCTCGTCGGGGCGGCCGTACAGGCCGGTGACGTCGTTGTCCATGAAGTTGTCGTACACCAGGCGAAGGCCCTCGAGCGTGAGATCCTGGTTCACGTGCGTGATGGTGCGCGACAGCGGCGCCACGCGACGCGCCAGGCCGCCGGTCGCCACGACGGCCGCCTTGTAGCCGAGCTGCTCGAAGATGCGGTTGACCAGGCCGTCCACACGATCGGCCTCGCCGTAGACGATGCCCACCTGCATGGCCTGGGCGGTGTTGCGGCCGATGGAGGTGTGCGGGTTGACCAGCTCGATGGCGCCCAGCTTGGTGGCGTGGCTGAACAGCGCGCGGGCGCTGGTGTCCACGCCGGGCGCGATGACGCCGCCGGCGAACGTGCCGTTGCCGTCGATCACTTCCATATTAGTGGCGGTGCCGAAATCGACCACCACCACGGGCGAGCCGTACAGCATGCGCGCCGCCACGCAGTCGGCGATGCGGTCGGCGCCGATCTCGCGCGGGTTGGGATAGTCGCCGGCGTCGAAGAGCCCCGCGGCGTTCTCGGCGGTGCACACCACCGCGCGCACGCCGATCATCTGCTTGGTCGCCTGGCACCACGCCTCGGTGAGCGCCGGGACCACCGACGCCAGCGCCACGCCGCTGATGTCGTCGAACGAGACGCCCTCGGAGCTGAGCAGAGGGATGAGCTTCACGCGCAGCTCGTCGCACGTGTGCAGCTTGTTGGTGGCCACGCGCCAGCGGAAGCGCAGCTTCTTGTTCTCGTACACGCCCAAAACGGTCTGGGTGTTTCCCACGTCTATTGCCAGCAGCATGGCGCCGCTCCCCTCGTTCTCATGTCCCCCGTCGCCGCGTTCCGCGATGGGGCCGATTTTTCCGCGCATCA
This sequence comes from uncultured Senegalimassilia sp., assembly GCA_934661765.1. Next base: position 20,871 of record CAKUJT010000015.1, read on the forward strand.
GTATAGCAGCAGGTTGTTAGACTGCCCGCAAGCACACGGGAAGCGCCCGAATCCGCCCGCCAAGCGTTCGCGAGGGGGTTCGGATGGAGAACGCACCGGCGCGGGGCGGGGTGGACCCTGGCGCGGGGCGGGCTCTAGCGCGAGGCGAAACCTGACAGATAAACCTCCGTCCCCAAGTGTCCGAGCCGGGCAGATCGGGAAAACTTGGGCGGTTTTGCCCCGGGGAGGTAACGTGTTTTTGACGGGAAGCCCACCTGCCTGGCCGATGCGGGTATAGTTGTCGCAAGAACGTGGAACAGCTGCACCCTTGCGGCGCACGGCGCCCGACAACCGCGCGGCCCGGCACGCCGCACAAGCAGCTTTCGCAATGGAAAGAAGAGGCCCATCATGAACGAAACGCCTTCACGCATCCTGGTCGTGGACGACGAGCCCTCCATCACGGAGTTCGTCGGATATGCCCTGAAGAAAGAGGGCTTCCAGCCCGACGTCGTGGACAACGGCGAGGACGCGCTGGCAATGGCCCAGGAAAACGACTACGACCTGTTCGTCCTGGATATCATGCTGCCCGGCATGGACGGCTATGAGCTGTGCCGCCGCCTGCGCACCAAGACGTCGGCGCCCGTGCTGTTCCTCTCGGCACGCGACACCGAGCTGGACAAGGTGGTCGGGCTCGAAATCGGCGGCGACGACTACCTGGCCAAGCCCTTCGGCGTGCGCGAGCTCATCGCCCGCGTCCGCGCGCTGCTGCGCCGCAGCCAGGGCAACGAGCTCACGCCGAACAGCCACGCCATCACCGCCAGCGGCATCACGCTCGACGAGGACGCGCACACCGCCACCGGCCCTGCCGGCGACATCGACCTGACGCCCCGCGAGTTCGAGCTGATGGCATGCCTCATGAAGAACGCCGGCAAGGTGGTCTCGCGCGAGGAGCTGCTGCGCGACGCCTGGGGCTGGGAATACCTCACGGAAACCAAGACCGTAGACACCCACATCAAGCGCCTGCGTGATAAGATCGAGCAAGCCGGTTACGATTCCGGCCTTGTGGAAACGGTTCGCGGTTACGGATATAGGTTCAAGCTATAAAACGGCTGCAGACATATTTCGCGCTCTTGGCCACGCTGCTCAGCCTGCTCGCTGCAGTGGTCACGGCCGTCGTGTGCATGCTCGTGTACGACGCCTCCATCGCGGTCCTGCTGGTCCTCATCCCCATCAGCGTGGTCATCTTCTGCATCAGCCTGCTTATCGGCCATTTCCTGTCCGAACCGCTCAGCGACCTGGCGAAGAAGATGGCGGCGTTCCGCAGCGGCGCGCCCGTCACGTTCGAGCCCGACGGCCGCATGTACGAGGCCGATTTGCTGACCAGCGACTTTAAGCGCCTCGTGCAAACCACCACCCAGCAGCAGCACGACCTTGCCATCAAGGAGCGCCGCCAAAACGAGTTCATCAGCGACGTCGCGCACGAGCTGCGCACGCCGCTGACGGCCATCCGCGGCAACGCAGAGATGCTCGCCGACCCCGACCTGCCACCCTCGCTGCATGAGAAGTTCTGCGGCATCATCGTGAACGAAAGCGAGCGTCTCAGCCGCTTGACGCACGACCTGCTGACCCTGCAGCGCATAGAAAGCTCCCCCATCCCCGAGACCATGCAGCGCGTGAACCTGCACGATCTGGCGAACAGCGTGGTCGACGCGCTGTCCCCCATCCTGCATGACCGCCAGGCGAACACGAGCGTCTCGGGCGAAGCCCCCGACGTGCTGGGCAACCCCGACAGCCTGCGCCAAGCCGTCACCAACCTGGTCGAGAACGCCAGCCGCTTCATCAAGCCCGGCGGGCACATTAACGTTGAACTGTTCGGCATGAACGGCAACTCCATCATCGCCGTGAAAGACGACGGCTGCGGCTTCGGCGACGTGGACCCCAAGCTGCTCTTCGACCGCTTCTACCGCACCGACGCCAGCCGCACACGCGGCACGGGCGGCACGGGCCTGGGCCTTGCCATCGTGAAGTCCATCGCCGAGGCGCACGATGGCACCGTCGAGGCCGTCAACCTCCCCGAGGGCGGGGCGTGCTTCATGATCGCCATCCCCTCCATCCCCGCCGACATCTCGGTGAAGAAGCCCCACGGGAAAACGAAGAACGCCTAGGGAGCCCGCGCAACCAGGCCGACGACCGCCGCTCAAGCCGCTTCCGCAGGCGGCACCGTCCCCTTCGCCATGCGCGCCCTGTAACCGCCCAGCGTCAACGAGCGGGAGGCGGCACCGCCCGACAGGGCACGCGCCAGCCCATCCCTCCGCCGACCGGAACGTCCCCAGGACATCAAGCGTTTACTTCACCTGCGCATCGATTCCGGTGCGGGCAGGGGCCATGACGTGGGGATTCGCAGGGGCCGCAACGCGCGATGCTATACTCGAATGCAATCGACACGCATCATCTCCGGGGCGCATCGCCCCGTACATCGAAGGAGCATCATGGGTTGCACCATCATCGGCTGCGGCAAGCAGCTGCCGGCACTTGACGTGCCCAATGAAGAGCTGACCAAGCTGGTCGACACCAGCGACGAATGGATTTCCACGCGCACGGGCATCCTCTCGCGCCGCGTGTGCGTCAGCGAGGGCAACGTCGATCTGGCCGAAGGCGCCGCGCGCCAGGCGCTCGGCTGGGCGGATGACGGCTATTCCGAGCGCAAGATCGCTCCCGAGGACATCGACCTCATCATCTACTCCACCATCACGCCCGACGAGATGGTCCCCACCTGCGCCGCCGTGCTGCGCCGACGCTTAGGCCTGGTCAACGCCGCGGCATTCGACATGAACGCCGCGTGCTCGGGCTTCATCTACGGCCTAACCATCGCCGAGACCATGATGGCCGCCAGCGCCCCGGGCGCTGCGGGCGCGGCGGGCCGCAGCGCCATCCGACGCGCGCTCGTGGTGGGCGGCGAGCGCCTGACCCGCATCGTCGACTGGGCCGATCGCAACACGTGCGTGCTGTTCGGCGACGGCGCCGGCGCCGCCGTGGTGGAATGGGACGAGCGCAAGCCCGGCATCCTGTCGTGGTACATCAAAAACGATGACGACGATTCCAACGCCCTCACCTGCCCTTCCGCCTACGACGCGCCCCAGCCCTTCACGCCCGAGGGCATCGATGCGGACGCGCTGCAGCAGGCCGACCCCGGCACCGCCCCCATCGACGCCGAGCTCGACGTCACGGAACGCGTAGCCGCAGGGGCGCCGCGCCAGGCCCTGTATATGAACGGCCAGAAGGTGTTCAAGTTCGCCACGAGCGTCATGCCCGCCGCCATCGAGGAGGTGCTGCGCCGCGCGAACCTGACCATCGACGACGTGCAATTCATCGTCCCGCATCAGGCGAACCTGCGCATCATCAAGTACGCCGCCAAGCGCATGGGCCTGCCGCTCGAGCGTTTCCAGGTGTCCATCGCGCATCGCGGCAACTCGTCGTCGGCGTGCATCCCCATGACGCTGTGCGACGCGTACGAAAGCGGCAACATCCACCCCGGCGACAAGGTGGTGCTCGTAGGCTTCGGCGGCGGCTTCACCAGCGGCGCCGTCCTGTACGAGGCGTAACCGCACGCCCGGACCCCCGCTCTGCAACGGGGCGCCGCGGCGGCCGCGAGACCATCCGGCAGGCCCTGCTCGTGCGAGTGCGCAAAACCCCTCCTTTGCGCACTCGCACGCCTAGCAACCGGAAACCCACTCTCGGAACTCAGGCCCGCACCCGTAATTCGGAAAGCCGCGATCCCGCCCTATCAGCCGCATGTATACTGCTGAAACCCATTGAACAGCTCCGCGCCGACCGCCCGTAAACTATAACGAAACGCGAAAAAGCCCGCTTATGCGGGCTTTTTCGTTACGCTTGGGTTGTGCGATATCGCTTATGCGCGATGTCCCACGGCAGCGTTGACGGCGCGGGCGCAGATGACGGCCGCAACCAGCTTCGCCAGGTCGATCAGAATGAACGGCGCAACGCCGGCCGCGAAGGCGGCGGCGGGCGTCATGGAGGCCACGGCCATCAGCTGAGCCCAGCCGCACACGTAGGCGACGGCAAGGAACACCAGGCCGGTCAGGAAATCGATCGCGAACGCGCGGGCGCCCTTCGCCTCGCCATCGCGAGCCAGCACGGCCTTCAGGCCGAAACGCACGGCAACAGCCAGGCCCACGCCCAGCAGGTAGCCCCACAAAAAGCCGCCGGTCGCACCAGCCAGAACACCGATGCCGCCGCGCATGCCGCTGAACACGGGCACGCCCACAGCGCCCAGGACCAGGTACGCGGTGATAGCCGCAACAGCCTCTTTCGGCTGCAGCACCAGCACCATGAACGCCACGGCGAAGATCTGCAGCGTGAACGGCACGGGGCCCAGCGGCACCGTCACCCACGCCGACACCGCCGTGATGGCGACCGTCAATGCGACGAACGCGATGGAACGCGTGCGCGACCCAGCGGCCGTCTTCTTCTGAACCTGTTCCACAACTTCCCCTTCCTTGTCCCCCTGATACATCCAGAAGGCCCATCCGCGATACCATCGCGGCGATCGCTGCGCCGAACGCATCGACCCTATTTCCTACAGATTGCAGAGGAATTGTAGCACGCGCACAAATTCCCCACCGGTTTTGGCCGTAAAAAAGCCTTGCAGCGCAAAAAACGTTGCAAGGCTGAAACAAACCGCTAGAACTTGGCCTGCAGCTGGCCGTTCTCCAGCTTGCGCAGGCGCTTGAGCTCCAGCAGGACGAACACGCCGGTGGTGAAGATGGCCAGGAAGTCCGCCACGGGGCACGCGAAGTACAGCGCGTCCAGGCCCGTGTAACCCGGGAACCATACGGGCATGACCATGGGCAGGCCGATATAGAGCGGGATCAGGAACAGGATCTGACGCGTAAGGGACAAGAACACCGATTTCGCCGGCTGGCCCGTTGCCTGGAAGTAGTTCGAGCCGACGATCTGGAAGCCCACGAACGGGATGAGGAACAGCTGCACCTGCAGCGCGAACACCGTGAACGACAGCAGGTTCGGATCGGTGATGCCGAAGAAGCCGACGATCTGGGCGGGGAACAGGTGCACGAGCGCCCACAGCACCACGGCGATGACCGTGTTGCCCGCGATGCCCCAGGCCAGCGTCATCTTCACACGCTTGAACAGATGCGCGCCGTAGTTGAAGCCGAGCAGCGGCTGGATGGCGATCGACATGCCGATGAGCGGCAGCACCACGAACGAGGCAACGCGCTGCACCACGCCGATGGACGCCAGCGCGCCCTCTGCGCCGATGGGGCTTTGCGCGCCGTACATGTTCAGCAGGTTGTTCAGCACGAAGTTCACCGCGGCCATGCCCGCCTGGACGGCGAAGCTGGCCAGACCCAACGACAGGATCAGACGAACCGTTTCACCATGCAGCGGCATCATATGCAGGCGCAGGCGCATGGGGACGCCCTTCGTCAGGCAGAAGTACCACAGAACCGTAGCGCATGAGATTGCCTGGCCGCACACGGTGGCAAGCGCGCTGCCCACGACGCCCATGCCCATGACCAGCACAAACAGCGCGTTGAACACGGTGCACGCAACGGCGCCGATGATCATGGTGCCCAGCGCGCGGTTCGGAGCCCCGGCGGTACGGATGAAGTTGTTCACGCCCATGCCGATGCATTGGAAGATGAAGCCCAGGCTGATGATGCGGATGAACTGCATGGCGTAGTTCCAGTCCTCGGGAGTGGCACCCGACACGCTGAGCAGTCCGTCGATGCAAGCCGGGATGAACATGGCGATGGCGACCACCACGGAAGCGATAAGGGAGAGCGTGACCGTGTTGCCCAAGCTGCGCTCGGCCTCCTCGGGCTTGCCCTCGCCCATGCGCAGCGCGGCCAGGGCGTTGCCGCCGTTGCCCACCAGCATGGCGATGGCCATGAACACCGTCATGATGGGCATGGCGACCGTGGCGGTGGACAGGCCGATCTCGCCCATAGCCTGCCCCAGGAAGATGGAGTCGATGACGTTGTATGCGCCGTTGACCAGCATGCCCAATATGGAGGGGATGGCGAACTCGGTGATAAGGCGCGGGATGGACTCCGTGCCCATGCGCGTCACCTTATCGTGCTGCTTGGGTTTGCCCTGGTGGCCGGAGGCGACGGGATTGCCCTGGGCGTCCGCCGGATGGGCCGGAGCCGCGGATCCGTCCTTCGTTTCTAGCTCTTGCGTCATGCTTGCGTGCTGCCTTTCGAAACCTTTAACTACCTAAAATTTTCGTCAGCATTCTATTGTATGACCGGCGGCCCGCAGAGAGCGCACGCAGGAGAGCCCCATGCCGGGATTCCATCGTTCGTGCATATCGAGTTAAGGAGCGAAAAGGACGACGCCGGGTGCTTTCGGGATGCTGCCGGCTGTGCGCCCGAGAACGTGCCAGGAGCATGCGCCCAAGCCAGATCCGCGCAAACGCCCAAACAACGCGTGTGCCCCGGCGCGTAAACGTCGCACCGGGGCACATGGATATCGCCTAGCGGATATGGGCCTCGCCTGAGCTGGCGAACACCTCCACGCCTTCCGACGTGCGCAACACCAGCCTGCCGTCCGGAGCCACGCGCGTCACCGTGCCCGCCGCCAACACGTTGCCCGAAAGGTCCTCCATACGAACGAAGCGCCCGTACAGCGCAGAGCAGGCATCGAACTCGGCTTGGTAGGGCTCGAAACCCTGCTCGCACCACAGCGGGTACACGATGGCAAGCTGATCGCAGAGCGCATCGGCCACAGCGTTGATGCGGTCCTCAACGGGGCCTTCGCAAAATCCCAGCTCATCCAGGTACACCGGGATGTTCTTCCCAGCCGGCACGGATGCGGCATCGGCCGGACGCGCCACGTTGACGCCCACGCCCACGCAAAGCGCCCGCGCATGCATCTCCGTCGAGATACCGCATAGCTTATGGAAGGGGCGCTGGGGTTGACGGTCGCCGGCGGGGAACTCGCCACCCTGTCCAGCATCATCGCGGGCTGCATCATGAGAAGCCATGCCGCACAGGGACGCCGATTCCTTCCTGCAAGGGGAACCCTCGCCCGTCGCCTGCGCGGCGTCGCGCAGGGAATCGCACGCCTCAGCCACCACGATGTCGTTCGGCCACTTCACCTGCACGCGACCCTCAAGCTCGGGGACAAGACTCGCGATTGCGCGGCGAACGGCAAGGCCCACCAACAGGCTGAGTGTGGGAAGCTGCGCCGGCGGGACTTCGGGTCGCAGCAAGAACGACTGGTACATGCCGCCGATCGGGCTTTCCCACGCGCGGCCTTGCCTGCCGTAGCCGGCGGTTTGCCGCAGGCCGCGCACCGCCAGGCCCTCAGGCTGGCCTTCCTCAATAGCACGCTTGATCAGGTCGTTCGTGGACGTTACGGTCTCGAACGATTCCACGCGAAACTGCATCCCAGCACCTTTCCCCTTCTCATATGACAGCGCGGCGCAAAGCCATTGCAAAGCCGCGGAAAGTCGCGCTGAGCCAGCGTCGCGACACCGCGAACCGCAGCCCATCGCCAAAGCCGACAACCCGACCCCGGACCCTGCAAGCCCGATTCCAGAACCTGCGTCCCGGAACCCATCCGACCATCCGCAAGCCACCGCTTTCCGCGGCTTAACGGCTGACGCGCTCGGCTTTCCCGTAGCGCTCGGATTCTGGCTTGGCCGCCTGCGCGACGCGCACATCGTCGGCCAGCACGTGGTTCGGGCGCAGCTCCAGCAGCGGCTTCAGCACGAAGTCGCGCTCGAGGATGCGCGGATGCGGCAACGTGAGCACGTCGTTGTCCGTGACGTAGAGCTGGTAGTCCAGGATGTCCAGGTCGCACGTGCGCGGGCCGTTCTCGATCTCGCGGACGCGGCCCAGGCTGTTCTCGATGGCGTGCAGATACCCCAGCAGCTCCTTCGGCGCGATGCCCGTGCGCAGCAGCACCACGGCGTTGACGAACGTATCCTGGTCCTCGTAGTACGCAGGCTCGCTCTCGTAGAAGCTGGAGATGTCGATGATCTGCGAATCGGGAAGGCTGCACAGCTCGGTGATGGCCTGGTTGAGCATGGCGATCTTGCCCTCAAGCTCCTCGCCGGGCTCTGCCACCAACGGCACGTTGCAACCCAGACCCAAGAACGCGTACGGGCGCATGTCGGACAGCGCCTTCACGGTTTCCGCCACGTTGTGCGCACGCACAACGCCCGCACCCAGCTCGCACGCCATAAGCGCCTCGGTGGCGCTCACATGGTCGCGCTCGACCGGGTCGTCGATACCGTAGGCGAAGCCCAGATAGCTTTTGCGGGAAACGGCAACCATGACCGGGTAGCCCAAGCGCGCAAACTCCTGGAAGTTGCGTACGAGCTCGAGGGTCTGCGAAGCCGTCTTGCCGAAGCCCGGGCCCGGATCGACGCAGATGCGCTCAGGCGCCACGCCGGCAGCCTCGAGCATGGCCGCCTGGTCGCGCAGATAATCACGCACCTCGGCGACCACGTCGTCGTACTGCGGGTTCTGTTGCATGGTGCCCGGCTCGCCCTTCATGTGCATGACCACCACGCCGCAATCGCTTTCGGCAGCAACCTGCACCATGGCCGGATCGCGGAAGCCCGACACGTCGTTGATGATGGCGGCGCCGGCTTCCACGCACGCCTTCGCCACAGCGGCATGACGGGTGTCCACGCTCACGCAGACGCCCTGCTCAGCAAGGGCGCGCACCACGGGAAGCACGCGGGCCGTCTCCTCCTCGACGCTCACCTCGGCAGACCCGGGGCGCGTGGACTCACCGCCCACGTCGATCATGTGCGCACCCTCGTCGAGCATCTGCTGCGCCCAGGCCAGCGCCGCCTCGGGCGTATTGTGCGTGCCGCCGTCGCTGAAGCTGTCGGGCGTGACGTTGAGGATGCCCATGATCACCGGTTTGCGCGTATCGAACTCGAACGAGCCGCATTTCCACATCATGCTGAATGCCTTTCTTTCAAAAGAAGGCGAGCCTGACGGCCCGCCTTCTTGCTATACCTTGACGTTTTCTCATCGTGCCCGCCGCACCAGGCCGAAAAGCCCAGCGCATCGTGCGCGAACGATCCCGCCGCCCACCGCGAAGGTGCGGCGCGGCACCACGCCGGCTTACTCTGCCGGCGGGTACGGGGGCTGCTGACCGCCCGTGGGGGGAACCGGCGGCTGACCGCCGTTCGCAGGAGCCTGCGGCTGCTGCACGCCGGCCGGCTGCGCGGGAGAACCCGGCTGCGCCGGCGGCACTTGACCGCCCTGCTGGCCGTTCCAGTTCGGGTCGGCAAGCTGCTCGTCGCGAGCACGCGCCGCCGCCTCCTCGGCCTCCTTCGCGGCGATGATATCGCCCTCGCGCTGCAGATAATCGTTCCAGTTGTTGTCCAGCAGCGCCTTGCAGGCCTCGCCCTCGACGGTTTCGCGCTCAAGCAGCACGCTTGCCATAAGATCCATCTGCTCGCGGTGCGTGCTGAGGATCTCGTAGGCGCGGTCGTGCGCTTCCTTCATGATGCGCGCGACCTCGTCGTCAATGCGGCGAGCCGTTTCCTCGGAGTAGTCCTGCGTGTTGCCCATGTCGCGGCCTAGGAACACCTCATGATTGGGCTGGCCGAACACCTGCGTGCCCAGCTCGGCGGACATGCCGTACTGCGTGACCATGGCGCGGGCCATCTTGGTGGCGCGCTCCAGGTCGTTGCTGGCGCCGGTGGTCACATCGTCGCAGAAGATCTCCTCGGCGACGCGGCCGCCCATGAACACCGCCAGCTCATCGCGCATCTCGCCCACCGTGTTGAGGACCTTGTCCTCCTTGGGGATGGACAGGGTGTAGCCCAGCGCGCGGCCGCGGCTGATGATGCTGATCTTGTGCACCGGATCGGCCTTCGGCAGCAGGTGACCCACCAGGGCATGACCGCTTTCGTGGTACGCGATGGTGTGCTTGGTCTGGTCGTCCATCACGCGGCCCTTGCGCTCGGGACCGGCGATGACGCGCTCCATGGACTCGCTGACCTCTTGCTGCGTGATGATCTTCTTGTTGCGGCGCGCGGTCAGAAGCGCTGCCTCGTTGAGCAGGTTGGCCAGGTCGGCGCCGGAGAAGCCAGGCGTGAGCTTGGCCACGGAGGACAGGTCCACGTCGCTGCCGAGCGGCTTGTTCTTCGCATGCACGTTCAGAATGCGCTCGCGGCCCTTCACGTCGGGCACGTCCACCACGATCTGGCGGTCGAAGCGGCCGGGGCGCAGCAGCGCGGGATCGAGCACGTCGGCGCGGTTCGTAGCGGCGATGAGCACCACGGAATCGTTGGCCTCGAAGCCGTCCATCTCGACGAGCAGCTGGTTGAGCGTCTGCTCGCGCTCGTCGTGGCCACCGCCCAGGCCGGTACCGCGCTGGCGGCCGACGGCGTCGATCTCGTCGATGAAGACGATGGAGGGGCTTGCCTCCTTAGCCTGCTTGAACAGGTCGCGAACGCGGGAGGCGCCTACGCCCACGAACATCTCGACGAAGTCGGAGCCGGAGATGCTGAAGAACGGCACGCCCGCCTCGCCGGCCACGGCGCGGGCCAGCAGCGTCTTGCCGGTGCCCGGAGGGCCCACCAGCAGGCAGCCGCGCGGGATCTTCGCGCCCATGGACTGGTACTTGGCGGGGTTGGCCAGGAAGTCCTTGATCTCCTGCATCTCCTCGACGGCCTCGTCCACGCCGGCGACATCGGCGAAGCGTACGTCGGGGCGCTCCTCGATGCTCTGCTTGGCCTTGGCCTTGCCGAAGTTCATCTGCGAGTTATTCGCCTTCGCCATTTGATTGAACAGGAAGAACAGCATGGCGCCGATGAGGATGATGGGCAGCAGCGTGGTGAGGATATCGCCCCACGGGCTGGGGGTCTTCACCTCGTACTTGATCTCAGGGTGCTGGGCCATCAGGTCGGACAGCGAGCTGCCGGCCCAGGTGCACGTGAACTTGTGCTCCTGGCCGAGCGTTTGGGACTCGATGTCTTGCGTGCCCACGCCCGAGAGCGGCTTGCCCGTGTTCGGGTCCTTCAGCGTTGCCATGCCGGCGTTCATTGCGTCGATGGCGCTGTTGAACGCATCGGCGGCGGAATCGCCGGCCGTGACGGCGGGGTAATACGTGCCGGACACGGTGTAGTCGCCGGCGCTGTACGTGACCTCTGTGACGCGGTTCTGGTCGACCGCCTGCAGGAACTCGGATGCCACCAGCTTATCGGTGGTGCCCTGCGAAGATTCCGACATGCTCATGAACTGCTGGCCCACGAAGAAGGCCACCAGCAGGAAAAGGACAACCGAGATGATAGTTGTCCGGGGATTGGGCTGTTGGATCTGGGGTTTGTTGTTTTGCGGCATAGGCCTTGCTTTCCTAGTTGTAGAGCTCGGGCTTCAGGACGCCGATGTACGGCAGGTTGCGGTAGCGCTCCGCGTAGTCCAGGCCGTAGCCCACGATGAACTCGTCGGGGCACTCGAAGCCCACGTATGCGCAGTCGATCTTGGCCTGCGCGCGGGTTTTCTTGCGCAGCAGCGTGGCGACCTCGATGGACTTCGGGTTGCGCGCCTTCAGCGTTTTCAGCAGGTAAGTGAGCGTGAGGCCGGAGTCCAGGACGTCCTCGGCGATGACCACGTTGCGGCCCTCGATCTGGGAGGACAGGTCCTTCAAGATGCGGACCACGCCGGAGCTTTTCACGCCATTGCCGTAGGACGAGACGGCCATGTAGTCCATCTCGCACGGCAGCTGGATCTGACGTGCCAGGTCGGCCATGAAGATGGCCGCGCCGCGCAGGACGGAGATGAGGATGACGCCGTCGGGGTCGTCCTTGTAGTCCTGCGTGATGCCCGCGCCGATCTCGGCGACGCGCTGCTTGATTTCATCCTCGGTGAACAGGATGCGATCGATGTTTTCGTGCACGATGATTACCTCTTCGATGCATTTCGCCTGAAGAGCGCCCTAAGCGCCCTTATATGAACGAGCACAAGTGTACCATTCGGCCCGACCGGGCACATGACAATACCGTAACGCCACACAAATATGAGCGCCTGTGGACCTGCCGAAACCGCCGGAAGCGGGCGTGCCGCGCGCACCCGCTGCACGGGCCGGCGAACGATGCCGCGCCGAGCGCAAGCGGCCCGAAACGCGAACCGGGGCGCCGCAGCGCCCCGGGATGCCGATGGCCCGCCACCCGCAAGAGCGGCAGGACCGGTTACTTCAGATCGGGAAACTCCTTGAGCAGGCGCGTCACCGGAAGGCCGATGACGGTATCCAGGTCGCCCTCCACATGCTTGATGAGCTTGGCGCCGTTGCCCTGGGCGGCGTATGCGCCCGCCTTGTCGAACGATTCGCCGCACTTCAGGTACTCGGCCAGCTGCTCATCGGTCTGCGGATGGAACGTGACCGCCGCGCGGTCCACGAACGTGCGGAAGCCCAGCGACACGTCCTCGGCGTTGGGTGCGGACACCAGCCACACCGACACGCCGGTGAGCACCTCGTGCGTGTTGCCCTGCAGGCGGCGCAGCATGCGCTTGGCATCGGAGATGCTAGCAGGCTTGCCGAAGATCTCGCCGTCGCACACCACCATAGTGTCGGCGCCGATGATGGCCGCCATACCCGTGTAGCCCTCGCCGAGCACCTCCTGCACCACGGCGCCGGCCTTGCGCTCCGCCAGCTTCTTCACGGCCTCGGGCGGGTTGGCCTCCAGGTCGGGCTCCAGCGACTCGTCCACCTCGGACACGCGGATGGTGAAGCTCACGCCCTCGCGCTCCAGAAGCTCCTTGCGGCGCGGGCTGCCGCTGGCAAGGATCACGTCGACGGTCATCGGCTGCTCAGCGGCCTGCTCCTGCTCGGCTGCGGCCTGTTCGTTCTCCTGCGCCGCATCTTGCGGCATGGGCTGTTCGCTCATTTCCTTCTCCTTGCTCTGAATGCGGCCATGGGCTCGAGCCTCACGCCGCGCTTGTTCGCGCTGATTGCCAGGTTGCCCTGGATGTTGGCCACATACCCGCCACGCGGGGCGGCCTGCGGGGTGCCGGGCGCGTCCCACGCCGCCAGCACCGCATCGATCGATGCCGTCTCGACGCGTGCGTCGGGGCCCAGCATGACCTGCAGCACCTGCACGGCCGCGCGACGCTGCAGCGGCACGGGTTGGGTGCCCAGCTCGGGGGCGAGCACGCCGCCCTCCTCGTACGCCGGCGGTCGGTCGGGTAGCGCCTCGATCCATGCCATGTGGCGTTTCACCAGGTCGGATGCCATCTCCTCCAGCATATCGTCCTCGTCGGCGATCAGGTTCATGGTGCGCCCGAGCACGTCGAGCAGCTGCGGGCTGCGCTCCTTCACGTGCGGGACGACCTCGTGGCGCACGTAGGCGCGGAAGCGGTCGGTGTGCGCGTTGGTGGCGTCTTCGCGCCACAGGCAGCCTTCGGCGTCGCATGCGCACGGCAGGCCCTCGCGCTCGCGCTGCTGCACGTAGTCGCGCAGGTCCTGGCGGCCAAGGTCGAGCAGCGGGCGGACGACGGGACCGTTGGCGTACTTCATGGCGCGGAAACCGCCCGGCCCGGTGCCCACCATGGAGCGCATGTAGAAGTTCTCCACGCGGTCGTCGGCGGTGTGGGCGGTGAAGATGCGACCCTCGGACAGAGGCGCGGCCGCGTGGCGGCACAGGCTTGCGAGCGCCTCGTTGGCAGCGAGGTAGCGCTCGCGGCGGGCGACGGCCTCCACGTTGCCGCCCTCGCGCTGCGCCTGGCCGGCGACGTCGATCTGGCAGCTGAACAGGGGGATTCCCAGCAACTCCGCCAACTGCGCCGTGAAGGCCTCGTCCTGATCGGCGGCGCCGGGACGCAGCCGATGGTTCACGTGCAGCATGGCGATGGGCCCGATGGCCCCTTCATCGGCCAGTTGCCGCGCAACGTACGCCAACGCCGTGGAGTCCGAACCGCCCGACACCATGAGCAGCACGGGCGTCTCGGCGTTCGCAAGCCCGCGCTGCTCGATGCAGCGCCGCGCCGCCGCGAGCACGTCCTTGGGACGCGCGGCCGCATCGGCGCCGACCCCGGCATCGCCTGCCGCGGCGCGCTCGTTCCCCGTTCGCTGTTGCTCTGCCATTTCCTTCCCTACCTATATATATGGTTGCTGCTACATGCGCTCGATGAGCGCGATGGTCTCGATGTGGTCGGTGTGCGGGAACATGTCCACGGGCTGCACCGTTCGCACGCCGTAGCCGAATTGCTTGAGAAAGCCCAGGTCACGGACCTGTGTTTCCGGATTGCACGAAATGTAGACGATGCGCTCGGGCGCCAGCTGCACCGCTGCGCGCAAAAACTCCTCGGTGGAGCCGGCGCGCGGCGGGTCCATGAGCAGCAC
>CAKUJT010000016.1 GCA_934661765.1 uncultured Senegalimassilia sp.
GAATAATACGCGCCTCCCCGGGCCGTGTCCAGAACTATTTCGCGTTCGGCGTCATCTTCACATTCTGCACACATTTGTGGTTCGGAGGGGCTCCCGCCCTCTTTGCGGCCCTCCGCGTTCCTGGGATGTCTGTATATAGAGAAAGATTGCAGTGCGAGACGCGCGGGCGGGCCGCGGCGCCCGAGGCGAGATACGCCGCACCATGCATCCGCAAGCCGCGGCAATGGGAACGCGAGGCGCTGTTCGGCATAGCGGCAATCGCAACTGCTGAGGGGCAGAGCGCTGGACAACGCGGGGCGAATCCAGGCGGGTGCCATTTACATTCGCCAGGATAATGAGGACACATCGTGGGCATCTCATCCGTGCACGCAAACGGAGGGGGTCGATCTTCGACCCCCTCCGTTCGATTCCCTATATAGTTTAGGCTTCTAGCTTTGCGGCTAGACCAGGCGCAGGAACTTCTTCTTGCCGACCTGGATCCGCGCGCCTTCGAGGCGGGCGGGCTCCAGGTTGTAGGACTTGGGCTCGAGCGCCTCGCCGTTGAGCTTGACGCCACCGCCGTCGATGAGGCGTCGTGCGTCGGAAACGCTTTGCGCCGCACCGGCGTTCACCAGCAGCTTGGCGAAGTACACAGTGCCATCCTCGCCCGGGGTGAGGTCGGCCTGGAACGTAGGCGCGTCCTCCGGGAAACCGTGGTCCTTGAACTTCAGGTCGAAGTCGGCTTCCGCCTGCTCGGCCGCGGTCTCATCATGATAGGCTGCGACGATGTTGCGAGCCAATGCGCGCTTAACCTTGTTGGGATGCAGCTTGTCTGCCTTCAGATCGGCTTCGAGCTGGTCGATTTCGGCAACGGACAGCGTGGATGCCAGGCGATAGTACTTGATCATGAGCTCATCGGGGATGGACATGACCTTGCCGAACATATCGTTGGCATCATCGGTAAGGCCGACGTAATTGCCATAGCTCTTCGACATCTTGCGCACGCCATCGGTGCCCTCGAGCAGCGGCATGGTGAGCGCGATCTGCGGCTCCATGTCCATCTTCTCCATGAGGTCGCGACCGGCCAGGAGGTTGAACAGCTGGTCGGTGCCGCCCATTTCGACGTCTGCCTTCACCATGACCGAGTCATATGCCTGCATGATGGGGTACAGGAATTCATGCATGGCAATAGGCGTTTGGGACTGGTAGCGCTTCGTGAAGTCGTCGCGCTCGAGGATGCGGGCGACGGTGAACTTGCTCATAAGGCCGAGGAGGTCCTTCAGGTTCAGTGACAAGATCCAGTCGGCGTTGTAGACGATCTTCGTTTTCTCGGGGTCCAGGATCTTCATGGCCTGGGCGACGTAGGTTTCGGCGTTGGCCTGCACCTGCTCCTGGGAGAGCTGCGGACGGGTGGTGTTCTTGCCCGACGGGTCGCCGATGAGCGCCGTGCCGTTGCCGATGATGAGCGTGACGTTGTGGCCCAAATCCTGGAACTGGCGCATCTTGCGCAGCGGGACCGCATGGCCCAGATGCAGGTCGGGGCTGGTCGGGTCGACACCGAGCTTGATGTTGAGCGGCTTGCCGCGCTTGAGCTTCTCGAGCAGGCCGCTTTCGGGCACGATTTGCGCAGCGCCCGATGCGATGATGTGCAGTTGTTCTTCTGCGGACAGCATGGTTTCCTCTTTCTAAACGCGTATCTTCGGGATTCTAGCACATGCGGCTTACTGCACGCCGCGGAACAGGTGCCCGCTGGTGCAACCGGGCTCTTTCGGCAACGCCGCGCCCTGAGCATGCGCCACGTTGCGGGCGCGCACGACGCGCTGCACCGCCTGGGTGGTCTCCTGCACGTTCATGAGCGTGCTGTCCACCAGAAGCCAGGTGATGCCAGCCTGAACGATATCGGGGACGGCATGCGCAACATCCAGCTGCACGCTGTTGTAAAGATGGCTGCGTCCGAGCTGGTCGGACATCACCGGGAAGTCGTAGCCCTTGCGATCCTTCAGGAAATGCGGGCTTTTGCGGCGCGCGCACGTTGCGCACTCCTGAGCGCAGGGACCCTGGCTCATAAGCATGCAGTGCTCCGTGGTCATGAGCTCCTGGCGCCCGATGACGGTAAGGCCGAGCTCGACGGGGCTTTCCTTCGCCAAATCGGAGATTTGGGCCAGGTTAAGCTCGGGCGAGAGCCAGACCCGCTTCGCGCCAAGGCGCGCCGCGGTTTGCAGGGCAAGCGCATTGGTGACGGGCAGGTGCGGCCCCACCTCAACGCAGGCGCCCGCCTCGTGAGCGCGAACGAGCTGCCCGAGGCTTTCGGCCATGACGCCCTGATCGGCGTGAACGCTGCGCCAGGCGTCGAAGCCGCATGCATGTTCGCGCGTGAGCTCGCAGTCGTCATGATCGGCGACGGGCAGCACCACGGCGCATGCCTTCGGATAGCTTGCCTGCTCGGCGGTTTCCGAGAGCTGGCCGGCGATGGTAGCCTGGCCGTGCGCCAGGTTGACCGCGGGAACGTAGATCTCATCGGCACCGGCGCGCTTTGCCGCCCGAGCGCAGGCCGGGTTGGTGGCCAGCACTGCGATATGGACGCCGCCGGCATGCGCCGGAAGCATACGGCTCCCCGCCTCCACGCGCGGCAGCGGGCGTTGGAACGTGCCTTCGAGCAGAGCTTGCTCAAGGGAATCGAGCGCCTCTGCGCGCACATGATGCAGCTGCGAGAAGCCGATTCCCACACCCTCATCCATGTCGATATCAAGGTTCACCAGGGAAAACGGGGTCTGTCCCAGTCTGTCGATATGGGCACGGACATCATCTTCGCTTACGGCCTTGGTGCGTGCGGGCTCGATTTGCTGCCCCTCGGCAGCCCCGACGGGCAGCTCGCCCTCTGCAAACCGCTTGCGGGCGCCGCGCAGCGCGCGCGGGTCGGCGGGGTTGTCGGCCAGGCAAAACTCGATGCGAAGGGGCTGCCCGATGCGCAGACGCGCGCGACCCTGCACCTGGATGCGCGGCAGGCGGTCGTCATCGACGAACGCAGCCTCGGCGCTGCGCACGCGAAACACGCGATCGCCCTTCCCCACCGCGCGCTCGGGCGCAAGCAACAGATTGCCGTTGCGGTCGGTATCCACCTGGGAGACGGTATAGGCGAAATGGCCCTTGTTCGTCCAAAACTCGAGCACGTCGCCCGCAACGATGGGGCGCTCGCATGCCACGGCGGCCTTTCCGTTCTTCACAGACGCCACGCGTCCGATGAACACGCCGCGGTTGTTCGGGCGGCCGTAGCTCATGATCTCGTTGCCGCGCTTACCTTCCAGGTACGCAGTGGTGAAGCCTCGGGAGAACGCCTCGGCAAGCTGGGCGTGCTCCTGCTCCGTGCCTCCCGGAGCGGTCCAATCCCGCAGGCCGCTTTCACGCGCGGCGTCACGCGCCGCGAGAACGCGGTCGAGCGCGGCGCGATAAGCGTTGGTCACGGCATAGACGTACTCGGGCGACTTCATGCGGCCCTCGATTTTGAGGGACGCGACGCCGGCGCGCACCAGGTCGGGAAGCAGATCGATGCTGCACAGATCCTGCGGGGACAGCAGGTGATCGCCCGGTGCCGGGAGCGGCTTGTTCTTCGCCACGTTATGCAATGCATACGGCAGACGGCACGCTTGCGCGCACAGCCCGCGATTGGCCGAGCGCCCGCCGATGAGCGAGGACATGAAGCACTGGCCTGAATAGCACACGCACAACGCGCCATGGGCGAACGTCTCGATTTCAAGGCCAAGCTGATCGCCGATCTTCGCCAAATGCTCGATCTCGGGCAGAGACAGCTCGCGCGCGAGCGTCACGCGCGCTGCGCCGAGCTGAGCGGCGGCGCGCATGCCCGCCTCGTTGTGCGTATTCATTTGCGTGGAGATGTGCAAACGGGCCTGCGGCAACGTTCGCGAAAGCTCGGAGGCGATGCCGATATCCTGCACGATGAACGCATCGGCGCCGGCGCGATAAGCTTGGCGCACCGTTTCCATGGCGCTATCGACTTCGCCGGGCAGAATGGCCGTGTTCAGCGTAACGTACACGTTCACGCCGCGCAGGTGCGCGAAAGCGCAAGCATCGGCGAACGTGTCGATGGTGAAATTTTCGGCGCCACGTCGCGCATTGAACGACTGAAGGCCCAGGTAAACCGCATCGGCGCCGCCACGCACGGCGGCATGGAAGGCCGCGATGCCGCCAGCCGGCGCCAAAAGCTCCACGTCTTGATCCATATATCCAACCCCCATTGAGTAGAGAAAACGGCTGCAAGTTCCACGCGGCAGAAGCCGCCTTGTTAATTCCAGTTGCAACAGCATAAGAAAAAAGCCACGGTAGTATAATCGAACAATGAAACTCAGACGAAAACAGCGCGAAATGCGCACCCATGCCGCCGCCTGGCTTTTGCTGGTTATCGTCGCATGCCTGTGCTTCACGGGCTACTGGGGCGTCAAGGGCGCCTTGCGAGTAATGGACGGTTGGTGCGACGACCTTCCGCCTATCGAGGACACCGACTTCACCAACCACGCACGGGAATCGGTCATGTACGCAGCCGACGGTTCCACGGTGTTGGCGGAATTCCAACTGGAAAAGCGCGATCCCGTTGAATCAGACCAAGTCAGCGACCTCGTGAAACAAGCCACAGTGGACACCGAGGACGTACGCTTCTACCAGCATGGAGGGGTTGACCTTCCGGGCATTGCGCGCGCATTCGTCAACAACCTTGCCGGAGGCAGTCTAGAAGGCGCATCCACCATCACGCAGCAGCTTGTGCGCAACACGGTGCTCACGCAAGAAGCCAATGAAATATCGATCGAACGCAAGGTGCGCGAGGCGCAGCTGGCCATGGATCTGGAGAAGCAGTACAGCAAAGACGAGCTGCTTATGATGTACTTGAACACCGTGAACTACGGCGATGGCTGCTACGGCATACAGGCGGCTGCGCAAAACTATTTCCAAACCGACGCTGCCGATTTGAGCCTTGCGCAAGCCGCCACCTTGGCCGGCATCCCACAGTCGCCGACGTTCCTGAATCCGAAGACGTATCCCGACGCAGCGCTGGAGCGCCGCAACCTTGTCCTTGAGCGCATGCTGTCCGCCGGCGATATCACCCAAGAACAGTGCGACGCCGCGCAAGCCGAGCCGCTGAACCTCGACCCCGCTCCGGAGGTTCCGGAGAACGGCATTTACGCATACCCGTATTTCACCAGCTATGCGCGCAACCTTCTTATGGAGGAGGACAATCCCTTCGGATGCTCGTATGCCAGCCTGTTCGAAGGCGGGCTGACCATCCGCACCACCTTGAACCCCTCCTTGCAAGACGACGCGGAGGCGGCATGCGCCGCGCAACGAGCCCGCATGAGCGGAGACCTTGACGCATCCCTGGTTGCCATCGACCCCGCAACGGGCTATGTCGAAGCCATGGTCGGCGGTGGCGACTACGATATCAGCCAGGTGAACATCGCCACGGGAACGGGCGGCGGAGGCCGTCAAGCGGGATCGACGTTCAAGGCGTTCACGCTTGCGGCAGCTATAGAAAAGGGGATCTCGCCTCAAACGCGCATCGACTGCTCCTCCCCTATGACCAAGGAGGTCGACGGCAGGGAGCAGACGTTCGAGAACTTCGACAACATCGATTACGGGGTGCGCACCATCCAAAGCGCCACCGCTGTTTCGGCGAATACGGGATACCTGCGCCTTTCCGAGGAAATCGGACAGGCTGCAACAACGGAGATGGCCGAGCGGCTGGGCGTCGAATCGCCGATGAACACGGTGTACACCACGACGCTGGGCGTTGCCAGCGTGACTCCGCTCGATATGGCCAGCGCCTACGCAACGCTTGCAAGCGGCGGCACCAAACGTGAACCGGTTGTGATCACGGAGATCGAGGACAAGGACGGCAACATCATCTACAAGGCCGATGACACCTCGAAACGCGTGATAAGCGAAGAAGTCGCCGGCGCGACCACCAAAGTGCTTCGTCAGGTTTTCGAGGCGTCTGATGGCACGGCGCAAACCGCGAAGCCGAGCAACGGTCAGCCCGTTGCAGGCAAAACGGGCACTTCGACCGATTTCGCCGATCATTGGCTGGTCGGGTACACCCCATCGCTTTCGGTGGCAACCTGGATCGGCAATCCTGCCGGCAGCATAGCCACGGACACGCAGCTGAACTGCAACGCCCTGTGGAAGGACTTCATGAATCGCGCATGCACCGGCAAGGCGATCGAGCAATTCCCCGAGACAAAAGCCCCTAGCTACAACAATGCCTTCAATGAGAAACAGAAAGCAGCACTCGGCGCCGAGGAGGAAAAATCCTCCGACAAGCAAACGCCTACGGCGATAACCTCGGGTTCTCAGACCGCAACCGCATCCCAGACCGGCAACGCAGCAAGCACGAAAACGCCACCGGACGCCACGGGCAAAACGCTTGAAGAAGCGAAGGAACTGCTGAAAGATTGGAAGGCCGGCTCGGTGACGGAATACTCGAGCACCGTACCGAAAGATAGCGTGATCAGGCAATACATTGCCAGCGACGGCACGGTGGTGGTCGTGCTATCCACCGGGCCGAAAACCAACTAGCAAATCGAATCACCGCTGATTGCGCGGGAATATGGGCGTAAGCTGCCTTCGACGAGGAGTTGTCGCAGGCAGCTTGGCAAAGTCCGCACAAGCTGATTAATTCGAGGAGCTATCTAAGGCAGCTTAACGGAGAAGCGCTAGATATCGGAATGCCCAAAAGCCGCCAAAACGAAGACGATCCCCGCGAAACGGTATCGCGGGAATCGTCTTCGTTTTCATCTTGCCGTCTCGGCGTTAGGCTCGTGACGGCTCCTTCTTCTAGAAAGCCTTATTGCGGAAGATCAGCGGCGGTTTTGTCGCCCTCCTGCAGCTTTTCGATGCCGCTGTTGTAGGCGGCTTGGATATCGGCAAGGCGCTGGTCATATGTGGACCAATCGAACGGCTGTGCATCCGTTGCGCTGTCGATTTCCGTGTACAGCTGGATGTAGGCGTTCAAGGCGTTTTCCAGCTGCTCGCTGCCGTCGACATAGCACTGCTTCACGTCCTTGAGGGCATCGGGCGCCTCTTGGCTATCGAGCTCGTCGAGCGATTTAAAGGCGTTGTCCGCCTGGGTGCGCATCGTGACCACATCGCCACGGGACACGGCATCCGAAAAACCGCTCAGACGGGTTTGCAGCGTTTCCATGGTTTGATTAACCTGCGTCATATAGGCGCGGTTGTCAGACTGCGCCTGCGAAGCCGCAGAGGTTTGCTGCTGGGGCATACAGCCGCCTAGCACGGCAACGCTCAACGCCGCAGCGCATACCGTTGCCGTCAGTTTTACCATCGTATGAGCCATTTCCGGTCCTGTTCTACCTGTTGCCAAACCATATCTTACTGGGTTGCCGCACCGCTGCCGGCGGATGCGCCCCCGGAAGCTGTGCCACCTCCGGTTGCCGCCCCGGTGCCGCCTCCACCGGTCGTACCGCCGGTTGCCGCCCCGGCACCGCCTCCCGTAGCGCCGCCGGTCGTCCCACCACCGGTTGCACCGCCGTTACCGGAGGCCGTACCGCCTGAGGCGTTCCCGTTTGCGTTGCCGGTGCCGTAACTATTGGAGTTGCCGTTACCGTCAGCCGTGCCGTACTGGCCGTTGCTCGAGCCGGTGGAGTTGCCGTTTTGGCTATTGCTCGAGTTTCCGGCGGAGTTCGTGCTGCTGGAGGACGAGCTGGAAGACGTCGTCCCGATATGGTACGTGGCATTCGAAAACGCCTTGTACGTGGGGTTCGATGCCTGGGGGAACGTTTCGGTTTGCTGGCCGTACAGCGCCGCCGTCATGAACTTCTTGAACACATCCGCCGCGCTAACGTCGGTGGGGATGGTTTCCTGGTTAGACGGATCGCCGAACCAGATGGCAACGGACAGCTGCGGCGTGATACCGCAGAACGTGATGTCGTGGTACTCGCTAGAAGTACCCGTCTTCGCCGCCACTTCCTGACCGTTATCGAGCTTGGCCAGCGTGCCGGTGCCTTCGGACGTGTTCACGACGCCCTTCATGACCTCGGTTGCCGCGTGGGCGACTTCGGCGGAGATGACTTGCGTCCCCGACGGATGGCTGTTATCCACGATAAGGTTGTTGTTCTTGTCGTAGATCTTCAGGATGGGCTGCGCATCGTATTTCGTGCCGCCATTGGCGATGCAGGCATACGCATCCGCCATATCGAGCATGGTGACGTTGGACTGACCGAGCGTCAGCGACGGGTTAGCGTTGAGCGTGGAAGTGATTCCCATCTTCTTCGCGGCGTCGATGACCTTTTGGGTTCCCAAAGCCATTTGCAGTCGCACGAAACCGGTATTGGACGACACAGCGAAAGCGCGTGCGATGCTGCGGGTCCCGTAGTTGATGTTGTTGATGTTCTGCAGCGGATTCGAGCTGTCGTATCCGGTATCGGGGATCACCGAAGGCGACGAGCAATCCACCATGGTTTGCGGATCGATGCCCTCTTCCAAAGCCGCGATCAGCGTGAACGTCTTGAAGGACGAACCGCAAGGACGGCCGCCGTTGGTTCCTTCGCCCGTTGCCAGGTTGGTCTTTTGCGTATCCCAATCCTTGCCGCCGACCAATGCGCGGATGAAGCCCGTGGAAGGATCGATTGCCACGAGCGAACCGCTGATCGCATCGCTCAGGCCTTCTTCCTTCGTGCGGACGGCATCCTCTGCCGCCTCTTGGGTGTCGACGTCAAGGGTGGTGACGACGGTCAGGCCCCCCTTGAACACATCGAGCTGGGAGTACTGGTCGGAAAGCACGTTTTTAACGTAGCTGGTGAAGTACGGGTACTTCTCGATGCCATCCGAAGACGGCACGGAGGGATTGAGCACAAGATCCTGGCCTTTTGCTGAGTCGTGCTCTTCCTGAGTGATATAGCCGTTCGTCAGCATGCGATCGAGAACCAGATTACGACGCGCATAGCAATTGTCCGGATAATCGATAGGGTTGTTATAGGTAGGCGATTGGGGGATGCCGACAAGCGCTGCCGCTTCCGCCAGCGTCAAATCGGTTGCATCCTTCGAGAAATATCGCTGGGAAGCCGCCTGGATGCCATAGGCACCTGAACCGTAATTCACGGTGTTCAGATACATGAGGAGGATGTCGTTTTTCGAGTACATCTCCTCGATCTTGACGGAAAGGTACATCTCGCGGACCTTGCGCTTAAGCGAGATATCGTTCATCTCGTCGGCGAGCACCGTATTGCGCACGAACTGCTGCGTAATGGTGGAAGCGCCTTCGCGACCCGACCCCGTAAGCGTGACGAACGCGGCACGGGCAATGCCGACCAGGTCGAAGCCGCCATGGTCGTAGAATCGCTCGTCCTCCGTTGCCACCGTGCCCTGCATCACGTACTTGCTGATACCGCTCAGCTCTACCGGCTCACGGTTTTCCACCTGAAAACGCGCAAGCTGCGTCTTCTCATCGGACGCAAGCACCGTAGTCGGCGCAGACGAATTCAGCTCGGACACTTCCGAGACATCATAGGTTTTCAGGTCGCCGATCCAGGAATCGCCCAAGACGACGACGCCTATGCAACCGGCCAGACAAATAGCCGCGATGATACTGAGAAATGCAAGCAGGCCGACAAAAGGACGCTTTTTCTTAATGCTCGGCCTGTTCTTTATCGAACGAGAAGCCACGAACCACCTCCAAGAAACTTGGGTAATTGTACCATCGGGGGAAATAGGGTTTTCAAAGCACACAAGTTCGTAGCAAAAAAGCCAAGGGCGGCCAGGGAACCGACTGCTCGTCCCCCTGGCCGCCCTTTTGCTTTTCGAGACGCTGCGGCTATAGCAGCGACTCGTCTGCGGCAAGCGCCGCTTTTGCTTTCTCCATCTGTTGGGCCACGGCCGCTTCGCCCGTTCCCCCTTCCGTGGTTCGAGCCGCCACGATGCTGGGAAGATCGAGCGCCTTGACGATGTCCTCCTCGAACAACGGACTTGCCGCCTTGAAGTCGTCGAACGACAGATCGTCGAGGTTGCACCCGCGCTGCTCGCACATCAGCACCAAATGCCCCACCACTTCATGCGCATGACGGAACGGAAGGCCCTTCTTCGCCAAGTAGTCAGCCACATCCGTTGCCGCCAAATGACCGAGCTTCGCCTGCTTGAGCATGTTCTCCGGCTTGATGCTCATGGTTTCTATCATTCCTGCGGCGCATTGCAGGCAATCTTCCAGCGTTTTAGCCGAATCGATTGCTCCGTACTTGTCTTCCTGAAGGTCCTTGTTGTAAGCAAGGGGAAGCGCCTTCATGGTCACCAGCAACGACACCAGATTGCCGATCACGCGACCGGTTTTGCCGCGGATCAGCTCGGCAAAATCGGGGTTTTTCTTTTGAGGCATGATGGACGAACCCGTGGAGAACGCATCGGACAGCTCAACGAAGCCGAACTCGGACGTCGACCAAAGCACCAGTTCCTCGCACAGGCGCGACAGATGCATGCAGGAAACGGCGCAAGCGTAATCCAAGTCAAGCAGGAAATCGCGGTCCGACACGGCATCGAGCGAGTTCGGGATAACCGAAGCGAAACCCAATTCCCCTGCCGTCATCTGCCGATCAAGCGGATACGTTGTCCCGGCCAGCGCAGCTGCGCCCAGCGGACAGGCGTCGGCCGCATCTCGCGCAGCCTGAAGGCGCCGATAATCACGTGCAAGCATCCACACATACGCCAGCATATGGTGCGAGAACAGGACCGGTTGCGCATGCTGCATATGGGTATAGCCAGGCAGGATAACATCGAAATTCGCCTCGGCCTGGCCTATGAGCGCATGACGCAGCGCAACGTTGGCGCGCATCAAGTCGGCTGCTCGCTGCTTGGCATACAGGCGCGTATCCGTTGCAACCTGATCGTTGCGGCTGCGGCCCGTATGCAAACGCGCTCCTGCATCGCCGATGTCAGCGGTGAGAGCCTTTTCCACTGACATGTGGATATCCTCGTCGTTGATATCGAACGAGAAATCACCTGACTCGATATCGGTTTTGACGCGATCAAGTCCCGCAGCGATTTGCTGAGCGTCCTCTTCCGAAATCACGCCGACCTTCGCCAGCATCTTCGCGTGAGCCTTCGAGCCTGCGATGTCCTGCGCATACAGAGCCTTGTCGACAGGCAGCGAGGCGCCGAAGCGTTGCGTGAACTCGCTAACTTTTTCCGTGAATCTGCCCGACCAGAGAGCCATAGGTTACTCCGTTTCCTTGTGAGCCTCGGCGGCAGTTTCCTGACGGAACAGCGGCGTGACGTCTTCATAGCGGCCGAGCTTCAGAGGACCCTTCTGGTTTTCGGCATCGAACAGCTCGGCGGGGGCGCCTTCCTGACGACGATTAACCGCCCAGGTTTTCGTGGACAGCGTTTGAATCTCGATGAAGCCCTTGGCCGCGTCGCGGTTGAAGGTATCCCCCTTGTCGTACGTTGCCAGGCCCTGATCGTAGAGCGAGTATGCGGACTTGCGGCCAACGACCGTGCAAGAGCCCTTGAAGAATTTCAAGCGGATAGTGCCGTACAGGCAGCGCTGCGTAGAGGCCATGAATGCATCAATAGCCTCTTTCAGCGGCGAGAACCATTGACCGTTATAGACGCAATTCGCCCAGGTTTGCTCCAGCGCAAGCTTATGATGCAGGACCTCCCGCTCAAGCACCAGATCCTCCAGCGCCTTATGCGCCTCGATCAGCGCCATTCCCGCAGGGGCTTCATAGCACTCGCGGCTTTTGACGCCTACCAAACGGTTCTCGATCATGTCGATACGACCGTAACCATGCTTGCCTGCAATCTCATTGAGCTCGTAAATGATGCCCAGGTAGCTCTTCTGGTTGCCATTGATCGCATAGGGCACTCCACGAGCGAAGGTGAGCTCCACATATTCCGGCTGATCAGGTGCCTGCATGGAATCAGCAGTCATGGTATAGATATCCGCAGGCGGCTCGATCCAGGGATCCTCCAGCACGCCGCACTCGATTGCGCGGCCCCATAGGTTGTCATCGATGGAGTATGGGGAATCCTTGGTGGCACCGACCTCCACGCCATGAGCCTGAGCCCACTCGATCTCATCGGGACGGGTAAGCAGATTCCACTCGCGAACCGGGGCCAAAATCTTCAGCGACGGATCGAGCATGGTGATGCTAGATTCGAAACGCACCTGGTCATTGCCCTTGCCCGTGCATCCGTGGGCAATGTACTTTGCACCGAACTTATGCGCAGCATCCACAAGATGCTTCGATATCAAGGGGCGGGAAAGCGCCGACACCAGCGGGTACTTGTTCTCGTACATGGCGTTAGCCGCAAGCGCTTTCGTAAGGTATTCCTGCGCAAACATCTGGCGCATATCCACCACGATGCACTCGAGGGCGCCGACGCGCAAAGCCTTTTCCTTGACCTTCTCCAAGCCGTCGTGCTCCTGACCCACATCGCCGACTACGGCGATGACGTCGAGGTCCATTTCGTCCTGCAACCACTTTATGCAGCAAGACGTATCAAGACCACCGGAGTATGCAAGTACCACTGTTTCTTTCTGCTGTGCCATGATGATCGGCCCTTTCGAATGCGATTTGTTTAGCAACAAGGAGATTTGGGTCCACGAGTGCCACAAGATACAGGTATGCCCCGCACTGCCTGGTTACAGATTAGTTTCCCAAGTGAAATTTCCTGAAACTACAGTAATCCCTTAGGAATTATACGTGCACAATTTTCTAGAGATAGTGCGCAACGCAATGATGTAACAACTTGTAAATACAACGTGGAGTATGCAAAGATAACCGTCTTTGCAACGGTAAAAACCTAGACGATTATCGTCGTCGCAGACGGTCGATGGCTCGCTCGACCTCCACCGCAGCCTCGGGGCTCTCTGCTGCGATCATAATGGTGTTGTCGCCGGCAACGGTGCCGAGCGCTCCACGAAGGCTGGCTTTGTCAAGGGCTGCGGAGACACCGGCAGCACCACCGGAGAACGTCTTCACGACAACCAGATTACCAGCGACGTGCACCTCTTCAACTAATTCGGAAACCATGCGCTGAAGACGCATTTCCTCAGGAAGGACGTAATAACCCTCGCGAGACTTCACGAGACCCATGTCCATGATATCGCGGGAAATGGTGGCCTGAGTGCACTCGTAGCCGGCAGACTGCAGCTGATTTGCGAGATCGCGCTGCGTCTTGACATTGCGATCGCGAATGATGTCGCGAATCACGTCATGTCTTTGTTGCCGTTTCCTCATGCCTCGTTACTTCCCGCCCCAGGTGGGGCATTGTACCCGGTTTCCTCCAATGATTCTTGATGCGTATGCAAAATAGTGTAAGTGCCATCAAGAATATGCAGTTCATAATACCGCAAGATTTAGTGATCAGCGAGATGAAATTTAAATTAGCGAAGAATATGCCGCTTCTCTTGCATCAGCTAAACGCTGCCTTGAAATCCCATCCGTATGGATGCTAAGGGTCCACGCCGCAACATGGACCCTTAGCAAACGTTACAAGCAAGCGTTATAGAGCCTTTAGGCTTCGATCATCTGGTTCAAACGCTCGACCATTGCATCGATGTCGCCCTTCTCGCACACCAACGGCGGAAGGAAGCGCAGGGTATGGGCTCCCGTTGCATTGAGCAGCAGGCCTTTGCCCAGCGCCTTCTGGACCAAAGCGGGCGCATCAACCGATTCGTCAAGGTCGATAGCGTTCATGAGGCCGACGCCGCGGACTTCCTTGACCTTCGATACCCCGGCAAGCTGCTGGCGCATATATTCGCCGGTTTCCTGCACATGCTGCTGAAAACCATTGGAAAGCGTGTCAAGCGTTGCCGTTGCGGCTGCTACCGCCAAGCAGCTGCCGCCAAACGTGGTACCGTGGTCGCCAGGCTGATACGCCTTTGCGATATGGGCAGGGGCAGCGCAGGCGCCCATAGGCATTCCGCTGGCGATGCCCTTCGCCATGGTCACGATATCGGGAGTGACTCCGAAATGCTGGAAGCCAAACGGGGTACCGCAACGGAAGATTCCGGTTTGAACCTCGTCGCACACCATAAGAGCACCATGCTCCTTGGTAAGATTGCGCACCGCCTCCAGGAACTCCTTCGTGCACGGATGCACGCCGCTTTCGCCTTGGATGCACTCGAGCATGACAGCGCAGATATCATGGCCCTGCTGCTCAAACAAGCGGGTAAGAGCCTGTACATCATTGATAGGCGTGCTTACGAAGCCGCCGGGCAAGGGCTGGAACGCCTCCTGCTTCGCAGGCTGAGCAGTGGCCGCAAGCGTTGCGAGGGTTCGTCCATGGAAGCTGCGATCAAGGACCACGATGGTGCGCGGAGCGCCATCGAACGCCTGCTTGATCTGGGCATCGTCCGCCCCTGCGGCACGAGCGGCCTCTTCGGCGTTCTTGCGCGCATACAAGCGAGCGAGCTTGATAGCGCACTCGTTCGCCTCGGCTCCGGAGTTCGCATAAAACGTCTGCCACGGCTCAGGGCTTGCCGGATCCCCGCCATTGAGCAACCCGGAGATTTTACGGGAAAGCTCGCCGCGGCCTTCGATGTAGTAATAATTGCTCACGTGGATCAGGCGCTGAGACTGGTCTTGCAGAGCCTTGGTGATGGCGGGATGGCAATGACCGAGGCTGCACACGCCGATGCCCGCGATGAAGTCGAGGTATGTATTACCCTCGGCATCCTCGACTTCCATGCCCTTGCCGGATACGAGCTCGACGGGCTTACGGGCGAACGTATGCATCACATATTGCGATTCGAGTTCCTGCTGTTGCTCTAGCGACATGCTATCAACTTCCTTCGTAAGGTAACGATTGCTTTAATGTACGGAAGAACTCTGGATGGAGGCCTTCTGGGCGGCCTCGACTTCTTCACGGTTCTCTAGAAGCTTCGAAGCGAATTTGCCCAGAGGGTGGCTATCGAAACGATAGGCCTCCTCGGTGGAATGCATGGTCGTGCCGACGCCGGTGCTGGTGAGCATTTCGAGCAGCAGGGAATGAGGCGTGGTCCCGTTGATGATATGCGCACGCTGCACGCCGTTTTCCAGCGCATGGATGCACGACTTCAGCTTCGGAATCATGCCCGTGGACACCACGTTGTTCTCGACCATATAGCGCGCCTCGAACACGGTGAGATTGGAGATGAGCGAGCTTTTATCCTCGAAGTTCTCGTACAGACCGTCGACGTCGGTGAGGAATACCGCCTTGTGAGCGCCGATGGCGGCAGCGATATGGCCGGCAACCATGTCGGCGTTGACGTTGTAGAAGCCGCCGTCCTCTCCGATTGCGACCGATGCGATAACCGGAATATAATCCGACGCCACCAAGTCATCGAGCAGCGGACGATTGATGCGCGTGATATGGCCGACACGACCCAGATCAGGGCTTGCCTGCTCGGCCACGATAACGCCGCCGTCAGCGCCGGAGACGCCCACGGCAAAATTACCATGATGGTTCAAGGCCTCGACCAATTCCTGGTTGACCTCGCCCATAAGGACGGTGCGGACTAGATTCATGGCCTCGGGCGTGGTAACACGCTGGCCGTCCTTGAACTCGACGGGGAATTCCATGAGATCCATCGCCCTGGTGATGGCCTTTCCGCCGCCATGGACGATGACGGGGTTCACTCCGACGATCTTGAGCAGCACGATGTCGCTCATGACATCCGCGCGCAGCTTCTCATCGACCATGGCGGATCCGCCGTATTTGATGACGACGGTTTTACCCGTGATGTTCTTGATCCACGGCAGTGCCTCGACGAGGATCTTAGCTGCCTCAGTTGATGCGCCCTCGGGGCGCGTGTCCTTTGCGTACTTCATGAGCGGTAATCTCCATTGATAGTGACGTATTCGTGCGAGAAATCGCATGTCCACATGGTTGTTGCGCAATTGCCGGCGCCGAGGTCGACGTCGATGACCACTTCGGGTTCCTCGAAACGGCGAAGCGCCTCGTCCTCATCGAATTCCACGGTTAAGCCTTTTCGGCATACCGGAAGCCCCATGATATCGATGGCAACATCGCCTTGGGAGAACGCCGCACCGGACCTGCCGAGCGCTGCGGCGATACGGCCCCAATTAGCATCGTGCCCGTAAACCGCCGTTTTCACCAACGGCGAATTTGCTACGGTACGCGCCGCCTTGTCCGCATCCTCCGGATTTGCGGCCCCCGCTACGTTAACGGTGATGAGGCGTGTGGCGCCTTCGCCATCGACCGCCATCTCACGGGCAAGGGCGACGCAGACGGTGCGCAACGCGTTTTCGAACGCATCGAAGGCAGGCGTTCCAGGCTGCATGCACACAGCGCCTTGCGGTGCTGCCGCACCGCTTGCCATAAGGAAGCACGAGTCGTTCGTGGAGGTATCGGAGTCGACGGTGATCTTGTTGAAGCTGATCCCGACCGCCTTCGAAAGAGCCTCATGCAGATGATTCGAGGCAACGGGCGCATCGGTGGTGATGACGCTGATCATGGTGGCCATGTTGGGCATGATCATACCCGAGCCCTTTGCCATGCCGCCCACCGTGAACATGCATCCGTCATAGCCCAAACCGTTACCGCTAAACGTTACGGCGAACTCCTTCGGCTTGGTGTCCGTCGTCATGATGGCGCGAGCCGCATCGGCGCCTCCCGCAGCAGACAGCGCCGAGACGGCCAAAGGCGCACCGCTTTCAAACGGCTCCATCTGCAGATGCTGGCCGATAACGCCCGTAGACGCCACCAAAACCTCTTGCGCCGGGCAACCAAGGGCATCGGCGACGATGCCGGACGATTGGCGCGCCGTCTGAAGGCCCTTGTCTCCGGTAGCCGCATTTGCGATACCCGAGTTGATAGCCACCGCACGCGCGATGCCGTACCCTGCACCATCAAGGTGCTCCCTGGACACCGTGACCGGAGCCGAGCAGAACACGTTCGTGGTGAACACCGCGGCACAGGCCGCCGGTTGATCGGCTGCCACCAACGCGAAATCCAAACGCTTTGGATCAGCGCGGAATCCTGCGTGGATGCCGCAAGCCTTGAAACCCTTCGCCGACGCAACGCCGCCTGCCGGCAAAAACGGCAGATCTGCGTAGGAGTCGGCGGTGCTTGCGTTATGCAGAGGTTTCACCGCGTCCCCCTTAGACGCAGCGGAAACTGCATGAGTCATTACGCCCTCCTTCTGAAACGCCCGCCGAAACGGCGGGCGGATTGGCTATACGGGAACCGCCACCTTATCGAGGCCAAGGTCCTCTGGCAGCCCGAAAACAATGTTAGCGCACTGAACAGCTTGATTAGCAGCGCCTTTGCAAAGGTTGTCTATAGCTCCGACGGCAATGAGCATGCCAACCCGCTCATTGACGGCAAGCCCGATATGAGCGCAATTCGTGCCCACGACGGAAGACGTCTTGGGCATAACCCCCGCATCGAGCACCGTTACGAACGCGCTGTCTCGATAGAACTCTTTATAGCTCTCGACGATCTTCGCCACATCGCGCGTTGCCCCGGCTGCCAAGGGCAGGTTCACCGTGGACAGAAGTCCCCTGTTCAGCGGCGCCAAATGAGGGGTGAACACCAAGCGGTCGGAAACGCCCAGGATCTGCTCGATTTCAGGCGTGTGGCGATGCGTTGCCACGCCGTAAGCCTCGAGATTCTCGTTGGCGAAGCAGAAATGAGTGCGCGCCGTGGCCTTCTTGCCTGCGCCCGTCACACCCGAAATGGCGTCTACGACGATTGGAGCTTTGTCATCGACAAGGCCGAGACGCACGGCAGGCGCTGCAGCAAGCGTGGTTGCCGTGGGATAGCAGCCAGCGCAACCGACGACCGCCCCTTTGCCTTCCTTGCGCTGCTGCGCGGCGGCGGCAAGATCATCGGGGAACAACTCGGGCAAGCCGAAGGCGGCGCGCTTGAGCAGCTCGGTTTGAGTATGGGGGACTTTGTACCACTGCTCGTAAACCGCAGGGTCCTTTAAGCGGAAATCGGCGGACAGGTCGACCACCACGCCCCCGCGATCGACGATACGAGGGGCCATTGCCATTGCCGCGGTATGAGGCACGGCAAGGAACACGACATCGCACTGATCGAGAACCGGGTCGTCATGCCTGGAGAAGGCAAGGTCGGTAGCTCCCGTGAAGCAAGGGTATTCCTTGGCCACGGGGGTTCCGGCAAGCTCATTGGAGGTAACGGCGACCAATTCGAACTCGGGGTGCCGCAGCGCAACTCGGACCAGCTCTATGCCAGCGAAGCCGGCTGCACCGACAATACCGCATTTGATGCTCATACTATGCCCTTCCCATTCGAGGTGTAATGGTACGTTGGGACCGCCTGTTCAAGCATGCGAATAGCTTCCCCATCAGTTGCCGAAAGCGCGTTTTCCAACTCATCGAGCTTCGAGGCAACCTGATCATAGCTGATTTCCTGGCCCGTGGAGATCATGATGGACTGGTTATCGGTGGGAAGCGTGCTCTCCTCGTCCATGAGCAGTTCCTCGTACATCTTCTCACCTTCACGCAGACCCGTAAACTCTATTTTGATATCCACGTCCGGCGTAAGGCCTTGCAGCTGGATAAGGCCTTTTGCCAAATCGACGATCTTGACGGGTTCACCCATATCCAGAATGAAGATCTCGCCGCCATGCGCCATGCCTCCCGCTTGGATAACCAATCGCGACGCCTCGGGAATGGTCATGAAGAACCGCTCGATATCTGGATGCGTAACGGTAACAGGCCCACCGGCGGCAATTTGACGCTGGAAGACGGGGATCACGCTGCCGTTAGAACCGAGCACATTACCGAAACGCACTGCGGTGAAAATGGTTTTCGACGTACGCGCATAGTACTGCACGATCATTTCGCCCATGCGCTTGGTCGCCCCCATGACGCTTGTGGGGTTAACCGCCTTGTCGGTGGAGATGAAGATGAAGCGCGCCGCCCCGTATGCATCAGCAGCGCGAACAGCGTTCAACGTGCCGAACACGTTGTTGTGAACGGCCTCGCGCGGGCAATGCTCCATAAGAGGAACGTGTTTATGGGCAGCCGCATGAAACACCGCGCCCGGGCGATACTTCGCGAACACCTCGTTGACGCGCTCCTTGTCACATACGTTGCCGATCTCGATGATGATATCGATGTCGTCGTATTCGGACAGAAGCTCGTTGCGCAGCATGTACGCATCATTTTCGTATATGTCGAAGATGACAATGCGAGCAGGCGCCACCGTGCACAGCTGACGGCACAGCTCGCTGCCGATGGAGCCGCCGCCGCCAGTGACCAGCACGGTTTCACCCGCGATATAGCCGGAAACCGCACGAGTGTTCAGAACGATCTCCTCACGACCAAGCAGGTCCGCCACATCGACGTCGCGCAGGCTTACATCCCCGATTTCATCGAGGGATAGTGCGCGAACGTTAGGCAGTGTGCGCAAACGGCAATCCGTCTTCGTGCATTCGCCGTAAATGCGCTTACGTTCCTCTGGCGTGGACGAGGGGATGGCTACGACGATCTGCTCGATGTCATAGCGATCAACCAGATCGACGATATCGGAGGTTCCGCCAGAGACCTTCACGCCATGGATGCGTTGACCCCGCTTCGCGGGATCGTCGTCAGTGGCAACGATGGGGATACCGGGCATGAGAGGGTCTTTCGACGCCATGCGCCCGATTGCCAGCGAGCCCGTTTCGCCCGCACCGACCACCAGCGTGCGCGGGCGATCGCATGTACGCTGCGACGAGGCGATGGCCCTTCCCTTTTGGCGCATGAAGCGGAACACGAAGCGGATACCGCCCATGAAGAAGATCAAAAGGAAGCACGAAACGACGAAAACCCTGATAGGGAGCCTAGTGCCGATAATCCACAGAAACACGGCACCGCCCAACGTGCCGAGCACGGTTGCGCCGACGATCTGGATGACCTCATCGATGCTGGCGTATTCCCATAAATTGTTGTACAGGCGAAACGTCGCCAAAACCACGACGTTGATAAACGCGAGGATGCCCAGCACGAAGTAGATCTCGTTATTGACGAACACCTCTCCCTTAACGTTGGTAAGAATAGATGCAAGCCAATACGACAGATACGTGGC
The DNA here is from genome assembly GCA_934661765.1 of uncultured Senegalimassilia sp. Next base: position 20,038 of record CAKUJT010000016.1, read on the forward strand.
GATGATGTCGAGCAGCAACAAAAGCGCTGTTCTTTTTGTGATATGCACGTCCAAACCCGGCCCCGTCTTCATCTTCAAATAGAACAGTTCATAGTGTCAGATTACCTACAAAGGCTGCCGACTGAAGGCCTATTGTAGCCAAACTGGCGTATGATTGCAGCGATATTACCGGCCAAGGAGCTTGTTACATGAATATTCCAGCCACCGAAATCCATACGGACGTCGCCGCCCGCGACGCCTCCCAACCTGCTCGTAAGCGCAATATCGAAGCGTTGACGGCTTTTTTCCGAAGCGGCATCAAACCCGCCGGATCGCACGGGAAACTGGGCATCGAGCTGGAACAGACCATTGTGCGTGCCGACGGCTCCCCCGTCTCGTATAGCGAGGAGAACGGCGTCGCGCATCTGCTTGAACAGCTAAGGGAATCCTATCCGCAAGCGACCGTGGACGAAGAGGGCGACCTTCTTGGCGTAGCTCGCCCAGGAGAGGCCATCACCATCGAGCCTGCCGCCCAAATCGAATTATCGGCGGGACCGTTCGATGATTTGGAAAAAGCCCGGGAGACGTTTACCGCATATCGGAAAACGCTTGATGACCTGCTTGCCCCCAAAAGCATGCATGTGGTAGCACAAGGCTACCATCCCACCGCCACGGCGCGCAGCCTGGACTTGATACCTAAACGCCGCTACGCGTTCATGAACCGATATCTTGGCGCAAAGGACATCTACGGCCCCTGCATGATGCGAGGCAGCGCTTCAACGCAGATCTCTATCGACTACACAAGCGAACAGGATTGCCTCAGAAAAATGAGGATCGCGTATGCGCTCACGCCTATCTTGAGCCTGATCTGCGACAATTCGCCGATATTCGAAGGCAAGCCGCGCCAACATAAGCTGATGAGGACCGACATATGGCGCCATACTGACAGCGACCGATGCGGCCTTGTGCCCGGCGCGCTTTCGAGTAGCTTCACATTCGAAGACTATGCGGAGTACGTGCTGGACACGCCCGCTATAGTTGCGCCCGACGAGAACGAGGGCTGGCGCTACTGCGAGCAAACCTTTGGACAACTGTACGCCGACGAGCCGATGACCCGAAAGCAAGTAGAGCACGCGGTTTCCATGCTATTCCCTGACGTGCGGCTGAAAACGTACTTGGAAATCCGCCCGGCGGACTCTATGCCCATCCCCTACGTGATCGCCTATGCCGCCCTTATCAAGGGCTTGTTCTACAACGAAGGCAACCTGCAGCAGCTTGAAACCCTTTTCGCCGATGTAGGCGCCGATGCTTTCGAGATGGCGAAAGATGTCCTGATGGAACGCGGCTACGACGCCCATGTTTACGGAGCGCCGGTAGCCGACCTGTGCGATCGCGTTATCGAGTTGGCTGAAAACGGCTTGAATCCCGATGACCGCGCGCTCCTTGAACCCCTTTCCCGCCTTGTAGCCCAACGGGTCACGCTTGCTGACCTGGCAGAGAGGGAATCCAGGGAAGCGTAAAGCAACAGCAAGGGAACTTTTCGCGGTTCCCCCGTCATTACCGAGCCAGGCTTCAGGTTTGTCGGGTAGACTTAACCGAGCGAAATACCCATACGACAGGAGACGTTTCGATGAGCAACAAAGGCAAAAAGGTCAAGGTTCATTACACTGGCACGCTGGACGACGGCACGAAGTTCGACTCTTCCCTGGATCGCGGCGAGCCCTTGGAGTTCACGTGCATGGCCGGGCAGATGATCCCCGGCTTCGATGCCGCCGTCGAGCTTATGGAGCAAGGCGAGACCAAGACCGTGCACATCCCCGCTGCCGACGCCTACGGAGAGCGCAACGAGGAGCTGGTGCAGCGCATCCCCTTGGATCAGATTCCCAACGGCAACGAGCTTCCCGTTGGCCAGACGGTATACATGCAAAGCGGCGACGGCCAGATCTTCCCCGTGTTCGTGCAGTCGATCGAAGACGGCGTGGCAACCTTTGACATGAACCACGAACTGGCAGGCAAGGACCTGAACTTCGAGATTACGCTGGTGGAGATCGAAGACTAGTCGATATAGCTTTTCAAGGTACCTCAGGGCCGCTCGTTCGAGCGGCCCTTTTCATTGCAGGACGCTATGCCGCCTGCAGCCGACCCATAAGGTTTTCCACCCTGTTGAGAAAATCGCCCTCACAGGCTTGATTGAGTTTATCGACCCTGGCGATAAGGCGCTCTTGGCACGCTTCCTCCAAGGCATCGGGAACATACAATCCCATGGACGCGGCTCGCACCGCCACAAGCCTGCCAACGGAGTCGGCCGAAGGGAACGCGCCTTCGCAGCTTGCGAACGAGCAATCGCAACGAGGCAACGATTGAGCCCCCGCCTTAGAGGACGCGCTTTCCGAGGAGGCTCCGAGAATCCCGAGGCTTGATTCACCCTGCCTCGACACCGGCGCTTGATGCGTCAGATGCCAGAACGCACTTGCAAGAACCATATAGCGCTCGCAGCAATCCCAGGGGCCTTCGAGCCATACGCGATACGAAAGAACTTGCGACCAGGGAGCGCAACCGAACAGGCACGCGCCTTCGACGGCATCTTGTCGCACGGCACCCGCAGACAGATCCGCCACGCGGGCCTGCACCAAGCGTTCGATGCTTGCCCGGCCCCGTCGTGCATGCACGATGAAACGTTCTTCGGGGAATATGCACAGGGCTTTACCGCTTTTGCGCTTCACCGAACAATCGAGCATGGCGTCCAAAGCGCGGCCCATGCGTTTGCGGGCAACGCGTCGCTGCTGCGGGGTCGCCTGGCCCCACCCCGGCAAACGGCACGCATAACCCTGCTCGACCATGGAAAGCAGCGTTTCCCTATCGCAGCACAGAAAGGCATCCTGCAACGTGGGAACTTGTTTTCGAGACACCGACTGCGCATCCCAAAGAAGATTAGAGCACAACATGGCCGACCTCCTGCACGAGGGATACCGCATCGGCGCAATCCATAACGCATGCGCATCGAAGCGGGAAGGCACCGGGCAAAACCCGATCAAGGGCGGATTCGCACCCCAGCTGATTGAGCTCCGGCCAATCGGCAGCGTCTTCGAAGCCGAACCCCGCTGGGATAAAGCCCCCTTCGAACAGCTGATATTCCATTGAATCGAGCGCATTGCGCAACTGACAGAGCGGAAGCGCCGCTATAACCACCAATGCACCTGGTTGCGCGCAGCAAGACACAGACCCGTTACCGGACATGGCAAACACCTTCTTCGATTGTTCCAAAAACGGAGAGGATCTTGCAAGCGTGGAACGGGCAGCGAGGAACACCGCTGCCATCTACGGGCGACCTTGGAAGGAGGCGCTTGCACTGGCTCTGATGTGTTGATGGGAGTATAACATGGTTTCGTACGTTTGTTCGTTATAATGTCGAAAAAAAAATCCCGGCGGGGAGGGCGTTATGACCCGCTTCCCCCTGCCGGGATGAAAGATTACCAGCTCAGAAGCTCGTAGCCGGTTTCCGTGACCACCAGCTGCACCTCCCATTGGGCGGAAGGCTTGCGGTCCGCAGTGCGGACGGTCCACCCATTGGGGTCGGTCATATCGATATCGTGGCTTCCCATGTTGATCATGGGCTCGATGGTGAAGCAGCAGCCCGGTGCCAGCACCATGCCCGTTCCGGGGTCGGACACGTGGCTGACGAAGGGATCTTCGTGGAACTCCAGGCCGATGCCGTGGCCGCCGAACTCGCGCACCACCGAGAAACCCTGCGCATGGGCGTATTCGTGAACAGCAGCGCCCACATCGCCCAAAAGTCCCCACGGCTCCACTGCGGCAAGACCCGCCTCAAGCGCCTTTTTCGTTTCCTCGACCAAGCGACGCTTCTCATCGGACACCTCGCCGATGCAGAACATGCGCGAGGAATCGGAGTAGTAGCCGTCCAGGATGGTCGAACAGTCGACGTTAACGATATCGCCGTCTTTCAGCACATCATCAGGAGACGGGATGCCGTGGCAGACCACCTCGTTGATGGACGTGCAGACGCTTTTCGGATAGCCCTCGTAATCAAGGTCGGCCGGGATGCCGCCATGCTCGACGGTGTAATCGTAGATCCACTTGTCGATCTCCTCGGTGGTGACGCCCGCGCCGATGCGCTCCGCCACAAGATCCAGCACGCCGATGTTGATGGCGGCGCTTCTCTTGATGCCCTCGATCTCCTCCGGCGTTTTCAGCAGACTGCGCTGAGGAACCTCGAAGCCCTGCTCGTAAAGGCTTTGCAGGCGCTCGTCGAAATCAAGGTGGCACTTCTTGTATTTGCGCCCGCTGCCGCACCAGCATTCGTCGTTGCGACCGGGGCTTTTCAGATTGTCGTACATACCGCATCCTTTCGTTTGCGCTCCATTGTAACGCTGTTAGCCATGGTTAAGTCTTAGAATCCGCCTGAAACAAGGAAACCGCCGGGCATGGACTCGGCGGCTTCCCTAGCGCGTGGGCTGATCGCCTTTACGCGCGGACCTCGGCGCCGGTGGCGCCGCAGACCTTCTTCACCAGCTTCGCGTGGGCCTTATCGACCTCTTCGCCGGTAAGCGTGCGATCGGCAGCGCGGTACGTCAGCGCATACGCCATGGACTTCTTGCCCTGGCCGATGCGCTCGGAATCGCGGTACACGTCGAACAGGCGCACCTCGGCCAGCAGCTTGCCTCCCGCAGACGACATGCACTGCTCCAGACGCTCGTGCGTGACGTCCTCGTCGACCACGAACGCCTGGTCGATGGAAACGGCCGGGAACGTGGGCACGTCGACGTAATCGCGTGCGGGGCGGCAGGCCTTAGCAAGCGCCTCGACGTCCAGCTCGAAGGCCACGACGGGCGCCTGCGCGTCATAGGCTGCGCAAGCCAGCGGATGCAGCTCGCCCACCCAGCCGAGCACCGTGCCGCCGGAGAGCACCTGGGCGGCGCGGCCGGGCTGCAGATGCGGGGCCTCCTGCGCGGCCAGCGCCTTATAGCGGACCTTCGGGATGGCCAGCTCGCGCATCAGGTTCTCCACGACGCCCTTGCCGTCGAAGAAGTCGAACGCCGCGGGCTGCACGTTCCAAGCCGCGTCGCCGAACGCACCGGCCATGACGCCGGCCAGGCGGCGGCGCTCCTTGGGCTGCTTCTTGCCTTCGTGAGCGAAGAACACCATGCCCTGCTCGTAGAGCTGGATGTTCTTCACACCGCGAGCCTGGTTGTGCGCCACCGAGCGCAAAAGGCCCGGGATGATGCTCTGGCGCATGACCGACTGGTCGGAGTTCATGGGGTTGATAAGCTCCACGGGATCGCCCAGCCCCTCGACGGGCATGCGCAGACGCTCGAGCTCGGTGGGCTCGGCGAAGGAATACGTCATGGTCTCGTTGAGGCCGGATGCGGTCATGGTGCGGTTGACGGTATCCAGCACGTGCTCCATATGGGAGCGCACGCCGAAGCGGCCGCGGCCGCCGGGCAGCGTCTCGGGGATGAGATCCATGCCGTACAGGCGCAGCACCTCCTCGTACAGGTCGATCTCGCGCGGCAGGTCGGGGCGGAAGGTGGGGGAAACCACGTCCAGCACGTCCTCGTCGGCGGTATCTTCGACCTTGCAGCCCAAGCGCTCCAGGATCTCGACGATGAACTCGCGCGGGATCTGGGCGCCCATCATGGAGCGGAAGCGCGGGATGCGGAACTTCAACTGCGCGGCGGTGCTAGGCTCGGGCCACACGTCGATGATGCCCTGGTCGTCGGCCGCGGCAGCGCTCACGGTGCCGCCGGCGACCTCCACGATGAGCGCAGCAGCGGCAGCGGAACGCGCCTCGATGCCGTGGTCGTCCACACCGCGCTCGTAGCGCATGGAGCTTTCGCTGATAAGCCCGAGGTTGCGGCTGGTGCGACTGGTGCGGCCGGCCTCGAACGTAGCGGCCTCCAGCAGGATGTTCACCGTATCGTCGGTCACCTCGGTATCAAGACCGCCCATGACGCCGGCCAAGGCCACCGCGCCCTGCTCGGGGGTGGAGATGACGGTCATGTCGCTGGTAAGGGTGCGCTTCTCGCCGTCGAGCGTGGTCAGCGGCTCGCCGTCTTGCGCGGCGCGCACCACGATGTGCGCACGGCCATCGGCGTTCTTCAGCTTGTCCAGGTCGAACGCATGCAGCGGCTGGCCGAACAGGAACAGGATGTAGTTCGTGACGTCGACGATGTTGTTGACGGAGCGCTGGCCGATAGCGGCAAGACGCTCGACCATCCAGTCGGGGCTGGGGCCTACCTTGCAGCCGCGGATGACGCGCGCCGTGTAGCGCGGGCAGCGCTTGGCGTCCTCGACCGTGATCTGGACCTCTTCGTCAACGGGGGTTGCGGAGGCGTCGAGCTGGAGCTTGGCGGCCATCTCCGCCAGCGGGTCGTTCCAGTCGCGACGGTACATCGCGCCCACCTCGCGAGCCAGGCCGGCGATGGAGAGGCTGTCGGGGCGGTTCGGGGTGATCTCCAGGTCGAGCACGGTATCGGTGAGACCGGCGTACTCGGCGAACGGGACGCCCACCGGGGCATCTTCGGGCAAGATCATGATGCCGTCATGGTCGCCGCTCAGACCGAGCTCGCGTGCGGAGCAGTTCATGCCGAAGCTGGCGACGCCGCGAAGCTTGGACTTCTTGATCTTCACATCGCCGGGCAGCTCCGCGCCCACCATGGCAGTGACGATATGGTCGCCCTCGTTGAAGTTCTGGGCGCCGCAGACGATCTGCAGCGGCTCGGGGTTGCCTTCTTTATCGACGTTGAGCCCGCCCACGTCGACCGAGCACACCCACATATGATCGGAGTCGGGATGATGCTCCTTTTTGAGCACCTTGGCGGTTACCACATGGTCGAACGCGGCGCCAAGCGTCTCAACGCCCTCCACGCCCGTTCCCGTAAGGTCGAGTTTGTCGCAGAACGCCTTGATGTCCGTAGGGACCTCAACGTATTCGTTCAGCCATTTCAACGATACTTTCATGACATTCTCTTTCTATGACATCGGCCAAGGCCGATGAAAATCAGTGGGACGGCCGAGCTTGCCGGAATCGGCCTGGATGGCGAAGCGCCGTATCAAACGCATCCGACCAAGCCGAGCACGGCCATCGCCCGTGCGCCGAAAGCGAAAAACCCGAGCTGGGTTCCGCCGATCCGCGCCGTCGAGCGACTTCGCCGCCGTCGAGCAAACGGGGCTAGAACTGGCGAAGGAAGCGCATATCGCCCTCGAGCAGCATGCGCAGGTCGGGGACGTTGTACTTCAAGCACGCAACGCGCTCGACGCCCACGCCGAACGCGAAGCCCGAATACTCCTCCGGATCGATGCCCGACATGCTGAGCACGTTGGGGTCAACCATGCCGCAGCCCAAGATCTCCAGCCAGCCCGTGCCCTTGCACATGCGGCAGCGCTCGCCGTCGTGCAGATGGCCCGTGCCGCCGCACACGCCGCAGCTGACGTCCGCCTCGGCGGAAGGCTCGGTGAACGGGAAGTAGTGGGCGCGGAAGCGCGTCTTGCGATCGGGGCCGAACATCTGCTTGCAGAAGTAATCGAGCGTGCCCTTCAGGTCGCCGAACGAGATTCCCTTGTCGACGACCAGACCCTCGATCTGCGTGAACTGAGGCAGATGGCTGGGGTCGGCCACGTCGCGGCGATACACCTTACCCGGGGCGATGATGTAGATGGGCGGCTTCTGCTGCTCCATGACGTGTACCTGCACACCAGAGGTCTGCGTGCGCAGCAGCACCTTGGACTCACCGCGCACCGCGGACTCCTCGCCGGAGCGATCGACCACGTAGAAGGTGTCCTGCATACTGCGGCTGGGATGGTCGGCCGGGGCGTTGAGCGCCTCGAAGTTATAGTAGTCGGTTTCCACCTCGGGACCTTGGGCCACGGTGTAGCCCAAACCCAGGAAGATTTCGGAGATCTGATCGGTGATGGCGTTGATGAGATGGCGCGTGCCCACCTGCTGGCCGCGGCCCGGCAGCGTGACGTCGACAGCCGCCGCATCGATAGCAGCCTCAAGCTCCTTGGCGGCAAGCGCGCGCTTGCGCTCCTCGAGCGCCGCCTCGACGGCGCCGCGCACCTCGTTCACCGCTTTGCCCACAGCGGCGCGCTCCTCCTTCGCCACCTGGCCCATGCCGCGCAGGTAGCCCGTCAGCGTGCCAGCCTTGCCCAGCACCGCCACGCGCACCTCCTCGAGCGCGGAAGTGTCCGCAGCCTGTTCGATGGCGGCCAGCGTGCTCGTGCGCAACGCCGACAGCTCGTCCACGATTGCCATGTGTCCGATCCTTTCCACATTTGCCGACGGCCGCCGTATGCGGCCAATAAAAAAGAGCCCTCTTCGCCTTTGGCCTGGAATCTACCCAGTCCAAGGACGAGAGAAGGCTCTCGCGGTACCACCTTGGTTGACGGACGCGCACCTGCGCGAACCGCCCGCTTCATTCGCCCCGATAACGGAGGGCGCCCGCCACGGCCTACTAAAACGTCCGCGCTTGCCGCGCCCCGCTTTCAGCCATGATGCTCGGAAGGGAATCGACGCGCTTGCCGCCCGGGTCCTTTCAGCCGATGAGACCCGTCTCTGCCGACCGCGATGATGCGCGCCGCTGTCTTCGTCTATGCATGTGCCTACGGAGTATACCGCAAACATCGGCGATTCGTAGCGTTTTCCATATCGCGCGCACCCGACGCAAGAAGGATTAGGCCTCGTGGAAACAAGCCGGGACCACCCGGCGTTGGAATAGGCGAGGCCGCAGCATGCCCCGCAATCCGCCCGCATCACGCCGGCAAAGCACGCTCCGAATCACGAATCGACCGATGACGAAGTCAAGCTAATCTTGGCAAAGGAGAATCCGGCGTAGGGACCGGGCACCCGGTCGAGCGCCACACAACCCCCGCAAAGCAGTAGTACCATGGGCTCCTGATCGAAAACGAGAAGGAGCCCTTTTCATGACAACTCCCGTCATCCGCCTTGCGACCAGCGCCGACTCCGACGCCATCTTGGGCATCTATACGCCCTACATAGACACATCTATAACGTTCGAGGAAGAAGCGCCCACGCGCAAGGCTTTTCAAGCCCGCACGGACGGCGTACTTGCCGCCCACCCCTACCTGGTTGCCGAGCTTGACGGCAAAGTGGCGGGCTACGCTTACGCCCATGAGCTGCGCGAACGCGGCGCATACCGATGGAATTCCGAGCTTTCCGTTTATCTCGCGCCCGCCGCGCAGGGCCATGGGTTGGGCGCCGTGCTGTACCGCGCGCTCATCGAGCTATGCGCCGCACAGGGCATCAAAGCGGTATATGGCATTGTGACCAGCCCGAACGATCCCAGCCAACGCCTGCACGAAGGCCTCGGCTTCGAGGTGATGGGGCACCAGCGCCACGCCGGCTTCAAAAGCGGGCAATGGCATGACGTCACCTGGTACGTGAAGTTCCTGACCGACCGGTTCGAGGACGACCCCGCTTCCCCGACGCCCTTCCCGCTGCTGTGCGACCAGCAACCACAGGCAGTGAAGAATATCTTAGATCGAGCGAACTCGTCCCTGCGATAAAGCGCGACGACCCAGGTATGCCGAGCGCAACCCGCGCCTGCACGCGATGCTGCCCGCCGTCCGCTGCGCAACGGATGGGAAACCATTAGGCAACGCCCGCCAGCGCGCACCCCGCCCCCTAGGCAAAGAGCAATACAGTAGACACCGCGCCCCGCAAGGCCGCAAACTCACCTTGCGGGGCGCGATACGCCGCACCACCAAAACGTTAGGGCACTTTATGAACAACTTCTTCCAGCGATTAGCTCAACGCACTGCCGTATGGATGCAAGGCCGTTACGGCAACGACGACCTTTGCAACGCGCTGGTAGCGCTGGGCATCATCACCATGCTGGCTTCCATCCTGCCGCATTGCGGGTGGCTTTCCTATGTCGCGCTTGCGGCGATGGCGCTGGCCATTTGGCGCACCTGCTCGAAAAACATCGGGAAGCGCCGTCAAGAGAACCAGAAGTACCTGCGCCTGTCCGCCAAACCCCGCCGCAGCTACGAGCTTGCGAAGAAGAAATGGTCCAACCGCAAGACCACGAAGTACTTCCGCTGCAAGAACTGCGGGCAGGAGCTTTCCGTGCCCCGCGGGAAAGGAACGATGCGCGTGGTGTGCCCAAAATGCAAGACGGAGACGAGGATGAAGTCGTAGCCGACGCGCCAACCTGTCGAAAGAACAAGCGAAGCCTGCAAAGGAAAGCGCCCTCGAAGGGCGCTTTCCTTATCTTCGCTTTCTCAAGATGTCAGCGACCACCCAGATGGACAGCACCAACGCGCCTAGGTACCCGAAGAACGACAGCACGGGAACCCCGAGGACGCGCGGCTCCATGGTGGACAGGGCGACCATGGACGAGCCGATGAACAAGCCAGCGATGATGATGCCCAGCGACAACCTGTTGATGATGGTCGAAAGGCTGCGCATGGGCGCCTCGGAGCCCAGAACCTCCATGTTCACCTTAACCTGCCCACGCGTGAGCATATGCAGCGCCTGACCTGCATACTTCGCCGTATCCAGCGTGCCCGATCCCGCGGCGCGCAGAGCCAACGCCAATTCCTGCATAGCGCTTATCAACTCGGCTTTCGTATCCTTCGTACGCTGGATATGCGCGTTGATGATGGACACCATGTTCTCATTGGGGATGAGCGGCATGACGGTGCCCTCAAGGGTGACGATGCCGCGCGACACGCTGGTGATGGACGGCGGCAGCGTGACCTTGCATTGACGCGTGAGGTTCAGGATATCCGAGAGCAGCTGACCGACGTCGATGGCGCTGACGTCGCATGAGCCGTAGTCTTTCAGCAGCAGATCCAGGTCTGCCAGGAAACGCGTATGGTCGATGGCGTTGTTGTCGCGCTGGATGGCGAACGCCAGCAGAGCATCCTTAAGCTCCGAGGCGCTTTGCATGCCCACCGCCTTGATGATGGAGCCGAACCCCGAGCGATCGCGCGGGGTTAAGCGGCCCATCATGCCAAGGTCGATGTAAACAATCTTCCCGTCGCGCACCAGCATGTTGCCCGGATGCGGGTCGGCGTGGAAAAAGCCGAAATCCAGCACCTGCGTGGCATAGTTGTCCAGGATCTTCTCGCCGATCTCCTGCAAGTCGTATCCCGCAGCGCGCAGCTTCTCGAAATCGTCGATGGGGATGCCGTCGACGTACTCCATGACCAAGATGTTCTCGCGACACAGCTCGGGATACACCTTCGGGCATGCGATGAAGGCCACATCCTTGTTCAGCAGCGCGAACTCCTGCAAGTTGGCCGCTTCGCGCTTGAAATCCGTTTCCTCGAGAAACGTTGCCCACAGCTCCTCGACCACATCGCGCAAGTCGAGCATCTGCCCGTCTTTGATGAAACGCGACGCCTGCCGGGCCACGATGCGCATGATATCGATATCCTGCGCCATGGTGGCGCGCACGCCTGGCCGCTGGATCTTCACCGCAACCACGTTGCCGTCGGCAAGACGCGCCTTGTGCACCTGCGCCAAGGAAGCGCTTCCGAGCGGCTTAGGATCGATCTCGGCGAAGATTTTTTCGCGTTCGTCCCCGTAGATGGAGTCCATGGCCGCAAGCATCTCATCGAACGGAAGCGGCTTCGACCTTGCCTGCAGCTTCTTCAGCTCATCGCAATAAGCCTTGGGCAAGATCTCCGAACGGGTTGACAGCGTCTGCCCGATCTTCACGAAGCTGGGGCCCAAACCCTCCAGCATGCTGCGGAAGGATTCGGGCGTGAACCCCTTCGTGAAGTGATGCTTCTGCATGATGGCGTATATCTCGCGCAGCCTTTGCGTGCGCGATTTGCGCGTAAGGTTGAACTGCCCCTCGGGGTCCACCTCGGAACCCGACGAGAAGAAGTACTTCAACAGCGTGTTATCGGCCATGGAAGCACGCGACCCCTATTGCTCGGCGGAAGCTTCGGCCTGCTCGGAAGGCTCCTGGGAGTCCTCGGCTTGCGGCTGCTCCTGCACAGGCTGCGCCGCCGGGCGCGCCGCGATCTCGGCCGCCTTCGCGGCGAACGCCTCGCGCTCCTCGGGGGTCATGACCGACATGCGCGCCTCAAGCGCATCGAAACGCGCGGACTGCGCGGCGTTGGCCGCTTTGTGGGCAAGCTCAGTGTTGATCTGCTTGCCCTGCTCGACGGTAAGCTCGCCCTTCGCGATAAGCGTGCTCACCAGATCCGTGGCCTTCTCGCCCGTGAGGGCCATAGCCCCCACGCCAGCCAGGAAGATATCCTTGAAACCATCGCCGATCGTTGCCATGTCGGCCTCCCCTTCTTCACATGCTCGCACATTCGGCAAGCCCCTACATGCCTATAATGCTACACGCCCGGCCGTGCAGGCGACCTCAAGCGCGAAGTTGAAGCCGAAACGATACCTTACGCGCCTCGGCGGTCGCATCAAGGGCCGCCGCGACGCCGGTCCCCTACGCAAAAAGGAGCTTCACGGCCTTCCCCCTTGCCTTGCCGGATTCAGCAGATGCCCTTACGGCTACAATGCTCAATTGCTGGGGGGCCTCCCCCAGGCGCTTATCGTACCAGCTTGCCGGGCTCGCACGTGCGGATAACCCATCCGCATCGTCGCGGCGCGAGACCATCGCCGCCGCAAGCGAAAACCGCTGCATCCCATAAAGGAGCATCGTATGGTGAACCCGAAATATAATGCCCTGCTGCGCGTTGCCGAGACCGGCAGCTTCACGCAAGCGGCGAACGATCTTGGCTACTCGCAATCAGGCATCAGCGGCATGATATCTTCCCTAGAAAAGGAAATGGGCGTGCAATTGGTCGTACGCGATTACAGGGAAGCCCACCTGTCAGCCGAAGGCGAGGACCTGCTTCCATGGATCTCCAACGTTTGCAACGGCGAACGGCAGCTGGCAAGCCGGATAGCCGAGCTGAGGCGCCTGGAGCGCGGCGTGGTGCGCGTAGCCGCGCCTACCAGCATCTCCACCCATTGGTTTCCCGATATGGTGAGGGCCTTTGAGCGGAAATGCCCCGGCGTGGAGCTGCATTTGATGTGCATCGACGACGAAGCGGAGCTCGAGCGCGCCTTGTGGCACGGGGATGCCGATTGCGGGTTTTTGGTCGCGCCCGCGAAACGGGCGCTGAAAGCCATCCCCTTGCACGACGACCCGATTATGGTGCTGCTGCCGCCCGACCATGCGCTCGCACATGCCGACCGCGTTCCCGTGCGAACGCTTGCCGAGGAGCCTTTCATCCAGCCGCGAAGCAGATCGATGCAGGAAGCGGAAGCTCTGCTGCGCAACAGCGGGGTGAGACCGCACGTGCGTTTCGCCGTCGATAGCGACTACAACGTTATGAACATGGTGAGCAAAGGGCTGGGTTTCAGCATACTGCCGGGATTGCTGCTCGAAGACACCGCGCTCCCCCTGACCGTGCTTCCGCCGCATCTGGGGATGCGGCGGAAGATATCCATCGCCATGCGATCCGCGGACACCGCCTCGGCCGCCACGCGGGCGTTCGTGCAGACCGCATGTACCTGGGTGAAGCGACGTTACGAAGATAGGCAAGAGCAATAGAGAGGCGCCCGCCCAGCCGCGAACCGCTTCTGAACGCCCGCGGGCGCGGCGGCCCCCCGAACGCAAGCCACCTTGAACAATCGCGGGCCCCAAGCCAGCCGAACGCAAGCCGCCTTGAAATCAAAACGGGCCCGGCATCTGCCGGGCCCGTGAGGGATACGCGTTCGCGTAAGCGCTATTCGGCCTTCCCGGCGAACAGGCCGGCGAAAGCGTTCAGGTTGTTGCCCCAACGACGCTGCGCGCCCTTGGCGAAGGTCAGCGCCTCGGAGAGCGCCTCCAGCGAGATATCGCGACGCTCGCCGGTGGCGCGGCGCTTGATCTCGACCTTGCCCTCGGCAAGGCCGCGCTTGCCCATGACGATCTGCAGCGGCCAGCCCATCAGGTCGGCCTCGGCGAACTTCACGCCCGCGCGTTCCTTGCGGTCGTCGATGACCACTTCCAGGCCCAGGCCCGCCAGCTCCTCGGCCAGCTTCTCGGCAGCGGGCTGCACCAGGTCGTCGCCGGTGGCGAGCGGCAGGATGCACACGTGCGCCGGAGCCACGGACATCGGCCAGATCATGCCGTTCTCATCGTTATGCTGCTCAATGATGGCGGCCAAGGTGCGGGACACGCCCACGCCGTAGCAGCCCATGATGAACGGCTGCTCCTTGCCGTCCTTGTTCATGAAGGTGGCGTTCATGGCGCGGGAGTACTTGTCACCAAGCTGGAACACCTGCGCGACCTCGATGCCGCGAGCGCCCTTGAGCTCCATGCCGCACTTCGGGCAGCAGTCGCCGGGCTTGACGGTGATGATATCGGCCCACTGGTCGACCTTGAAGTCCTTGCCAAGCTGCGCGCCCACATAGTGGTAGCCGTCCTCGTTGGCGCCGACGACCCACTTCGGCACCGCCTTCAGGCTGTTCGCCGCGATGACGAACGCATCCTCGGGCAGGCCGACCGGGCCCATGGAACCCTTATGCAGGCCGTAGGCTTCCATATCCTCGTCGGTGAGGATGGTGAAGCCGCCGGCTGCGCGGGCGGCCTTCTCCTCGTTCACCTCATGATCGCCGGGGATGAACAGCACGACGAGCTTGCCCTCGTCGTTCTTGCCGGAAAG